>NZ_JAAVXC010000023.1:0-186415 GCF_013416725.1 Pseudomonas sp. SbOxS1
TTTAGCCGCGCTGGGCCATGGATGGCCCATCGCGGCGACCCACGGAGCAGGACCGGAGCGAGGGTATGCCGAGCCTTAGCGAGGCACCGAACGCCAGGGGCAAGAGCCCTTGGTTACTTGGGGCTCTTCCAAGTGACTCGCCGTAAGGGCGAAACCCTAGGTGGCCGTTACCGCAGGAATGGATATGTACACCTGAAAGACAATTATCGTCTGCCAGGCCGCCTTCGCCGGCAAGCCGGGCTCCTACAGGATTTGCGCCCGCCTTCAGGACGATACCCTGGGCCGTTACTACAGGAATGGATATACACCCAACCCAAATGCACCTGCAGCCCTATGGTGCACGCAGGTTTATTCGATAACAAATCGTTATCGGTTAATCCGAAAATGCCATTGGGAATGAATCGATTCGCACCCGTAAAGTAGCGCCTGGCTTCCAATCAGGGTTAGGAGACTGTCATGCCCGAACTGTCCGGACACAATTTCATCGCCGGTGGCCGCAGCGCCGCCGGATCGATCGTGCTGCACAGCGTTGACGCGACGACCGGGCAAGCGCTGCCCATAGCCTTCATCCAGGCCACGGTCGAGGAAGTGGACGCCGCCGCCAGGGCCGCCGCTTGCGCAGACCCGATCTACCGCAACTTGCCAGCCGCGCGCCGGGCGCAATTCCTCGAGGCGATCGCCAGCGAGCTGGATGCACTGGGTGATGAATTTGTCGCCCTGGTCTGCCAGGAGACGGCGCTGCCGCCGGCACGCATCCAGGGCGAACGCTCGCGCACCAGCGGTCAGATGCGATTATTCGCCCAGACCCTGCGTCGCGGTGACTTCTACGGTGCGCGCATCGATCTGCCACTGCCCGCACGCCAACCCCTGCCGCGCGCCGATATACGCCAGTGTCGCCTGGGCGTCGGCCCGGTGGCCGTGTTTGGCGCCAGTAACTTTCCATTGGCATTCTCCACCGCCGGCGGCGACACCGCCGCCGCGCTCGCCGCGGGCTGCCCGGTGGTGTTCAAGGCCCACAGCGGGCACATGGCGACCGCCGAGCGGGTGGCCGAAGCCATTATCCGGGCTGCCGAGCAGACCGACATGCCCAAGGGCGTGTTCAACATGATCTTCGGTGCTGGCGTCGGCGAAGCGCTGGTCAAGCATCCGCTGATTCAGGCCGTCGGGTTCACCGGTTCGCTCAAAGGCGGCAGGGCACTGTGCGACATGGCGGCTGCACGTGCGCAGCCGATCCCGGTGTTCGCCGAGATGAGCAGCATCAACCCGGTACTGCTACTGCCCCAAGCGTTGCAGGTTCGCGGCGAACGTATCGCCGCTGAACTGTCGGCGTCGGTGGTCATGGGCGCGGGGCAGTTCTGCACCAATCCCGGCCTGGTCATCGGCATCCGCTCTGCGGCGTTCAGCACGTTCGTCCAGACCCTCAGTGCCTCGCTGGCCGAACAACCTTCGCAAACCATGCTCAATGCCGGTGGCCTGCGCAGTTATGTGCAGGGCTGCGAAGCCTTGCTCGCGCATCCGCAAATCACCCGACTGGCCGGGCAGGCGCAGCAGGGCAACCAGGCCCACGCCCAGTTGTTCCAGGCCGATGCCAGCCTGCTGCTGACGGGGAGTGAACTGTTGCAGGAAGAGATCTTCGGCCCGGCCACCGTGGTGGTTGAAGTCGCCGATCGGACCGAGCTGCTGGCGGCCCTGCAAGGTTTGCGCGGTCAATTGACGGCGACGTTGGTGGGTGAGCTCGAAGAGCTTGAACAGGCTGCCGACCTGGTCACGGTGCTTGAGCAAAAAGTCGGCCGCGTGCTGATCAATGGCTACCCGACCGGTGTGGAAGTCTGCGAGGCCATGGTCCACGGCGGCCCCTGGCCGGCGACGTCCGATGCCCGTGGTACTTCGGTAGGGACGTTGGCCATCGATCGTTTCCTGCGGCCGGTGTGCTATCAGAACTTCCCTGACGCCTTGCTCCCGCAAGCCCTCAAGAACCGTAATCCATTAGGGCTTACGCGCCTGGTCAATGGAGAAAAAACTGCCGCGGCACTCTAGTCATCGCTCCATCGCCGAGTGAAGGGTTCATTCGGCCTGACCCATTCGATAAAAACAATCAGGCATGTCCACATGCCCAGGGGTTACCTCATGCAAACGATATCCGAGCAATTACCAGCGCAGGCGACTGCCTGTGAGCTCGACTTTGAAGACCGGACCTACCGCAAGGTCATCTGGCGCATCCTTCCCGTGCTCCTTCTGTGTTACATGGCGGCATACCTGGACCGGGTCAATATCGGCTTCGCCAAGCTCGATATGCTCAACGAGCTGCAATTCAGCAACACCGTCTATGCCTTGGGCGCCAGCATGTTCTTCTGGGGCTACTTCCTCTTTGAAGTGCCGAGCAACCTGTTGCTGCATCGCTACGGGGCACGCTTCTGGATTGCCCGGATCATGTTGACCTGGGCCGTGATCTCCATGGCCGTGGCCTTCACCGTACCACTGGCGGGTTTTTTCCATATCGAATCGAGCACCATGTTCTACGTGCTGCGTTTCCTGCTGGGGATCTGTGAAGCCGGCTTCTTTCCCGGGGTGATTCTCTACCTCAACTACTGGTTTCCGACCCATCGGCAAAGCCGGGTGATGTCCGGGTTCCTGATGGCCATGCCGATCAGCCTGACCCTTGGCGGCATCCTTTCGGGCTGGTTGATGAACAGCATGCAAGGCGTGCATGGCATGTCCGGCTGGCAATGGATGCTGATCATCGAAGGCATTCCGTCGGTGATCATGGCGTTCGTCGTCATCGTCTGCCTGGCCAACAACATCGACTCCGCCAAATGGCTGTCCGCTGCGGAAAAAGCCTTGCTCAAGGCCAATCTGCAAACCGACAACCAGGGCAAGGCCTCGCGCCTGAGTGAAGTGTTCTTCAATCCGCGGGTGTGGCTGCTGGTGCTGATCCTGCTGACCTTCAACACCGGTTTTTACGGCCTGGCGTTCTGGATGCCCTCGATCATCAAGAGCACCGGCATCACCAACAGCCTGCACATCGGCTTGCTGACCGCCATTCCCTATGCCGTGGCAGTCGTGGCCATGCTGCTCAACGCACGCCACTCCAACCGCACCGGTGAGCGACGCATGCACGCGGCGATTCCTGCGTTTGTCGGTGGCGTTGGCCTGATCCTCAGCGCCTACTTTGCCAACAACCTGGTGCTGTCGGTGTTCTTCCTCAGTATCGCCGCTTCCGGCATTCTCAGCCTGATGCCGATTTTCTGGACCCTGCCGGGGACCGTGCTGTCGGGCGTCGCGGCGGCCGCCGGCATTGGCATGATCAACGCCTTCGGCAACCTGTCCGGCTTCACCGGCTCGATGATCACTGCGGTGGCGGAGAACCTCACCGGCAATATCAACAACGGTACCTACGTGTTGGCGCTGTGCCTGTTCATCAGCGGCGGGCTGATCCTGGCCATTCCCGCATCGATGCTCGGCAAAACCGCCAAAACCGCAACCACCACCGCGAAGCTGGAGACGGCATGAACCTGCAGGACAAACGAGTGCTGATCACGGCAGCGGGGCAGGGCATCGGCTTGGCCAGTGCCCTGGCCTTTGCCGAGGCCGGTGCCGAGGTGTTTGCCACGGACATCGACATCCAGGGGCTGGCGGGCATCGAGGGCATCACCGCCCTCAGCCTGGACGTGACGTCCGCCCGTGCCATCGGCGAAACCTGCGAACGCATCGGTGGACTGGACGTACTGTTCAACTGTGCGGGTTATGTGGCCAGCGGCAACATTCTCGAATGTGACGAAGCATCCTGGGCGCGTTCGATGGACATCAACGTCACGGCCATGTACCGGATGATTCGCACGTTCCTGCCCGGCATGCTGGAGCGTGGTGGCGGTTCGATCATCAACATGTCTTCGGAGGTGTCGAGTGTCAAAGGCGTGCCCAACCGATTCGCCTATGCTGCCAGCAAGGCCGCCGTGGTGGGGTTGACCAAGGCTGTTGCCGCTGACTTCATTGGCCAAGGCATTCGCTGCAATGCGATTTGCCCGGGTACCGTGGAGTCGCCCTCGCTGCGCCAGCGCATTGCCGCCCAGGCCCTGCAGCAGGGCGTTGACGAAGCACAGGTCTACCGGCAATTCCTCGACCGTCAGCCCATGGGACGAATCGGTAGCGCCGAAGAGATCGCCCAGTTGGCCTTGTACCTGGGCAGCGATGCGTCGGCCTACACCACGGGTGGTGTGCACATCATCGATGGCGGCATGAGCATCTGACACCCGATTTGCATTTTCCGATCAAGCAGGAGAACTACATGAAACTGTTGCGTTATGGCGAAAAAGGTTCGGAGAAGCCCGGCCTGCTGGATGCCGACAACCAAGTGCGCGATCTCTCGGGCCACATACCGGATATCGCCGGGCAGGTCCTGAGCCCTGAAAGCCTGGCAGCGCTTGCCGCGATCGATCCAACCAGCCTGCCGATCGTTGCCGGGCAACCGCGTATTGGCGCGTGCGTCGGGCAAGTCGGGAAATTCATCTGCATCGGCCTGAACTACGCCGACCATGCGGCCGAGTCGAACATGGAAGTGCCCAAGGAGCCGATCATCTTCAGCAAATGGACCAGCGCCATCTGCGGCCCGAACGACAACATCGAGATCCCGCGGGGCTCGCTCAAGACCGATTGGGAAGTGGAGCTCGGCGTGGTCATCGGCAAAGGCGGGCGCTACATCGACGAAGCCAACGCCATGGAGCATGTCGCCGGGTACTGCGTGATCAACGATGTCTCGGAGCGCGAATGGCAACTGGAGCGCGGCGGTACCTGGGACAAGGGCAAAGGCTTCGATACGTTCGGCCCGCTCGGCCCGTGGCTGGTCACCCGCGACGAAATTGCCGACCCCCATGCGCTGGACCTGTGGCTGGAAGTCGACGGCCACCGCTACCAGCAAGGCAACACGCGCACGCTGATCTTCAATGTGCCGCAACTGATCGCCTACCTGAGCCGCTGCATGAGCCTGCAACCAGGCGATGTGATTTCAACTGGCACGCCACCGGGCGTCGGCCTGGGCATCAAGCCGCAGCCGGTGTTCCTGCGTGCAGGGCAGACGATGCGCCTGGGCATCGCCGGGTTGGGTGAGCAGCATCAAGTGACTGTGCAAGCGGATTGAGGGTGCCGATTGATGAGTCTCTGTCCTCTTGCGGGAGGATAGAGAGATGCCATCATCAGCGAATCTGGATGGCAGATTTTTCAGATGGCAGATATGGCGTGATATTGCCCATGGCGCGGGACACGTAGTCGTCCTTCTCACCGACCGGCGCGACGTAATGGAGCGCGCTTTGCGCAGCATCGATGCCTTCGAGTCGAGCGATAATCCAGGTGGCCAGGTACTGGGAGGCGAGGCAACCACCCGCCGTCGCGATGTTGCCATTGGCAAAAAAAGCCTGGTTGAGGACGTCGACACCCGCTTCCTGAACCCAGGGTTTCGTCGTCAAATCGGTGCACGCGGGTACGTTTTTGAGCAATCCGAGTTTTGCCAGGATCAAGGTTCCAGAGCACTGTGCACCCAGCAGTTGCCGGGAAGGGTCCAGTTGCAACTGCGCCATGAGCGCAGGATCGGCGACCACCTCCCGGGTTTGCATGCCACTACCGACGATGACGGCGTCAGCCTCGTTCGCTTCTCGCAGCGACACGTGGGATTCGATGACAACCCCGTTCATGGAGCGAACCCTGGCGGTCGGGCTGGCAATCGACACACGCCAGCCTGGCTTCCTGATTCGATTCAAGATGCCCAGGGCAATCAGTGAGTCGAGTTCGTTGTAGCCTTCAAAGGTCAGGATCGCGATGTGCATGATGGCTTCTTCCTCCGTTGATGGATCAGGAATCGGGCAGATCCATGTGAAGTCGATGGCGCTCCCCAAACCGATTGTGTGAATAGATGCTACGGCTGCGAAACATGACAATCAAACAATTGTAATGGATACATTCCAACGGACTGGCCGAAGACGCAAATCAGTGCCTCACCACCCCTGGATCTGCTCGCTGAGCAGAACGGCCGCAATGATGATCATGGTCACCCCGGAAAAACGGCTGACCCCGCGTGCCGCAGCTGGGCGGGCCTTGAGCACCACCTGTGAGCCAAATCCCACCAGCAGGTAGATAACGCCACAACTGACGGTGTGGATCAGACCCAGCGCAATCATCTGTATCGGTACCGGCCAGGCAGCCGTAGCGTCAGCGAATTGAGGCAGCAGTGCCAGGAATAGCAGGAACACTTTTGGATTCAGCCCGCTGACGCAAAGGCCCTTGAGCGCCCAGCGCATCGAGGAACTCGACACCTGGATGCCATCAGCGTGCGGTGTAGCGGGGCGGGCAAGCAGGTTAATGCCCAGCCAAAGCAGATAACCCGCCCCCGCAACGGTGAGCACTGACAGGGCAAAGGGGTGGTTGGTCACCAGCGTCCCGACACCGGCGGCCACAATCACCGTGGCTAGCAAGTGGCCGGACAGCAACCCGCCCACGGCCGGGATGACGACTCGGCCCCTGAGCCCGGCGGAAATCGCATAGGCCCAATCGGCACCCGGTGTGATGACGAACAGGATGGATACCGCCCAGAAGGCAACGAAAACACTCAAGGTCATGGCGCGAGCCACTTGTGCTGCTGATAAAGGGCGCTCTGCATCGTCTTGCTCCGGGCAGTTTGGATGCAGGAAGAATAATGAAATCCTGTTAGAATTTATTTCCAAATATGATCGTGCAGTTGCGCGCTAATAGAAGGAACTTCTAAATGGACCGGATTGATCGAAAGATTCTTTCTGAGCTGCAAAAGGATGGTCGACTTTCAGTCACCGACCTCGCCGAGCGCGTGGGGCTGAGCCTTTCTCCTTGCCATCGTCGAGTGCGGGCACTGGAAGAGTCGGGGGTGTTGCTTGGCTATAGAGCGCAACTGGATCCTGGCGCGTTGGGCCTGAATTTTTCCGCGATGGTTTTTGCCACGTTACGCGAGGGTGACAGGCGGGCTGTCGAGGCGTTTGAGACGGCACTCGTGGACATCCCGCAGGTGGTCGATGCCCAGCGGTTGTTTGGCGAACCGGACTACCTGCTTCACGTCATTACACAAGACTTGCCGGCCTTTCAGCGGCTCTACGATGAGAGCCTTTCGACGTTGCCCAACGTTCAGCGCCTGACCTCAACGCTGGTGATGAAGCGGGTCGTGCAGGACAGACCTTTACCTCTGTAGCTTGAGGCTGGCGTTCACTGCAATCAGCCAAGCGCCTGGCAAGTTTCGATCAAGAGTGACCGCAGCCACGCCTGACCCGCGTCACGGTGGGTTCGTTCATGCCAGGCCAACATTTTGCTGAAACCGGGTATATCGACCGGGGGCTCGAGCATTGTCAGGCCATCGCAGTGCAAGGCCAGCCGACGAGGCACCACGGCAATCATGTCACTGACCAACAAGATTTCCGGGATGACCAAAAAGCTGGTGACCGAGGTCATCACTCGCCGTGCCCGGCCGATTCGGGCGAGCGCTTGATCAGTCACGCCCTGGAATGCGTCTCCAGAGGAGGACGCCAGCACATGATCAAGGGCGCAAAAGCGGTCCAGGGATAATGCTCCACGGCCGGCGTCAGGATGATCATTGCGCATCACGCAAACATAACGCTCGTCGAACAGCTTCACTGCATGCAGGCCCGGCGCCGTGCTTTCTGGCGTCATCAGCGCCAAGTCGACATCACCACGCTCGAGCTGGCTGAGCAGATGCTGATTGTCGAGGGACTGGACTGCCACCCGGATGTTGGGCGCGCGCTTTCTCAACTCGCTCAACAAAGGTGCTACGACGGCGCGCAAGGCGTAGTCGGTGGAGGCTATCGTGATCGTCATGTCAGCGACGTCGGGATCGAAGGCTTGGGGTTGCAGAAGGTTTTCGATATCGCTGAGCAGTTGCTTCAACGGCGCCGCCAGTTGCTGGGCCCGTAAGGTTGGGACAATGCCGCGCTGCGCTCGCACGAACAGTGGGTCGTCAAAACTTTCCCTTAACCGGGTAAGCATTCCGCTGACGGCGGGCTGGGTGAGCGCCAGTCGTTCTGCGGCTCGTGTCACGCTGCGTTCGTCGAGAAGAGCGTCGAGGGTTTTAAGAAGGTTGAAGTCGAGGCGTCTGATATCAGAAATCATGATGCTCTGAATAAAATATGGCGATTGGAGTTATTTCAAGCTAGCACCCAGTATGGCGCCAGTCCATTTTTCTGAGTGCCGAACATGAACCAGATCTTCTGGCCGGAAGGCTACCTACCGGGTTTCACCGAAAACTTTGCGTCCAACGAAATCATCGTCGCCGGTCTGAGTGCGGCTGATATCTGGCCGTTGCTGAGCAACGCACCACAGTGGCCGACCTACTACGCCAACTCGGCGAATGTACGTTTTTATGACCTCAAGGGCCCGCAACTGGAAGATCGCAGGCGTTTCTATTTTGAAACCTTCGGGTTTCCGGTCGAGGCGCAATGCAATGAATACGTACCGCCAGTCCATGGCCGGCCAGGACGAATTGCCTGGCATGGTTGGGCAGGTGAGGGCGACACCCGACTGGATGTTCACCATGCCTGGCTGATTGAGGATTTGCCTGGCGGACGCGTGCGCATCCTCACGCAAGAAACGCAGAAGGGAAAACCTGCACAAGCGCTAGCCACGGCCAAGCCCAACCCGATGATCAATGGTCACCAGGATTGGTTGGAAAGATTGGTCAGCGCAGCGCGCAAAACCAGGCAGTAGAACGGCACGCAGCTAAAAACCCTTCAACGCGTAAGCACCTGCATTGAGCTGTGCAGTCAGGAACTCCAGGCACACGTTGATCTTCGCCGACCCCGATGCGCGAACGGTGGTCACCGCGGATACGTTGGCTGTCTGTCGATAGGAGGAGAGGATACGCACCAGTTTCCCCTCTTCGATGCTGGGCGCGACGTCCCAGGTGGAAGCCATGATGATGCCGAATCCTTCATGCGACCACTCACGCACTACATCACTGTGATTGGAGGCCATCGGCCCGGTCACCTTGACGCTTTCCATGCCATTTGGCCCTTCCAGGCGCCACACTCCAAAGCTCTGGTCGCGCCCGCGGAACAACAGGCAATCGTGCAGCGTGAGTTCGGACAGCATCGAGGGATGGCCCCTGTCTTCCAGGTAGCTGGGCGCCGCACAGAGTATGCGATGGCTTTCGGCGATCTTGTGCGCAATGAGGTTCTGCTCGTTGACCTCTCCGATGCGTATGTCGATGTCGAATTTCTCCGCAATCAGGTCGGTGCGACGATCAACGAGTTCCAGCCAGACCTCCAGCTTCGGATAACGCTTGCGCAGCAGCGCCAGGATCGGGGCGATATGGAATCTACCCAGGCGATGGCTGGTGCTGATCCTCAATGTGCCCCTGGGTTCGACCCGGTCGCCCAGCGAGGTCTCGAGCATGCCGTTGACGTTGTCCATGATGGTCTGGGCCCAGACCAGCATCACTTCACCATCCGAAGTAATCGAGACGCGGCGGGTTGTGCGGTTGAACAGCTTGCATCCCAAGGTCTCTTCCAGTGCGGCGATGCGTTTGCTGACATGGGCCGGGGAGATACCCAGCTCGCTGCCTGCGGCGATGAAGCTGGCGCGTTTGGCGATCGTCGAGAAGAGAAGCAAGTCCCGTAAAAAAGGATCATTGTTCACTAGCGGAGAATTCTGATTTTCCATACTGGCGAATTATGGTCTTAAAAGTTGATAGTAGGCTTGATCCTAGCAGATCGTGTCGTGGCTTCATCGCCCTGGCGCGAATACAAAAACAATGCTTGCGAAGATCAAACATGTCCAAAGTCAGAATTGCCATCGCCGGCGCCGGGCTCATCGGTCGCCGTCATATCGAACTCGTGCAAGCCAGCCCATCTTGCACACTCGCCGCCATCATCGATCCCATGCCGGTTCCAGCGGACTACCTGGCAGCGCTGGGCGTGGCGCAATACCCCGACTTGCTGGCCTGTTTCGCCGCAGAGAAACCTGACGGCGTCATTCTCGCAACGCCCAATGCCCTGCACGTCGAACAGACGTTGCAGTGCATCGATGCCGGTATCGCGGCACTGATCGAAAAACCCGTGGCCCACAGCGTCGATGAGGGCAAGCGATTGCTCGCTATCGCCGACGCTGCAAACGCCAGGTTACTGGTAGGCCACCATCGCGCGCACAGCCCGATTCTCGCCAAGGCCCGGGAGCTGGTTCGAGAAGGTGTACTCGGCGATTTGGTGGCGGTGCAGGGGAGCGCGCTGTTCTACAAGCCGGACGACTATTTCGATGCCGCTGCCTGGAGACGCGAGGAGGGCGGCGGTCCCATCCTCATCAATATGATCCACGAGATCGGCAACCTGCGGTCGCTGTGCGGTGAGATTGTTGCCGTACAGGCCATGCAGTCCAACGCGGCGCGTGGTTTCCCCGTCGAAGACACCGTGTGCATCGGCCTGCGGTTCGAGAACGGAGCCTTGGGCTCGTTCATGCTCTGCGACAGTGCGGGCAGTGCTCGCAGCTGGGAGCAGACTTCCCAGGAGAACGCCAGCTACCCCTCGTACGACGATGAAGACTGCTATGTGATTTGTGGCAAGGGCGGTTCGCTATCCGTGCCGACCATGCGCCTCAAGTACTACGCGCAGCCCGAAGACCGTTCATGGTGGAAACCTTTCCAGTCAGCCACGGCGCAAGTCGTTCGCCAGGATCCGCTGGAGCGCCAGCTGGAGCATTTCTGCAACGTCATCCGAGGCACTGAGGAACCGCTGGTTACGGTGCGTGACGGCCTGCGGAACCTGATCATCACCGAGGCGATTGCCGAAGCGGCGCGCTCAGGCAGCATTGTGCAAATCGACCCGACATAAACATCAGGCAGGCCTGAACCCTGCCTGATGCTGTGTGCAAAAAGGGGCTGCTCGCGGCGCCCTGACCAACCAATAAAAACAATAACCGGAGGCATCCAATGACAACGTCATTAGAGAGCGAACAGCATCGTGCGCGTCAGGCGAAAAAGGCAACGGCCAGCGGCTGGATTGGCTCGGCACTGGAGTACTACGATTTCTTCATATACGCCCAGGCCGCCGCGCTTATCTTTCCGCAGCTGTTTTTCCCTTCCACGGATCCGAAGATAGCCATCGTGGCTTCCATGGCCACCTATGGCGTGGGTTACATCGCACGTCCCGTCGGTGCGTTTTTTCTCGGGCATTGGGGCGATACCCGGGGCCGGAAAAACGTTCTCCTGCTGTGCATGTTCCTGATGGGGTTCGCCACCATGGCCGTGGGGCTACTGCCGACCTATGAACACATCGGTATCTGGGCGCCAATCCTGCTCGTGCTGCTAAGACTGGTTCAAGGGTTTGCCGTTGCCGGCGAAATCTCCGGCGCAAGCTCGATGATTCTCGAACACGCGCCGCAAGGACGACGAGGGTATTTCGGCAGTTTCACACTCCAGGGTGTGCAAGCCGGGCAAGTGCTCGCCGCGGCCATTTTTCTTCCGCTGGCGTACTTCATGTCGAGCGAGGCATTTAGTACCTGGGGTTGGCGCATCCCATTTCTCATGAGCGCGGTTGTGTTGATTGCAGGCTTCATCATCCGTCGTGAAGTGGAGGAGCCCCCGGCATTCGTGGCGCAAAACGACAAACAAACCGCTGTAGAGTCGCCCGTGGTTGCCGCCTTCAAGCACAGCTGGCGCGGCATGCTGGTGGTGGTCGGTGTATCGCTGATGAACGTGATCCCGGTCGTGACAACCGTTTTCGGTGCGGCCTATGCGGTGCAACCTGCCTATGGCATCGGCTTCGACAAAAGCGTCTACCTGTGGATTCCGGTCGCGGGCAACCTGGTCGCGGTGTTGTGCATTCCTTTCGTCGGTAGCCTGTCCGACAAAATTGGCCGTCGTCCATTGATCATGGCCAGTGCGTTGGGTTGCGGATTGATGTCGTTCGTCTACCTGTATGCAATCAGTATCCACAGCCTGCCGTTGGCATTCGCGACCTCCCTGTTGATGTGGGGCATGGTTTATCAGGGTTACAACGCGGTCTTCCCGTCTTTCTTCCCCGAGCAGTTCGAAACCCGCTATCGCGTGTCGGCCATGGCCATCGCACAAAACTCCGGCCTGTTCATCACCGCCATGCTTCCGGCGCTGTTCGCATGGGTTGCTGGACCGGGCAGCGAAAACATCCCGTTGATCGTGGGCTCTATTGCCTGCGTCTGTGCGCTGCTCGCAGGCATTGCCGCGTGGAGCGCGCCAGAGACCTCCCGAATTCCCATGGCAGACCTCGGCAAGCGAGATGCAAGACCCACGCAAGCCCATGAATACCATCAGGCACGGCTCACAGCGATTCGCGCCAGCAACCACTGAAACCACATCAAGGATTTGCAATGAAGACGATTTTGATCCTCAACGGGCCCAACCTGAACATGCTGGGCCTCAGGGAACCGGCGGTATACGGGCATGAAACGCTGGCCGATGTGGAGCTGCGTTGCCGCGAAACGGGCGCTCACCTGGAATTGGCCATCGAGTTCCAGCAGACCAACCATGAAGGCCAAATGATCGACTGGATCCACCAGGCACGGGGTCGCGTCAGCGGCATCGTGATCAATCCCGGGGCATGGACGCACACTTCAGTCGCCATCCACGACGCCTTGATTGCCGCCGAAGTACCGGTGATCGAGGTGCATATCTCCAACGTGCATCAGCGCGAATCGTTCCGTCATTTATCCTATGTGTCCAAGGCAGCGAAAGCCGTACTGGCGGGCTTTGGTACCCAAGGCTATCGGTTGGCGGTCGAGCATTTCTCCTGGCTTATCAAACAGGGCCAGGTTTGATCCCGGCCCGATCAATGCTCATGGGCATGTGAATGGAGGGTCAGCGCACCCGGTACCTTGGTGCGTTCAAGCCCTCCACGTTCCAGCCAACGCAGGGTCTGCTCATAGGCGCGCTGCAGCAAGGACTCGGTCTGGTCAAAGTTGAACACCGAGACATCCACCGGGCACAAGGGCGGAACGATGTGCAGGCTGGTGAGCGTACGGAAGTGTTCGATGTCGCTCACCAGTTGGCGCATGCTCATCAGGTTGACGGTGTGCAGGGCCAGGGCGACCAGGCCTCGGGGCGGTTCTGTCAGGGCGCAACTCACGCCGGTGGGGATGACCACGACGTTGGTGGCGCCCAGGGCGACGGCAGTGGAAATGGGCGTATTGCTGGCCACGCCGCCGTCAACCAGGAACCGGTCGGCGATCTGTACGCAGGGGAACACCAGCGGGATGGCCGCGCTGGCCAGTAACGCCTGCTCGAGTTCGCCACTGGACAGAACGGCCTCGGCACCGCTGAGCAGGTCGGTGGTGACGATGTGCAGGGGTAGCACGGCGTCCTCGATGCGATGAATGGGCAGTGCCTGACCCAGCAATCGGTGCAAGGCCGCGGGCTGCAACAGATAACCACGCCGTTTGATCAGTCCTCTACAGGTATCGAGCCAGGAGAGGGGAAAGATGTCGTTTTTACACAGCCCGCGCCAGAATCCGGCGAGCGCCTCGACACCATCAGAATCGGGCCGTGCGGCAAAGTAGGCACCGTTGATAGCGCCTACCGAAGCGCCGACCACCATGTCGAATCGAACATTGGCCTCGACCAGGGCCCGCAACATGCCCACCTGCACCGCACCGAGGCTGCCGCCCCCTGCGAATACAATTGCGGTTTTAGTAGCCATGGTCGAAGTCCCGGGGCAGAAAGGTATCGAATGAGCGTACTTTCGTTTGCCGAACAGGTTGTCCAGTGATTGTAGTCACGGCCCGGCTGATTTGAGATGGACTTGGGCGTCTGCTCAGATAAGATCAAGTCTTTTCTCTTGAATGAGGTAATGATCGATGTCCGTCAGCGCTGATCAATCTGCTGAATATCAAGCCTTCGCCGAGCAGTTGGCCGAGGCTGCCGCCGCGGCCATTCAGCCGTATTTTCGAGCAAGGCTGGATGTGGAGGATAAGGGCGGTCGTGTCTTCGACCCGGTGACCTTGGCCGACAAGGCGGCTGAGCGAGCCATGCGTGAGCTCATTCAGGATCGGTATCCCGCACACGGAATCCTGGGTGAGGAAGAGGGCTCGATCGTTGGCAGCAGCGAATTGACCTGGGTGCTTGATCCTATCGATGGTACTCGAGCGTTCATTACCGGCTTGCCACTGTGGGGAACACTCATAGCCCTCAACGATGGTCTGCGCCCCGTGCTGGGGGTCATGAATCAGCCTTTCACCGGTGAGCGCTATATTGGCACTGCGCAGGGTGCATGGCGCAATGGTACGAAGTTGCAGACACGCCCATGCCAGGGCATCTCCTCGGCAACACTGATGTGTACAACACCCGATATGTTCGACACCGCCGAGCGGCGGGATGCTTTTCAATCCGTGGCAAGCCAGGCGCAACTGGTTCGCTTTGGCGGTGATTGCTATGCGTACTGCATGCTCGCTTCAGGGTTCGTCGATGTGATTATCGAAGCGAGCCTGCAACCCTACGACGTTCAGGCGTTGATACCGATAATCGAAGGTGCCGGTGGCGTGATTACCGCCTGGGATGGCAGCACAGCTCAACATGGCGGGAGTGTCGTCGCCTGTGGCGATCCTGCGTTGCATGCCCGGTTGGTGGAGTTGTTGCGACACGCTGAGCAGGTTCGGTAAAGCTTTGCCGAGGTGGCGTCGCCTGGCTACCGCACTCATTCACGGGACACGGTGGGCACAAAGAGGCCGGATTTCACGGTGCTCATGGACACCAGGGTCTTGAAGCGCTTGACGTTATTGCCTTGGAAAAACAGCTCGCGCGTCAGTTGTGTGTATTGCTCCATGTTTTTCACCAGCATGATCAGGACGAAATCGAACTCGCCGGCGACGTAGTAGCACTGCTGGACCTGCGGGCACGCAAGAAAGATGCGTTTCATGCTGTCGAGCTTGTCCAGGCGCTCGTCCTCAACTTCCAGCGCCGCAATCACGGTGAGCGTGTATCCCACCTCGACGGGATTGATCTGCGCGACCGTCCCTACGATCACCCCGTCGACAGTCATCTTTTTCAAGCGCCTGTTTACCGCAGCGCTGGACAGGTTTACCTGGGCGCCCAGGTCCTGCTGGGAGGTGTTGGCATCCCGTTGAATGGCATCCAGCAAGGCAAGGTCAAAATGGTCGAGGCTCATGCGTTCAGTCCATAAAAGTGTGGCGAGCGGGAAACAATGCAATAAAAGTTCATTTTGGCGGCGAAAATCAACGTTTTACTGCGCAACAGGCTAATAGAATTTTCATCAATGCAGGGACAGGCCGTTGGCTGCCCGATTGTTGAGGGAAATTTGATGAGCGTGCGACCTGAGTTACGGCTGAATGGCCCTCTTTTGATTGAGCAAATTCGCGCGCTGGGTGAGCTGGGGGCCGATCCGGTAGACGGAGGGCGTACCCGCATTGCACTCACCGATTGCGAAAAAGCCGGGCGCGACCAGGTGGTGGCCTGGATGCGCGAGCTCGATCTCGATATTCAGATTGACCGTGTCGGCAACATCTTCGGCACGTTGCGATCGCCGAGCGACCAGGGTGACCAACGCCCGCTCATGATGGGCTCGCACATCGACACCGTGACCAACGCAGGCGCATTGGACGGTTGTTATGGCGTGCTGGCAGGCCTTGCGGTCCTGCGGGCCTACCGGGATGCAGGTGTTCTACCGCAGCGTTCAATCACGGTAGGCGCCTTTACCAACGAGGAAGGTGTCCGGTACCAGCCGGACATGATGGGGTCGCTGGTATACGCGGGGGGAATGGCGGTTGAGGAGGCCCTGGCAACCATCGGTACCGATGGGACGCGTCTTGGCGATGAGCTCGAGCGGATTGGCTACGCGGGTTCCCTGGAGCCCGGTGCCATTGTGCCCCACGCGTACATCGAACTGCACATCGAGCAGGGGCCGATCCTCGAAGCCGAAAATACCCTGATTGGTGTTGTAGAGAACCTTCAGGGCATTTCCTGGCAACGGGTGGAAGTGAAGGGCAACGCCAACCACGCAGGCACCACGCCAACGCGCCTGCGCCATGACGCGGGCTTTGTCGCGAGTTCCATCGTGGCAGAGCTGCGTGGGATTGCTATGGAAGGTGAATCGACGCTTGCAACCGTCGGTTGCATGACATTCGAACCCAATGTGATCAATGTCATACCGCGCAAGGCGACGTTCACTGTTGACCTGCGCGATCCCGACGAAACCAGGCTCGTCAACGCCGAAACCCGCCTGGCGCAGTACCTGGCGGCCATTGCGCAGCGTGAAGGCGTGACCATCACCACGGAACGCCTGGTTCGTTTCCAGCCGGTGATCTTCGATGCCGGTCTCGCCGACGAAATTGAGGCTTCAGCGCGGCGCCTGGGTTTCTCCCATCAAAGGATGACCTCAGGTGCAGGCCATGACGCCCAGATGATCGCCCGCATCGCGCCGGCTGCAATGATCTTCGTCCCCAGCCGCGGTGGAATCAGCCACAACCCTCGTGAATACACCGATGACGACCAGTTGATCCAGGGGGCGCAAGTGCTGCTCGACGTCGTGAGTCGTCGCCTCGGCGTCTATTGAATTCTTTCCTGGCTGCCGGGTTCGTCCCAGCGGTATGAGACCACTATTGCCAGCTCAACGGAGTACCGAAGCCGATGTTTATCGCCAATCCCAATGTGACCCATCAGCCGTATCCAGAATCGCTGAAGGATGTCATGAGCGTTGAAAAGGCCAACGAGAGCCGCCAGTGGCTGTCCCGGTGGTCTCTATTGAACCCGGCAGGAACACCGCTCTATTCACTGCCAGATCTTGCCGAAGAACTGGGCGTCGAACAGATCCTGGTGAAGGACGAGTCAGTGCGCTCGATCCTGGGAAGCTTCAAGGCGTTGGGCGCGCCGATTGCCCTGGTTCGCCTGATCCTCAGGACCTTCCCCGAGCAGCGCTTTGCGCCACACGATCTGTTGGAGGGCAAGCACGCTGATGCATTGGCGCATTTCACTGTCATCAGTGCGACTGACGGCAACCATGGCCGGGCCCTTGCGGCGGCGGCTCAAAGCATCGGCTGCCGCTGCGTCGTCGTGTTGCACGCCAATGTCAGCGTTGAGCGCGAACAAGCCATTGCGGCGTACGGTGCGCAAATCGTTCGAATCACCGGCAACTACGACGAGTCAGTGGAGAAGGCCGCTTCGCTCGCAGCCGAGCATGGCTGGATGGTCGTCTCCGACACCTCCTATGAAGGTTACGAGGTGATCCCGCGCGACGTGATGCAAGGCTACGGCACCCTCGCGGCGGAAGTCATCGAGGCGTTGAAGGAGGGTGATGGCAAGACCCCGCCATTTACCCATGTCTTCCTGCAGGGCGGCGTCGGCGGGCTTGCCGCTGGTGTCGCGAGTTACCTGTGGGAGTGGTACGGCGAGCAGCGACCGGTCTTCGTCGTGGTAGAGCCGCAGCAAGCCGATTGCCTCTATCGAAGTGCGTTGACGGGTGAGGCGGCTAAAGCCACAGGCTCGGTTGATTCGGTAATGGCAGGCCTGGCGTGCGGAGAAACCTCCCCGCTGGCCTGGCGCTTTTTGCAGCCCTGCGTCGATTTCTTCATGATCATCGATGACGCCGAGGCGGTGGCTGCGATGCGTCGCCTGGCGGCTGGCAGTGCCCGTGATATACCGCTCGTGGCAGGCGAGTCGGCAGTGGCAGGGCTGGCAGGTCTGATGCACCTGGTTGACTCAGGCGCACCTGCTGCTGACATCGGCATCGATGAAAAGTCCCGAATCCTGTTCATCAGTACCGAAGGCGCGACCGCTCCAGGTCTTTACGCCGATCTCGTGGGCGAGACGCATACCTGCGTCCTGAGCCGTCAAAAAGTCTGGTCGGCTGCCAACTGATGGTCGTGGGAAACAGAAGTCATCGGTTTTTGCCGACCCGCAAAAGTTCTCCCACCAACCAGTTCACTGCTCGATCCTGTCCACGTTGCGCCAGGTACACCAGGTCGAGGTCGAAGGCGTCCAGTGCAAACGGCAAATCATGCAGCTGCAACGGCAGCAGCGTCGCGAAGTTGCGCGCCAGTTGGGTCGGCAACACCACGCACAGGTCCGAGGCCGCGACCAGATGCGCTGCCTGCAGGTAGTTGGGGGTGGTGTAGACGATTTGCCGTGACAGTCCCTGTTCGCCCAGCCATTGATCGACCATGCCACGGGTCTGGCCGCCATGCACCCAGAGGTGGCGCAAACGCAGAAAGGTTTCCAGGTCCAGCGCACCCGGGACCAGCGGATGGTCCTGGCGCAACGCGACCTGAAGCGTTTCGCTGCGCCAGTGATGGCGGGCGAAGCGTGCCGGGATTTCGTCAAAGCGGCCCAGCACCATGTCGAGTTGCCCGCGATCCAGGGCATCGATCGGCAGGCTGGGCGCCAGTGGGGCGATGTCCAGGCGCAGGTTGGGGGCGCAGTCTTGCAAATGCCGCAGCAGGCTCGGCATGCACACCTGTTCGACAAAATCGGTCATGGCAATTCGAAAGGTCTGCCGGCTGGACCGTGGGTCGAAGCTTTCGTCGACGTTGAGGGTCTGTTCGATCTGCTGCAACGCCGCGCGAATCGGGCCTTCCAGTGCCAGGGCCTTGGGCGTCGGTTGCATGCGCCGGCCGATACGCACCAGCAACGGATCATCGAGCTGTTCGCGCAGGCGGGCCAGGGCGTTACTCACGGTCGGCTGGCTGAGGGCCAGGCGCTCGGCGGCGCGGGACACGTTCTGTTCGCGCAGCAACACGTCGAGGATGCGCAGCAGGTTGAGGTCGAAGTTGGTTGTATTCATTTTGCAAATATCACGCATAAGAAAATGAAATTTCTCAAATAGTAGGCAGCTGCTTAGGGTGTCGGCAATCCTTCTTTTCAGTTTGGGGAGTGTCGGTGTGAGCAACGGAATCAACGTACAGCAGGCGACGTTTGTAAGGGGCGGCACAATGGGCCGCAGCGATGTGGAGGGGCGGGCATGAACTATCAGGCACCGCTGCGCGACATGCGTTTTGTCCTGCATGAACTGTTTGACGTGACCGGGCATTGCCAGCAACTGGGCAATGGCCTGGACCGCGAGACCATCGACGGCGTGCTCGAAGAGGCCGCGCGGTTCACCGCCGAAGTGGTAGCGCCGCTCAATCGCAACAGTGACGAGCAGGGCTGTCGCCTGGAGAACGGCAAAGTCACCACACCCGATGGTTTTGCCCAGGCCTACAAGCTCTTTGTCGAGCAAGGCTGGGCCAGCATGACCGGGCCGCTGGACTATGATGGCCAGGGCTTTCCGCAAATGGTTTCGGCGAGCTTCCACGAGATGCTGATGAGCGCCTCGCTGTCGTTCCGCGTCTATTCCGGGCTGACCGAAGGCACGGTGCTGGCCCTGCATCGCCACGGCAGCGAGGCGCTCAAGCAGCGCTATCTGGGGCCATTGGTCAGCGGCGAGTGGACCGGCACCATGTGCCTCACCGAGCCCCAGGCCGGGACTGACCTGGCGCTGTTGCGTACCCGCGCCCAGCTTCAGGCCGACGGCAGCTACCGGCTCAGTGGCAGCAAGATCTTCATCAGCGGCGGCGAGCAGGACTTCACTGACAACATCATTCACCTGGTGCTCGCCCGTTTGCCCGACGCACCACCGGGCGTCAAGGGTATCAGCCTGTTCCTGGTGCCCAAGCGGCTGGTCAACGCCGATGGCTCGCTTGGCGACCGCAACTCGCTGGGCTGTGGCGCGCTGGAACACAAGATGGGCATCAAGGGCGCCTCCACCTGTGTGATGAATTTCGACGGCGCCACCGGCTGGCTGGTGGGTCAACCGAACCAGGGCCTGGCCTGCATGTTCACCATGATGAACGATGCACGCTTCCAGGTCGGGCTGCAGGGCCTGGGTATCGCCGAAGCGGCATTCCAGGGCGGCCTGGCCTATGCCCGCGAGCGCTTGCAGTCGCGGGCGATCACAGGCCCCGTGGCGCCGGAAAAACCTGCCGACCCGATCATCGTGCACCCGGATGTGCGGCGCATGTTGCTCACCCAGAAGACCCTCAGCGAAGGTTGTCGCATGCTGGCCGCCTACGCTGCCCGGCAACTGGACCTCGAACACGGCGCCACCGACCCGGTTCAACGGGATGCCGCCACCCGTCGCGCGGCGTTGCTCATCCCCATGATCAAGGCGTTCTTCACCGACTGCGGGCAGGAAGTGGCCAGCCTCGGCGTGCAGTTGTACGGCGGTCACGGGTTTATCCGTGAATGGGGCATAGAGCAACTGATGCGCGACAGCCGCATCACCCAGCTATATGAAGGTACCAATGGTATCCAGGCGCTGGACTTGATCCGCCGCAAGTTGCTCGGCGACGATGGCAGCGAACTCAATGCATTGATTGACGAACTGGCCACCCAGGCCGCATTGGCCACGGCAATGCCCGAAATGGCCAAGCGGGTCGCCCAACGCCTGCAGGAGTGGCGGGCGCTGGCTGACTCGGTGTTGCAGGCCTGCCGCCGCGACCCCGAAGAGATCGGCGCGGTGTCGGTGGACTTCCTCGCCTATTCGGCCTACGTGATGTTGGCAGCCTTGTGGTTGCAGGCGGCTGTGCGTGCCAGTGAGGCACTGCAGGCCGGTACCGGGGAAGCGGCGTTCTATCAGGCCAAGCTGCAATCGGCCGACTTCTACCTGCGACGGGTGCTGCCACGGGCCGGAGCCCACCGCGAGGCATTGCTCGAAGGTGCCGGTTGCCTGATGGCGATGCCAGAGGACCACTTCGCGTTCTGAATCATCCCGCCAGTGTTGCCACAAAGGGAGGGGCGGGCCATGCCGCCGGCTGGCTACGCTGCCTCCCACGCAGATCCTCTGCCCTCGATGATCGGCGCCACCTGGCGCCGATTGCCCAATCCCTGCGGGCGGCATTGCGCCGCTTGCCCTGCGACCCAGCGCTGGAGCGCAATACCATGCAAGACGCCGTTATCGTTTCCACTGCCCGCACGCCGATCGCCAAGGCCTTTCGCGGTGCGTTCAATGATTTCAAATCGCCGTCGATGAGCGCGGTGGCCATTCGTGCCGCCGTCGAGCGCGCGGGCATCGAACCGGGCGAAATCGACGACCTTGTGATGGGCACGGCCATGCAGGGCGGTACCGCGGCGACCAACCTGGCGCGCCTGTCGGCTCTGGCGGCCGGCCTGCCATTGTCGGTCAGCGGCCAGACCATCGACCGTCAGTGCGCGTCGGGGCTGATGGCGATCTCGATTGCCGCCAAACAGATCATGGTCGATGGCATGCAGGTCACCGTCGGTGCCGGCCAGGAGCAGATCAGCCTGGTGCAAAACCCGCACACGCAGTTCGCTGCCGCCGAACAGGATGCCAATGTGTTGCGCATGGCCGAGCATGCCTACATGCCGATGCTGCGAACCGCAGAAATCGTCGCCCGGCGTTACCACATCAGTCGTGAAGCCCAGGACGCCTACAGCCTGCAATCCCAGCAACGTACCGCAGCGGCCCAGGCGGCGGGCCTGTTCGCCGCTGAAATCGTACCGGTCAGCGTGCGCAAGAAAGTCGTCGACAAGCAGAGTGGCGTCGTCACCCATGAAGCCGTGCGCCTGACCCAGGATGAGGGCAATCGCCCACAGACCACCCTCGCCAATCTGCAAGCCCTGGCCCCCGTGCTTGAAGGTGGCTGCATCACCGCGGGCAACGCCAGTCAATTGTCCGATGGCGCCAGTGCCTGTGTGCTGATGAGTGGCGCGCTGGCAGCCCGTTCCGCGGTGCGCCCGCTGGGCTTGTATCGCGGCATCGCCGTGGCGGGCCTGGCGCCGGAAGAAATGGGTATCGGGCCGGTACTGGCGATCCCCAAGTTGCTGCGTCAGCACGGACTGCGCGTGGATGATATCGGCCTGTGGGAGATCAACGAGGCCTTTGCCTGCCAGGTGCTCTACAGCGCGCAGGCCCTGGGCATCGATCCGGCAAGAATGAACGTCAACGGCGGCGCGATCGCCATCGGTCACCCCTACGGCATGAGCGGTGCGCGCATGGTCGGCCATGCGTTGCTGGAGGGTAAGCGCCGCGGCGTGAAGTACGTGGTCGTCAGTATGTGTGTCGGCGGCGGCATGGGTGCCGCCGGGTTGTTCGAAGTGCTCTGATGATGCATCAGGCGCGCGATCCGAACTGGGTTCAGCGGCGAGTCGGTAACGGTCAGTCGATCAGTTTATGGTTGCGCGCCCAGACCATGGCGTCGTAGCGGCTGGACACCCCGAGCTTGGCGTAGATATTGCGCAGGTTCCACTTCACGGTGTCCAGGGTGATGTCCAGCGTATGGGCGATGCGCTTGCTCGACATGGCCTGGGCCACAAGGCTGAGAATCTCGCGTTCCCGGGGTGTCAATTGTGGCTCTTGCCCCGTTTTCGCCTTGCGCCGTGCAGGTGTTGCCGGAGCCGGTGCACAGGGGCCGGTCAACTTATCGATCAGTTGGTCCACGTACCGGCGCACGGGATCTTCAAGAGGGGTTTGGGAAAGACGGCCAAGCAGTTTCTCGCTCAATGCGCCTTCGTCCAGCAAGGTGCGAATCAGCCCCAGGCGCTGTCCGGCTTCCACGGACCGGCGCAGGCACTCGAGGGACTCTTCGGGACGATCGAGGTCTTGCAGCACGCCGGCCGACAGCAGGTCGACCAGCACCGCGAGGCGATGGCGATGGAAACGTTCGGCGTGGTCTCTCACCGTTTGCAACGCCTGCAGGGCTGCCTGGGAATCCTCGCTGATGAGCACCCGTGCGCGGGCCAATGCGGCAATCGCTGGCAGTTCCGCCCGGCCACCGCGCTCGCTGCCGTGGTCGCGGACAAACTCTTCAAGCGATTGCAATAACTCCACCGCTTGATTGCGCTGGCCCTTGATCAGGCTTACGCGGATCTGTTCGCCCAGCAACTGGGCCACCGGGCGAATCTGCCCCAGGCTGCGCAAGTGGGCGATTTGCTGGCGCAGGAAGGTCAGCGCGGCATCCGGGCCTTTCTGCAGCAGGTCGAGCCGGCTGCGGCTGATGTTGGTGCGCACGATGACATCGGGGACGGAGGAGTGCAGCAAGCCGAAACGGTTGGCGATCAGCTCGCGCGCGTCATCGATGCGGTCGAGTTCGTAGAACGCATCGGCCAGGAGGCTGGCACAGAGGTTGGCGCAAATCGAACGGTGCCCGCCTTCGCGGGTGGAGCGCTCCAGCAATTCGGATACCAGCGGTTCGGCCACGCCGATCTCGCCGCTCATCATGTAGGTGGTCAAGCGCGCCGATTCCGCGACCAGTGCCATGTCGTTGCCGCGATCCTGCGCCGGTATCGGATGGATGTCGAACAGGCGCCGGGCATCGGCGTAACGTCCGGCCGTGTAATAGGCAACGCTCAGTGCCGCCAGCAGCATATAGCGCAGGAAGGGGTTTTCCATCGGTGCATCGCGCACGTGCTCCAGCAGGCCGATGGTTCGCTCGCTGTCGTCTTCCTGGATGGCGATGGCCGCGTGGATCACTGGCAGGCCGCTGACCAGTTCGGGGTGTGCGCTGAGGTCGCTGGCCTGTAGACGCTCGAGCCAGGATTTTGCCCTGCCGGGGCGTGACGTCAGCGAAACCGTGACGCAGGCCAGGAACAGCAGGCGTTGATGGGAAAACAGCACATCCTCGGGCATGCGCTCCAGCAGGCGCAGGGTCGGGGCGAGGTACTCCAGGCTCCAGGTGGCTGGCGCTGCCTGCTCGATCACCCGTATCGCAAAATCGATGTCGTCACCCAGGCTGGCGTGGCGAACCGCTTCGGTCAGGCAGTTGTGCCCGGCGAACCATTGGGCGCCGAGGCGGTGCAAGGCGCGGATATCCCGACCCCGACGCTCCAGGCGCGTGCTGAGGAACTCACCGAACAACGGCTGGAAGCGATACCAGGTCATGCGGTCTTCGGAGTCGACCCGCTGGATCAGCAGGTTCTCGTCTTCCATGCGCTGCAGCAGTTCACCGGCCCCGGCATTGCCGGTCACGGCCATGGCCATGGCGGCGTTGAACCGACGGAAGATCGACAACGCCTCGGCCACTTCGACCAGTTCGTCCGGCAGGTGCGCCACCACTTCTTCGCTCAGGTAGCTTTGCAGGTCGCTGGAGCGCCAGACCAGGTCATTGAGCAACGAGCGGGTAGAGGGGCGGTTCTTGAGCATGATGACGATCAGTTGCAGGCACGACGGCCAGCCACTGGTGAGGTCATGGATCAGGCTCAGCTCATCGGCATTGATCTTGTCGGTGCCCAGGTTCTCTTCGACGAAGGTGCGGGTCTCGGCAAGGTCGAACGGCAACTCGGCGCTTTCGATTTCCACCACCTGGTCCATGACACGCAGGCGCGACAGGCTTAGCGGTGGGTTGACCCGCGAGGCCAGCACCAGATGCAGGTTGCCCGGGCTGTGGTCGAGCAGTGTTTGAATCAGTTTGTGCGCATGGGGGACTTCCACATGGTGGTAGTCGTCGACGATCAGGTACAGCTCCTTGCTCAGCATGGCCGCCGCTTCGACGATGATGGCGACACAGGTTTGCATCGCCGGCAGCGTGTGGTCTTCGCGCAACAGGTCGATGTCCACTTCGATGCCCAGCCGGCGCAACCCTTCAAATAACGCTGTGCAGAAGGCGGTGTACCCCTTGTCTTCGGCCATCAGCGAAACCCAGGCAACTTCCGCGCCGGCCATGAGCCGGTCCTGGCGCCACTGCGCCATCAAGGTCGTCTTGCCGTAACCCGCCGCACCGGTGACCAGCGCCAGTTTGCAGTGATGCATGCGTTTGAGCTGAGCGAGCAGGGCGCTGCGAGGCACGTGGCGAGTGCCGATGCGCGGTGGCGAAAACCGGGTCGAGACCAGGTGTCTGGCTGGGGTGTCTGACAACTTTCTATCCTCGCGCCACGGTCACGGCGACTCACGCGCCGGGCGAAACTAGCCAACCTGTCGATGCAGGTCAAGATTTTAAGATAGTGCCTTTTGAGCCCCTGTGGTGTTGCCCGGATTCAACGCGTAGTCCATCCGCAAAGGGGGGGACGAGAGGGCCGGCTTGTTTTCTAAGATCCTTCCGGTCCCGCTTTGGGTACTCACGAAGGAATCACAATGAAACTGGATAATAAAGTAGCCGTCGTCACGGGCGCGGCATCGGGACTTGGCCTGGCCACTTGCAAGGCACTGGCGGCAGCCGGGGCCAGGGTGGTGGGGTTCGACCTGGATCAACAACGGCTTGATGCAGCGCTCGATGGCATGGTCGGCGTCGCGGTCGACGTGTCCGACGAAGCCAGCGTCAAGGCGGCCATCGACACCGTGGTGCAACGCTTTGGCGCGGTGCATGTGGCGGTCAACTGCGCGGGAATCCTGGGGCCGTGCAAGACTCTTTCCAAGGGCCAGCTGTTTCCAACCGAACTGTGGAACCGTGTGCTGGGGGTCAACCTCACCGGTACCTTCAACATGATCCGCCACGCCGCCCTGGCCATGTCCACGAACACGCCCGGGGACAGTGGCGAGCGCGGGGTGATCATCAACACGGCGTCGGGTGCTGCGCGTGAGGGGCAGATGGGGCAAGCGGCCTACAGTGCGAGCAAGGCCGGGGTCATTGGCATGACCCTGCCGATCGCCCGCGACCTGGCCGAACACGGGATCCGCGTGGTGAGCCTGGCGCCGGGACTGTTCGAGTCCGGCATGTCCGCGGGCATGCCGGCAAAAGTCTCGGAGACCATCGTCAACGGCTTGCTGTTTCCCCGGCGCATGGGCCTGCCAGAGGAGTTCGCCGCGCTGGTGCGACATGTGGTGGAGAACGCCTACCTCAACGCACTGACCCTGGATATCCAGTGCGGCACCCGTTGATCTGACGGGCAATAACCTGTGGCGAGGGGATTTATCCCCGTTGGGTCGCGAATCGGCCCTCAGCGTCCAACCAAGCAACTAGAGCTGTCTGGACTTGCGACTGCTTCGCAGCCGAACGGGGATGAATCCCCTCACCACAAGGTGGCCGGAATTATTAGTGTGATGTCGAGCCTTTGCTGCTTCGGTACCAGGCCACACCTTGTTCATCAAGGGAGACACTGACCTCATCACGCAATAACAAGTGATTGAGGCAAGCCAGGGTCTCGCCAGTCGCCAGGGTGAAGCGGGTGGCGTCGTCGTTGCGCACGGCGGCGCTGAACAGCAGCGTGAACAGGTCGATCACGCGTCTGGGCTCGTCAAGGCCCGCGCGCAAGCGATCCAGTGCGCCATGGGCATCCGCCTGCAGTTGCTCGATCCGCGCATGCAAGCCACGGAAAGGTTTGTTGTGCGACGGCAACACCAACACATCATCCGGCACGCGACGGCGCAGGGTGGCCAGGGATTCAAGCCAGTCGGCCATCGGATCGGCGTCCGGCTCGAACGGCTGCACCGAGACGTTGGACGAGATGCGCGGCAGCACCTGGTCGCCTGAAATCAGCAGTTTGCGGCCGGCGTCGTACAGGCAGGCGTGTTCCGGCGAATGTCCGGCGCCCACCACCACTTCCCAGTAATGCCCGCCGATGTCCAGTCGCTCGCCGTCGCGCAGGCGTCGATAGCTGTCGGGCAACGGCGAAATCATCCGGCCGAAGCTGCCGAAGCGCTGGCGATAGCGTTCCAGGGCCTGCCCGTCCCATCCGGCGCGCCGATAGAACCTGAGTGTTTCCTCAGGCGCCGGGCACCCGCTGTCGCTGACCAGCAGGCGGCATTGCAGGTACTCCAGGCGCGTCATCCACAAGCGAGTGCCGGTCTGGCGGGTCAGCCAGCCGGCCATGCCGACATGGTCCGGATGAAGATGGGTGGCGATCACCCGGGTCAATGGAGCCTCACGCAACCTGCCTTCGAGCAACGGGCGCCAAAGGGCGATCGTTTGGTCGTCATGAATGCCGGTATCGACCAGCGCGGTACCAGCCCCGTCGGCCAGGAGCCAGACGTTGATGGCGCCCAGGGACACCGGCAGCGGTAGCCGCAGCCACTGTACGCCCGGCGCAATCGGCTCGGGTACGCCAGGCGTGGGCAGCGTGGCGAAGGGGTAGCTGATCGGCGCGCCCGCGCGGGTCGGTGTGTCGTCCGTCATGGTGTTCTCCCGTTTGTGATCAACGCCGGCACACCCGGTGCAGGTGCGCAATCGGCTCGATGTGCCAAACGCTACCGGGAGGGGGGTAGGGGTGCACCCCCCTTTCAGAAAGGGGGGGGAGGACCGCGGCCAGACGCTGGCACCCTGCGCAGCACCCGATCACTGATCGAGTGGCTTGCGAACCTGGATGTCCAGGTTCAACCCAGGGGAGGAGGCACCCAGATGAATAACAAGAACAAATCGAATCAAAGTCATCCCACCAGTTCTCATGCATTGAAGGCAACGGTCGTGGCCATGTGCGCGATAGCCTGCGGCAGCGCCGGCGCGGTCGAGATCGATACCGGCAACGACGACCTGCAACTGCGTTGGGACAACACCCTGCGTTACAACCTGGGGATGCGTACCGAAGGGCAGGACAAGGCGATCCTGGCCAACCCGAACAACGATGACGGCGACCGCAACTTCGACAAGCACCGGCTGGTCAACAATCGCCTGGACGTCCTCACCGAGTCAGACCTCATCTACAAGGGCAAGTACGGCGCACGCGTCAGTGCCGCGCTCTGGTACGACGCCGCCTACGCCGGTGACCTGGACAACGACAGTATCGCCACCTCCAACCACCTCAATTCCAGTGGTCGTCCGGCCACTGGCCTTAGCCGCTACACCGACCGCTACTACGAAGGCCCGTCCGGCGAATGGATGGATGCCTTCGTTTTCGGCGAGTACGAGCTGGGTGATATGCCGCTCAAGGCCCGCCTGGGCCGCCATACGGTGAACTGGGGTGAGTCGTTGCTGGGCGCCGGCGCCATCCATGGCATCTCCTACGGCCAGGCACCCCTGGACCAGGGCAAGGCGCTGGCCCTGCCGGGGATCGAGGCCAAGGAGCTGTACCTGCCGCGCAACCAGCTTTCCGCGCAGTTGCAGGTCAACCCCGAATGGTCTTTCGCTGCGCAGTATTTCTTCGAATGGCGGCCATCGCGAGTGCCTGAAGCCGGCAGCTACCTGGGGTTTGCCGACATTTACCAACAAGGTGGCGAGTCGTTCATCCTCAGCCCCACACTGCGTGCCATCCATGGCGATGACATCGAACCGCGCAATTCCGGCGACTGGGGCGTGATGACGCGCTGGAGCCCGGAGTGGCTGGACGGCACCCTGGGATTCTACGTACGCCAGTTCTCCGACACGCTGCCACAGGTGATCCTGCTGGCTAATGCGCGCCCGCAGTATTACCTCAACTACGCCGACAAGATCGACATGTACGGCATCAGCCTGTCGAAGGAAATCGGCGGCATCAGCGTCGGTGCCGACCTCGACTATCGCCGCAATATGCCGCTGGTGAGCTCGGCGGCACGGGTCACCTCGGTCGCACAACTGCCGGACGACGGCGACATTCTCGGCGCCCGTGGCGACACCCTGCACGGTGTGCTCAACGCGATCGGCACGGTCAGCCCGACCCCGCTGTTCGACAGCGCCAGTTGGTCGACCGAACTGACCTGGAGCCGCTGGATCTCGGTCAACGACGATCCGCTGCACCTGTTCAAGGGCTCGTCTGCCTACAAGGCGGTGCCGAGCAACATCGACGAAGTGTCCCGCGATGCCTATGGCATCGCCGTCAACTTCACACCGACCTGGTACCAGGTGTTCCCCGGTGGCGACCTGTCGATGCCAATCAGTTACTCCCAAGGCCTTTCGGGCAACTCCGCGGTCGCTTCCGGCGGCAACAAGGACGCTGGCAGCTACGCGGTGGGGCTGGGGCTGGACCTCTACAGCCGCTACCGCTTCGACCTGAAGTACGTGGACTACTTCGGTGATTACTCGACCAACCCGGTGACTGGCGCAGCCCTGACGCCGAGTGGCAGCCAGGCGTTGCTGGAAGATCGCGGTGCGGTGTTCTTCACCTTCAAGACCACCCTCTGAGCCGCGCTTGAGGCGATTGCAAGCCCGCCCACGACGGTCCCGCCGCGGACCGTCGTTGGAGCAATGCGCGCTCGCGCGCACCTGATGTGAGGTGACAACGTGTTTAAACAACTGTTACGGCCCCCCTTGGTGATCCTGGCCACGCTCATGGTGTTGCCGGCGTTCGCCCAGCCGGGCTTCGTCTCGCCGCTGGACACGCCGGCGTTGCAAAGCGCCAAGGCGATCCAGGCACCCATCAATGCCTTGGCCAAGGCCGGGGGACGGCTGATCGCGGCCGGCCAGCGCGGCCATATTCTTTATTCAGACAACGCCACGAACTGGGTCCAGGCCCAGGTGCCCGTCAGCTCGGACCTCACGGCGCTGGCGTTTCCCAGTGCCAGCCAGGGCTGGGCCGTTGGCCACGAAGGCGTGGTGTTGCACAGCGACGATGGGGGCAAGACCTGGTCCAAGCGCCTGGATGGCCAGCAGATCGCCGAGATCTTGCTCAAGCAATACGGCCACCCCGCCAACCCGGATGACCCTGAGGCGCAACGCCTGAAACAGGACGCCGAATTGTTCGCCGCCCAGGGCGCCGACAAGCCGCTGCTGGATGTGTGGTTCGCCGATGAGCGCACGGGCTTCGTCACCGGGGCCTTCAACCTGATCTTGCGCACCGGGGATGGCGGCCAGACCTGGACCGCCTGGCAGGACCGTGTCGATAACCCGCGCAGCATGCACCTGTATGGCCTGCGCCCGGCGGCCGGTACGCTGTTCATGGTCGCCGAGCAGGGACTGGTACTGAAACTGGACGCGGCCAGCCAGCGTTTCACCAAGGTCGAGCTGCCCTATGAGGGCACCTTGTTCGGCCTGGTCGGCGATGACCAGCTGGTGCTGGTCTACGGCCTGCGCGGCAACGCCTTGCGCAGCCTCGATGGCGGCGCCAGCTGGAGCACGGTCGACACCGGCATCCAGGAAGGCATCACCAGCGGACTCATCGTCGACGACGGCTCGATCCTGCTGGCCAGCCAGACCGGCCAATTGCTCCGTTCCACCGATCGCGGGGCGACATTCAGCCGCGTCCCGCTGCACCGCGTGGCCCCCAACTTCGCCCTGGCACCTGCCGCCGACGGGGCTGTCGCCCTGGCCGGACTGGGTGGCGTGCGCGTGCAAAGCCTGCAACAGAACAAGCCAGTCGGAGAGCCGTGATGGGTAGCCACAAAGCCCGCGACAACCTGCAGTCCATCAGCAACCTTGCTGATTTCAACCACCAGTCGGGCAGTCGCCTGGAGCGGTTGATCTTCAACCATCGCCTGCTGGTCATCCTCTTGTGCAGCGTCGTCACAGTCATCCTCGGGTGGGATTCGTCGCGCCTGACGCTCAATGCCGCGTTCGAGAAAACCATTCCGCAGAATCAGCCGTACATCCGTAACTTCCTGGAGAACCGCGACGAACTCAAGGGCCTGGGCAATGCCGTGCGCGTGGTGGTGCAGAACCGCTCGGGCGATATCTTCGATCCGGCGTACCTGCAGGCACTCAAGCACATCAACGATGAGCTGTTCCTGACGCCGGGCGTCGACCGGGCCAACGTCAAGTCGTTGTGGATGCCAGTGGTGCGCTGGAACGAGGTGACCGAAGAAGGTTTCGCCGGCGGCCCGGTGATGCCCGACAATTACACCGGCTCCCGGGACAGCATCGACGCCTTGCGCCAGAACATCGGCCGCGCGCAGTTGCTGGGCAATCTGGTGGGCAGCGATTTCCGCTCCAGCATGATTTTCCTGCCGCTGCTGGACAAGGACAACAACACCGGCCAGGCGCTGGACTACCGGGAGTTGTCCAAACGCCTGGAGAGCATCCGCGCGCAGTTCTCGGGCACCCAGGGCAGCGCCGACCTGGAGATCCGCATTGTCGGATTCTCCAAGGTCGTGGGCGACCTGCTCGACGGTTTGCAACAGATGATCCTGTATTTCGCCGTGGCGGCGGTGATCGCTGCGCTGATCATCTTTGCCTGGACCCGTTGCGTGCGCAGCACCGTGCTGGTGCTGGGCTGCTCCTGCATCGCCGTGTTGTGGCAGTTGGGGCTGATCGCCCGCCTGGGTTACGAGCTGGACCCCTATTCGATCCTCGTGCCGTTCCTGGTGTTCGCCATCGGCGTGTCCCATGGCGCGCAGAAAATGAACGGGATCATGCAGGACGTGGCCCGTGGCACCCATCGGCTGGTCGCCGCCCGCTATACCTTCCGCCGTCTGTTTTTGGCCGGGGTGACGGCGCTGGTGGCCGACGCCGTGGGCTTTGGCGTGTTGATGCTGATCGACATCCCGGTGATCCAGGACCTGGCGATCACCGCGTCCATCGGGGTCGCCCTGTTGGTGTTCACCAACCTGATCCTGTTGCCGGTGATGCTGTCCTATACCGGCGTCAGTCCCAAGGCCGCGGCGCGCAGCCTGCGCAAGGAGCAGCGTGAAACCAGTGGGGTCTGGCGTCTGCTGGAGCGCTTTACCGAGCGTCGCTGGGCGTCAGCGCTGCTCCTGGGCTCGTCGCTGCTGACGGTGGCCGGCTTTGTCGTCAGCACCCACCTGCAGATCGGCGACCTGGATGCCGGCGCCTCGGAATTGCGCCCCAACTCGCGCTACAACCTCGACAACGCCTACATCAACGGCAACTACTCGCTGTCTTCGGACCAGTTCGCGGTCATCGTCAAGACCCGGGCCGAAGGTTGCCTGGAGTACCAGACCCTGGTCGATGCCGATCGCCTGGGCTGGGTCCTGCAGCAAGTGCCGGGAGTGCAGAGCACGGTGTCCCTGGCCGATGCGGTGCGCAAGATCACGGCGGGCTCCTACGAGGGCAGTCCCAAGTGGATGTCGATCTCGCCCAACCAGGACGTGCTCAACTATGCGGCGCGGACCGCGAGCACCAGTAACCCCGAGCTGTTCAACAACGACTGCTCGGTGATGCCGGTGGTGGCCTACCTCACGGATCACAAGGCGCAGACCCTGGATCAAGTGGTGCAGGCCGCGCAAGCCTTCGCCACCGCGCACAGCACGCCGGACCGGCAGTTCCTGCTGGCCGCCGGCAGCGCCGGGATCGAAGCGGCAACCAACATCGTGGTGAAAAAGGCCAACCTGACCATGCTGATGTACGTGTACGCGGCGGTCATTGTGCTGTGCTTCATCACCTTCCGCAGCTGGCGCGCGGTGGTGGTGGCCGTGGTGCCGCTGGTGATCACCTCGATTCTCTGCGAGGCGTTGATGGTGCTGCTGGGCATGGGCGTCAAGGTCGCGACCCTGCCGGTGATCGCGCTGGGCGTGGGCATCGGCGTCGACTACGCCCTGTATCTGCTGAGCATCCAGCTGGCCCGGCAACGTGCCGGCGACACATTGGCCCAGGCCTACCGGCATGCCTTGCGGTTCACCGGCAAAGTCGTGGCGCTGGTGGGGGTGACCCTGGCAGCGGGTGTGATCACCTGGGCGTTCTCGCCCATCAAGTTCCAGGCCGACATGGGCATCCTGCTGACCTTCATGTTCCTCTGGAACATGCTCGGCGCCCTGGCCCTGATCCCGGCGTTGTCGCACTTCCTGCTGAGGGACGTGCACGTGTGCGGTTCGCCGGTGGACATGTCGGCGACCACGCAGACGTCAGCCGCCTCATCCAAGACCCGGATTGTGCCGTGCGTGCAGGCCGATCCGAACCCTGTCTGACCCCCTCAATTCATAAGGAATCACCATGAGCGATACATCTGCAGCGTTCCTCGGCGAACAGGAAATCATGATCCGCGACTCGGCGCGCAAGGTCGCCGCCGAGGTGGTTGCCCCCACGGCAGCCGAACGTGATCGCAGCGCCGCCTGGCCTCGCGATGAGCTGCGCGCCGTTGCCGATCTGGGCTTTCTCGGCATGCTGATCCCCGAAGCGTATGGTGGTGCCGGTGCCAGCTTCGTCGAGTACTGCCTGGCCATCGAGGAGTTCGCTGCCGCCGATACCGGGTTCGCCACCCTGATCCACGTCCACAACTCGGTGGGCCTTGCCGTCGCGCGGCTGGGTAACGAAGAACAGAAGCGCAAGTACCTGCCGGACCTGGCCAGTGGCAAACGCATCGGCGCCTTCTTGCTCAGCGAACCCCATGCCGGTTCCGACACGGCAGCGTTCCGTACCCAGGCGCGACGCGAGGGCGAGCACTACGTCATCAATGGCAGCAAGCAGTTCATTTCCAACGGCAACGAAGCGGGCCTGGGCCTGGTGCTGGCAGTCACTGACAAAACTGCCGGCAAGCAGGGCAGTAGCTTGCTGATGGTCGACCCGCAACAAAGCCCCGGTTACGTCGTGGCACGGGTGGAGCACAAGATGGGCCAGCGTTCGGCCCATGTCGCGCAGATCCAGTTGGAGCAATGCCGGGTACCACTGGCGAATGTGCTGGGCGAGGAAGGGGCCGGTTATCGCAGTGTGATGGGTTCGCTGTCGGAAGGACGGGTGGCCATCGCCGCCGTCGCCACCGGTACCGCACGCGCAGCGCTGGATGCGGCGGTGGGTTACGCCAAGGAGCGCGAGGCCTATGGTGCACCCATCATCAAGCTGCAAGGGGTGGCATTCGACCTCGCGGACATGGCGGCGCAAGTCGATGTCGCCCATCACTACATGGTGCATGCCGCGCGGCTGTGCGAGGCGGGGGTGGCCTGTGCCAAGGAAGCTTCGATGGCCAAACTGTTCGCCAGCGAAATAGCGGAGAAGGTGTGTTCCGACGCGCTGCAGATCCATGGCGGCTACGGCTACCTGAACGATTTTCCGGTGGAGCGCTACTGCCGGGATGTGCGGGTGACCAAAATCTACGAAGGCACCAGCCACATCCAGAAGCTGATCATCGCTCGCAGCCTGGGCTGACGACTCGTGCCTGCCCCCTCCGCGGGGAGGGGGCGACCTGCCAACCGCCAGGCGTAACCTGTTTTCAAGAGCAGGCTCGCATACGCCGGTGGATGGACAGGGAACCAGACCATGAAGATACAGGGCACGACCGAAGCGCAGCGACATGCGGTGGACAGCTTCCGTACCTTCCTCGCGTCTGAGGTAGTGCCCGTGGTGCAGGCATTCCGGGGCGGGCCGATGCCTCGGGAAAAAATGCGTGAAATCACCCAGGGCATTGCCGAATTCGGCCTGCCCGGCGCCAGTATCGGGCAGGCGCAAGGTGGCATGGGGCTGTCGCTGGTCACCGAAGCCATGCTCCTGGAAGAGCTGTGCGTGGTGTCCTGCGAAATCGCCCACTGCGTCATCGTCAACATGCTCGTCGCCAGCGCCCTGGTCGACTTGCCCGCGGCGCGGCAAGCGCTGCGCGAGCGCTATCTGCCGGAATTGCTCGCCGGTCGCCGCCTTGCCGGAATTTACCTGCACCAGGCCGATGCCCTGGCAACGCTGGCCGAAGGTGGCGTCGATGCCTGGTCAACCGGGCACGGCTGGGTCATCAACGGTGCCCATGAGCGGGTATGCAACGGCCATTATTCGGACTTCCTGATAACCGGGGTGCGCAACGAGGAGGGCGCGTTGTGTCACCTGCTGGTGGACCGTGAGCAGCATGGCTACGCCTCGCGGATCATCGACAGGCGGACCCTGATCGGCACATTCAACACCCGAGTGTCCTTCAGCAATGTGCGCGTGCCGGCCGGCCATTCGATCTGGGAAGAACAGGAAGTCCCGGCAGGACTGCTGGAAAAGATCGACACCGACGCAGCCTTGCTCTTGATCGGTTTGGCGCGCGCGGTACTGCAGAAATGCATTGCCAGCGCGCGAATCCCTGACGACTCCGGCAGGGCGGCGGCATCGCAGCCGCTGGTGGCACTGAGGATTGCCGAAATGGCGACCCGTATCGAAGCGGCGAAACTCATGTGCTTTCAGGCGTATTCACTGATCGATAGCGGCACGCGCTGCCGGACCCAGGCACTCATGGCCCGCTGGCTGGCCAGTGAAACGCTGCTCAAGGCTTGCCAGGACGCACTGCAACTGCCCGGCGGCAAGGGCCTGGGCGCCGCACTGGACCTCGAACGACTGGTGCGCGAATCCATCCTGCTGCCGACGCCCCACGGCCTGACCGACACGCAGAAATTATCGATCGCCAAGGCACTCACGGGCATCAGCGTCCCAGACCCGGAACAACCTGCCCCATAGCGCCTCGCAAAAGAAATAATAACTATATAGATCAATGTGTTGCGAAGTATCTTGGGCCGCCGGAACACGGAAATGATTTTGCCTTGCGCACCCTTAAACTGGGTCCGCCATCAAGGCCGTTGCACACCGACGGTCAAGGCACGACCCCCGTGAATCCCCGGAGACAGTCCCGTGACAACAACAATAGAAGAACAGGTCGAACTGCTGCTGAGCGATCCGGCGGCCCTGGTCGGGCATAACCTGCAGAACTGGAAGCAAATGCCCGCCGAACAGATCAATGCGCTGCAGCTGGCCGGGCTGAAACGGCGTTTCGGCGAAATGCGCGACCATATCGCAGTGTTGAAGAAACTGGCGGACGCCGAAGGCATCGAGCACATCGAACAACTGGACGACGTGGTGCCCTTGCTGTTCGAACACACCCTGTTCAAGTCCTACCCGCCGTCGCTACTGGAAAAAAACAACTTCGCCGCGATCAACAAATGGCTGGGCAAGCTGGTGATTCCGCAGCTTGCCGAGAAAATCGCCGCCGTCGACGTCAGCGCCTGCAAAGGCCTGGACGACTGGTTCGAGACCATGGACAGCGCCGTCCCCGAGCTGTGCTTGAGCCACACTTCGGGCACTTCCGGGACGCTGTCTTTCTTGCCTTGCAGCGCCCGTGAGTTCGAAAAAGCTTCCCAGGTGCGCAAGCTCTACGCCTGGAACATGACCGGCGCGGACACCCCGGACCCCGACCTGCACACGGCGTATCCGTACTACCGCAAAGGCTACCTCAGCCACCTGCGCGGCATGGGCTCGCTGACGCGGGTGCTGCTGCCCGATCTCTCGCATTTCCACCCGGCCTATCCGTCGACCCTATCCAGCGACGTACTGCGCCTGGGCGCCCGGCTGCGGGCCGCCCATGCCAATGGCACGCTGGATCGCCTGGTGGTGGCGCCCGAGCTGCTGGCCAAGAAAAAAGCCTTCGACCAGCAACAGGCCGAGATGCCGCAGCACCTGGCGGCCTTTTTCGACGACATCGCCACTCGCCTCAAAGGCAAACGCGTGTACCTCGGCGGCACTTGGAACCTGCTGCACAACATGGCCGTGGCCGGTCTGGAGCGTGGCCTGGAAGGGGTGTTCCACCCCGATTCCTACATCATCACCACCGGCGGCGCCAAAGGCGTCGTGCCGCCCGAGAACTGGCGCGAAGACGTCATGCGCTTTCTGGGGGTGAAGACGCTGAACGAGTCCTATGCCATGTCGGAGGTGGTCAGTGGTTCGCACCTCAAATGCGAACAAGGCAACTACCACTTTTCGCACACCGCGATTCCCTTCCTGCTCGATCCCGAAACCAGCAAGCCTTTACCGCGCCACGGGCGCCAGACCGGGCGCGCGGCGTTCTTCGACCTGGGTGCCGACATCCATTGGGGCGGCTTCATCACCGGCGACGAGGTCACCATCGAATGGGATGAACCCTGCACCTGCGGGCGCCACAGCCGCTACGTGGTCGGGGCGATCCAGCGCTACAGCGAAAAGAACGGCGGCGACGACAAGATCACCTGTGCCGCATCCGAACAGTCCCATCGCGAAGCGATGGATTTCCTCAACACCCTGGAAGGCTGAGCCATGTCCCATCCCATTGCACCGATGATCATTCGTGGTCAAGTCATCACCGACAACCTGATCGAAGTGGGAGGCCGCGGCGGCGACCTGAGCTTCCTCACCCCGGACGCGAGCAAGTACATCGACCAGTTGCCCCTGGGCAATCCGGCGAAGCTCGCCGATCTGTACCGCTTGAGTTTCGACGACATTCTCGATTACGCCGTCGAACTCGGCGCGCGCCTGGACCTGGACAAGAACCGGTACCTGCAGGAAGCCTGTGAACTGTCATTCCTGACGGCGCCGACCACGCCGACCATCGTCAAGGGCTCCTACATGGGTCTCAAGCACTTGCTGTCCCGTGAGTTCATCACGGAAATGGCGGAAAGTACGGTCGGCATCAAGTACCTGGAAGGCTGGGTGCCGCAGACCCTGCTCGACGGCACTGAGCTAGAGGTGCGTTGCTTCGGTGCGCGCACCCTGCACATCGTCGCCGGCAACGCGGTGTCCCTGTCGTTGTGGACCATCATCCGCAACATGGTGCTGCGCAGCGACGCGATCATCAAGGCGCCGTCCAACGACCCGTTCACCGCGCTGGCCATCGCCCGCACCATGGTCGACATGGCCCCGGAGCATCCGCTGACCAAACACCTTTCAGTGGCTTACTGGAAGGGCGGCGACGAGGCGTTCGAGCAGCGCCTGTACCAACCGCAGAACCTGGAAAAAATCGTCGCCTGGGGCGGTTTCGCCTCGATGAAGCACGTGACCAAGTACATCCAGCCCGGCCTTGAGCTGATTTCCCTGGACCCCAAGCGCAGCGCCAGCATCATCGGCCAGGAGGCCTTCTACAGCGAAGCGAACATGCGCGAAGCGGCGGTGCGCCTGGCGGCCGACATCGGTGCGATCAATCAGAAGGGCTGTGTCTGCGCGCGGGTGGTGTATGTGCAGAGCGGCACGGACGAGCTGGGCCTGCAGAGGCTCAACACCTTTGGCCAGTATGTCTATGAAGCCATGCTGGGCTTGCCCAACACCCTGAGCACCGCGCCCAAGCGTTACGACCAGGGCTTGAAGGCCCACGTCGACGCACTGCGCCTGGATGACGAGTGGTACCAGGTCATCGGCGGCAAGGAAGGCGAGGGGGCGATCATCTGTTCGCAATTGCCGGAACCGGTGTCCTTCGCTGCCAGCCTCGACGACCGTACCGCCAACCTGGTGCCGGTCGACGACTTGAGCGAAATGATGGCTGCGGTCGACGCCTACACCCAGACCGTCGGCGTGTATCCGGAGAGCATTAAGGACCAGCTCAAGGATGTGCTGCCGCTGTATGGCGCCCAGCGCATCGTTTCCCTGGGCTACGCCGCCGCCATGAAGTTTGCCGCGCCCCAGGATTCCATCGAGCCGATGCGGCGCATGGGCAAGTGGATCTCCAACCAGATCGCCGCGCCAGAAACCAGCGCCGCGCCCTGGTTGCGCCCGTCGATCTGACACAAAACGCGTGAACACCACTTGACCCTGTGGGAGCGAGCCTGCTCGCGATGGCGTCCGGCCAGCCAACATCTTCGCTGGATAGACCGGCCTCATCGCGAGCAGGCTCGCTCCCACAGTTTTTGCATTGCTTGTTCAATATTTGGAGAAATGAACATGACCACCTGCATCGGCTACGGCGCCCACGAAGCCAACGCCCCCCTCGAACCCCTGCGCTTCGAACGCCGTGAGCTGCGCGCCGACGACGTCGCCATCGACATCGACTACTGCGGCGTCTGCCATTCCGACCTGCATTACGTGCATAACGACTGGAAAAGCACGCGCTTTCCCTGTGTACCGGGCCATGAAATCGTCGGTCGGGTCAGCGCCGTGGGTTCGGCAGTCGTGCGTTACCGCGCTGGCGATCGGGTCGCCGTTGGCTGCATGGTCGACAGCTGCCAGCAATGCGAAGCCTGCGAGCAGCATCAGGAGCCACACTGCAGCCATGGCATGACACCCACCTACAACGGCCTGGACCGCCTCAGCGGCGAGGTGACCCGCGGTGGCTACGCCCAGCACATCGTGGTGCGCGAACGCTTCGTGTTGCGGGTGCCGCCGGCACTGGACCCGCGCTTCACCGGTCCGTTGCTGTGCGCCGGCATCACCGTCTGGGCGCCGATGCGCGAGCACGACGTCAAGGCCGGTACGCGCCTGGCGGTCATCGGGCTGGGCGGGCTGGGGCACATGGCGGTCAAGCTCGGCGTTGCGTTGGGCGCCGAGGTTACCGTGATCACCACCTCACCCGGCAAGGCCGATGATGCCCTGGCGCTCGGCGCGCATCATGTACTGCTGTCCACCGACGCGCAGGCGATGAAAACCGCCGCCAGCAGCTTCGACCTGATACTCGACACCATCCCGCGCGGCCACAACGTCAATCCTTACCTGATGCTGCTGGCGCGCAACGGCAAACTCGTACTGGTCGGCGCCCTGGAACCGCTGGAGCCGATTCACGGTGCCTTGCTGGCGATCAACAACCGCTCGATTGCCGGCGCGTTGATCGGTGGGCTGGAACAGACCCAGCAGTTGCTGGACTTCTGCGCCGAGCACCAAGTGCTGCCAAGTTGCGAAATGATCGACATCCAGGACATCAACCAGGCGTTCGCGCGCATGCAGAACAACGATGTGAAGTATCGCTTCGTGATCGACATGGCGTCGCTCAAGGATGTCGACCTGGCCTGACGATAGGTTCTCCGCTTGCTTGCCATCCCATACCCCCCTTAACGAGAGGGGCGGTATGGGGCTGGCAGAGGCATAACGGTTCATTCATGGACCACGATGGAGAACAACAATGACAGTTACATCGCGTCTGGCGCGTTGCAGTGGCGTTTTTGCCGCTTCCTTGCTTGCATGGGCAATCCCGTCCGCCAGTGTTTGTGCCGCCGAATCGCCCGTTGCTGCACAACCGGCGTTCACCGATCAACAAGTCAGCAATGCCTATATCTACCTGCTTGCACGCTTGCTCGTGATGCGCCAGCAGCAGCTGGATTTCCAGCAGGGCATGACCTGGAACCACCTGGTGCACCGTAAACCCGGTGCGGTTGACTGGCCCAATCCCAATCTCGACGTCGCCTACTCGGAAGCCTGGATAGCCGTCGATGAGCACAGTTGTACCCAGGTGAGCGTGCCGAAGATCACCGATCGTTACTACACGGTGCAATTGCTCAATGGTTGGGGCGAAACCCTGGCCAATATCAACGAACGTGCGTTCGCCGACCATCCGTATGGTGAATTCGCGGTGTGCCTCAAGGGGGCGAAAGTGGATCTGCCGGCCAATACCCGGCGGATCGACCTGCCGGTACGCACGGCGCGCGTGCTGACGCGGATAGAGCTGGGGGCGGATTGGCAAGTCGCCGAGCAGCTGCAGCATCGGTTCAGCCTGAGGCCTACGGGCTCGCCTCGATTGCCGGCCGTACCCAAGGGGCCGATGTTCGAACTGTACAAGCTGCCAGCGGTGGAAGCCTTCGATGCCGCATTGCTTGCGCTTGAGGAACCCGACCTCAATCCCGGCATGGCGCTGTTGCAAGCCGATGTGCGGGGGATTGCCGGGCAGATCAAACAGCCCGTCGAGCGTGAGCGCATCGACCGGCAAATCAGGACCCACGCCTCGGCGGCCCTTGCCAGCGCGGCGTCCACCATCGGTCCGGGCACGCTGCGCAACGGCTGGGTACGGCCAGCGATTTCCGGGGCCTACGGCAGCGACTATCTGACTCGGACATTGATCGATCTTGGCGGCATCTGGGCCAATACCAGTGCGGAGGTCAACTATTACCGTGGCGCGCGGGATGCTGATGGACAGGTCCTCGATGGCGGGCAAAGCTACACACTGACATTCGCGCCTGAACAATTGCCTTCCGGTTTTGCCCGGTATTTCTGGTCCATCACCGCCACCAACAGCAAAACCTTCCGGGTGCTGCCCAATGCGCTTGGGCGGTTTTTGCTGAACAGGCAATCGGACCTGCACTACAACGCCGATGGCTCTCTCACCCTGTATTTCGGACCGCAACTGCCTCAGGGGGCGGCCGAGAACAACTGGTTGCCGACGATCGCAGACGAGCCTTTCCGGCTGATGTTGCGCTACTACGGCGCCAAGGGCCCGGTGGCCAGCGGTGAGTATTTCCCTCCGGCGTTGGTGCGGCTATGACGCGCTTATCGGTTATTCCCAAGGACAAACCCATGAATGAATTGAAAGTGCTGCTGGCGACTTGCGCGCTGCTGGCGGCCTGTCTGCCCTCTGCGCAAAGCCAGGTGTTGCCGACCGCGCCGGTACCGGTCACGGTCGACAATTTTGCCCGTGCCGAGTCCGACCGGTATTTCGCCATGACCATCAAGCGGGCGGGGCTTGGCCAGTTCTTCCATTGGCGGGAACTGATACCGGCTGGTGCCCAGACCGTCGTGCGGCCCAATCGCGACACGCTGTACTCCACCGCGGTCTTCGATCTAAATGCCGGGCCTGTCAACGTCACCCTGCCGGATGCAGGCAAACGCTATATCTCGTTGGCCCTGATCAACGAAGACCATCACGTGGTGGGTGTTGAATACGCCCCCGGCCAGTACACCATCAACCGAGCGCAGGTGGGCACGCGCTATGTGATGCTTGGCGTGCGGATCCTGATCAATCCGACCGATCCGTCGGACCAGGGCCACGTCCATGCATTACAGGACGCCATTGCCGTGACCCAGGCCAATGGCCCGGGACGCTTCGACATACCCGAGTGGGATGAGACGAGCCGGGCGAGGATTCGCGGCGCGCTGGCCGTATTGGGACAGTCGCTGGACGATTCACGGAATATGTTCGGCAAGGCCGGCGACGTCGACCCGGTACGCCACTTGATCGGCAGCGCCGCCGCCTGGGGTGGCAATCCGCAGAAAGACGCCTTCTACCAGATCGTCACGCCTGAACGTAATGACGGGCAGACCCCTTATCGACTGGATGTGGGCCAGGTACCGGTTCAGGCCTTCTGGTCGATCAGTGTCTACGATGCCGATGGCCGCTATCGGCCGAACGACCTGGGTGCCTACACCCTCAACAACCTGACCGCGAAGAAGGGCGAGGGCGGGCGGGTGTCGGTGCAGTTTGGCGGTTGCACGACCACCACTGCCAATTGCCTGCCGATCATGCCCGGCTGGAACTACATGGTGCGCTTCTATCTGCCGGACAAGTCGATTCTGGACGGCAGCTGGCAATTGCCGCAGGCGCAGCCAGCTTCCTTGTAGGAGCGAGCCTGCTCGCGATGGACGTTAACGATGACACGGGTTGTCTGAATGCCCGCGTCGCCCGGACGTTTTTCGCGAGCAGGCTCGCTCCCACAAGATCATCGGCAAAAAAAGCCCCGATGTCCCCAGCCTGACCAAGGTCGGCAGGGGACATCAGGGCGCAAACGAAGGGGTAAACGTTCAGGACAAAACGCGAATCAGGACACGCAACGCGCCTTGTCTTTCCAATACTTTTCACGCACCTGGCGGCGCAGCACCTTGCCCACCACACTGAGGGGCAGGGCCTCGACGAACAGGATGGACTTGGGCGCCTTGAAGCGGCCCAGGCGGCCCTTGACGTGCTCGACCAGGGTATCGACTGATACGACCTGGCCGTCCTTGAGGATCACTTCGGCATGCACCGCCTCGCCCCATTCTTCATGGGGAATACCCACCACAGCGGAGTTCAGCACCGCGGGGTGGGCATTGAGCGCCGCTTCAACCTCGATGGCATAGACGTTGAAACCACCAGTGATGATCATGTCCTTCTTGCGGTCGACCAGGTACAGGAAACCGTCCTGATCGATGTAGCCCAGGTCGCCGGATTTCCAGTAACCGTTGTGGAACTCCTGCGCCGTGCCCTCTGGGTTGTTGAAGTAACCGGAAATGGTGCCCCGGGAACGCACCCACAGCTCACCGGTGGTGCCCAATGGCACCTCCCGGCCGTTGTCATCGACGATCAGGATCTCGGCACCGACCGCGATGCGCCCGGCCGAGGACAGTTGTTTCTCGTTCTGCGTCAGATGATCGGCCTTGCCCAGCAAAGCCACGGCATGCAGGCATTCAGTGGCGCCGTAGATCTGCATGAAAATATTGCCGAAGCGCTCCTGGGCCTGGCGCAGTTTGGCCGGGCTCATCGGCGCGGCCCCGTAGGCCATGGTCTGCAGCGAAGACAGGTCATAGTCCCGCGATTCGGGCAATTCCAGCAGGCGATAGATCATGGTCGGCACGAGCAGGGTCATGGTGACCTTTTCCGCTTCGATATTGCGGCACAGCCGAGCCAGGTCCGGGATGTTCTGGGTCAGGGTGCAGCCGCCACGGAACAGCGTCGGCAGCAGGCCCAGGCCGGAGCCATGGCTGATGGGCGCCATGTGCAGGAAGCGGGTATCGGGCTGATAAGGTTGCTCGGCTTCCAGGTACATCGAGTCGCGCAGCGCCATCCAGTTTTCGAGGGTGTAGGCGACACACTTGCTCTGGCCGGTGGTACCACCGGTGAAGCGATAGACCAGGGTGTCCTTCTGCGTGTCGTTGTCGACCCCCGGATTGTGGTCCGGCACGCCTTCGAGCAGGTCCCAGAAATACAACAACCCGTCACGCGGGTGTTCGGGTGGGTCCATGCAGACGACGGTGATGCCCTGATCGTGCAGCGAGTCGAAGTAACGATCGAGCAACGCGTTCTCGATGAACACCACTTTGGGACGCAGGAATTCGATTTGCCAGCGGTGCTCCTCGAAGGCGTCGCGATAGTTCGCGTAGGCCGCGGCGGCGTCGCCCTTGAGTGCCGTCCAGGCATGGAACAGCGAGATGTTGTCGTTTTCCAGGATGCAGAGGTAGACATCCCCGCGGTGAAGTCCAAGCCGTGCGCGCAGCATATTGACGATGCGGTTGGTCAGCGAGTGGAGTTCACGGAAGTTGTAGCGGCGATTGCGCTCGATGTTGACCAGGGCTTCCCGATCGCCGAACCGCACGGCCAGGTTACCGACCGTGTGTGCGAAGTTCATTATTGTCATTGTTCATTCTCCGTCCGGGCGTGTGGCTGCACGCCCGTTGCGATCATCGTCGCGAGTTTAACCCGGGGCGGGGCCCGGGAATACTCAGGCCTGTTGAGCCTTGATAGCCGCCATGGCCGTGTCAATGAACAGCTTGACCTGCTGGTTGGCGTCGAAGCGTTCGACCGCAGTGCTCCAGTCGGTGATCTGCGCCAAGTGCGCCTCGATGGCTTCCGGGGTCAGGTCCTCGTTGCCGATGTACACCGGCGTGGTTTCTTCCATGCGTATGGCCGAGAACACGCCGGCACCGGCACCGAGAATCAGCTTGGTCGGTGCGTTTTCGCTGACCAGGAACAACGCGCCCGGGGTGACCTGCTCAGGACGGCTGGCCGCCAGCAGTTCGGCCGGCATCACGTCCTCGGTCATGCGGGTGGCCGCCATCGGCGCCAGGGTGTTGACCAGGATATTATTCTTGCGGCCTTCGATGGCGAGCATGTTCATCAGGCCCACCACGGCCATTTTCGCCGCACCGTAGTTGGCCTGGCCGAAATTGCCGAACAGGCCGGCGGCAGAGGTAGTCATCAGGATGCGGCCGTAGTTCTGTTCGCGCATCAACTCCCACACCGCCTTGGAGCAGTGGATCGCGCCCATCAAGTGAACATTGATCACCGCGTGGATGTCGGCCATTTCCATCTTGGCGAACGACTTGTCGCGCAGGATCCCGGCGTTGTTGATCAGGATGTCGACGCGACCGAAGGCGTCCACCGCCTGCTTGACCATGGCCTGGACCTGTTCGTAGTCGGCCACGTTGGCGCCGTTGGCAATGGCGACGCCACCGGCCTGGCGGATTTCCTCGACCACCGCCAGGGCGGCGTCGGTGGAACTGCCGGAGCCGTCACGGCTACCGCCGAAGTCGTTGATCACCACCTTGGCGCCGCGCGCCGCCAGGTTCAACGCATGAACGCGGCCAAGGCCATTGCCGGCGCCGGTGACGATAGCGACGCGATCATCAAAACGAATGGTCATCATGTTTTCCTCTGGTGAAATAATAGTAGGTGGAGTGCGGCGCAGGAAATGCGTGGTTTCCTCGAAGTCGCCGACCTCCATAAACGATCAGGCGCGGCCGAAAATACCGACGTGCTCGGTGGACTCTTCCACGCGCCACAGCCCGCCGCCGTTGCCTTGCAAGGCGATACGCGCGCCTTCGACCTGACGCGGGCCGCAGTTGCCGCGCAGTTGCTCGACCAGTTCGAAGATCTGGCCGATGCCGGTGGCACCGATCGGATGCCCCTTGGACTCCAGGCCGCCGGACGGGTTGACCGGCAATCGGCCACCCAGGGCGCTGTCACCGCGTTCGGCCATCACACCGCTCATGCCCGGTTCGCACAGCCCCAGGGCCTCGATCGCCAGCAGTTCGCCGATGGCGGTGGCGTCATGCACTTCAGCCACATCGACCTCTTGCGGGCTGATGCCGGCCTGCTCGAAGGCGGCCTTGCCGGCCAGGTGGGTGCAACCCTTGTCATAGTCTTCGGCTGCACGGGCCGAGGCCGAACGCACCACGCTGGCCAGGACCTTGACGGCACGGTTCCTGTCGAACCCGTATTTCTTCAGTGCCGATTCCGTGCACAGGATCACGGCCGCGGCACCATCGGAAATCGGCGAGCACATCGGCAGGGTGATCGGGTAGGTGATGGGCGGGGCGGCGAGGATTTCCTCGATGCTCATGGCATTGCGGTACTGGGAGCGCTCGTTGTGTACCGAGTGGCCGTGGTTCTTCGAGGACACGGCGGCCAGTTGACGCTGGGTAATGTCATAGCGCTCCATCAGGCCGCCACGGCCCAGGGCCGCATAGACGTCCATGAACGGGCTGTAGGGTTTTTCCGATTGCGAGCCGGCAGGCGGCACGATGCCCTTGCCCATGTTCGCCAGGTAATGCTTGTTTTCCTCGAAGGTTTCGATATCCCAGGCCGACTCGAACGCAGAGAACATCTTCGACTTGTCGCTGTAGAACATTTTCTCGGCGCCGACTGCCAGCGCTACTTCGGCAGCGCCGGCCTGCAACTGGGTCACGGCCAGGTTGAAGGCATGGCTCGAGGAGGCGCAGGCCCCTTCTATGTTGAAGATCGGGATGCCGTCCAGGCCCAGCGGCAGCAGCGCCACTTGGCCACGGATCATGTGCTGGCCATCGAAATGACCCTGGGTGCAGTTGCCGAAGAAGCCCACCTGAATCCACTGGCGGTCGCAAGCGGCGTCCTTGAGTGCATCCTCCACCGCCCAGGCGGTCAGTTGCTTGATGGTCTTGTCGGTGTGACGGCCGAACGCGGTCATGCCGACGCCGACGATGTATACGTTTTCCATTGCTACCTCGAATCTTTCAGAAAATGGGGCAGGGCGCCTCAATCCGCTTCTTGTGGGAGCGAGCCTGCTCGCGAAGACGCAATTCCAACCACAGAAGATGTGGCGGCTGTACCGGCCTCTTCGCGAGCAGGCTCGCTCCCACAGGTGTTGCAGTGGCGAATCAGTAGCCCCTGAAATCCGGCTTGCGCTTCTCGGCGAAGGCGCGCACGCCCTCGGCCATGTCGTAGGAGCGCTGGTGGTCACGCAGTTCCAGCAGTTCCTGGCGCAATGCATCCGCGCGAGTCTTGTCGCCGGCTTCATCGGCCACTTTTTTCATCTTGCGCAGCACCAGCGGGCTTTTCTGCGCCAGTTTGTCGCCCAGGGCCTGGACGCGATCGACCAGTTCGGCATCGGCGACCACTTCGCTGACCAGGCCGTAGTGCTTCATGTCCTGGGCGGGCAGGGCGTCACCGGTGAACAGCATGTATTTGGCGATGTTCTCCGGAATCTTGCGTGGCAATACCGCCGCGCCGCCGCCACCGGGAAATACGCCGAAATTGGAGTGGGCATCACCGAAACGAGCGCTTTGTGCGGCAAACACCAGATCGCAGCACAGCACGGTTTCCAGGCCACCGGCCAGGGCCATGCCGTTGACGGCGGCAATCACCGGCTTGGGGAAGGCACGCAGCGCGTCAAAGAAAGTGACGATGGTGTCCAGCAGGTCTTTCTCGCCAGGCTGCGGCGTGCCGCCGGCCTTGAGGTCGGCGCCGGCGCAGAAGGCCGGGCCGGTGGCGGTCAGGGCCACCACACGGACCTGATCGTCATGTTCCCAGGCGTTCAGCCGGGCGGTCATGGCCTCCAGCATTTCGCGGTTAAGGGCATTCATGGCTTTCGGGCGGGTCAGGGTGATCCAGCCCACCTGGCCCTTGAGTTCAAAAGAAACGGACTCGCTCATCTCCAATCCTCGATCAACATGCAATTGACGTTTCTGTCTGGATTGGAAATTACGCGACACCCCCGGACTCTCTCCCCCCCCCTTGCGGACGGGGCGAGCGGCACCTCGTCTGTTGCAGGATGCGCCACACATCCAGGCAACACGCCAAGGGCGGAGATCCAATCATGCAGACAAATGTCATCAACGCCGGCGATCTGTTGGTCGCCACCAAGTTCTCGCCGCCGCGCTTGAGCGCCCGGCACATCCCGCGTGCGCAATTGCTGGCGCGCTTGCGCGAGTCGCAACCGTGCAGCGCCACCCTGATAACCGGAGGCGCGGGGTTCGGCAAAACGATTCTGCTGGCCCAATGGCGACTGGAATTGATGAAAGCCGGGCTGGATGTGGCCTGGGTTTCGTTCAGCCTCGACGACCGCCAGTTCGCCAGCTTCCTGTCCTATCTACTGGCAGCCTTGCAGCGCCTGGGCATCGCCATCGAACAGGATTGGCTCAACAGTGACGGCAGCGAGCAGTCGATCAACGCCTTGATCGCCCTGGTCACCCATGCCGCGCAAAACATCGAAAGGGAACTGCACCTGCTGCTCGACGATTTTCATCACGTCGATTCATCGGCCTCGCACCGCTTGATGCAGAAATTGCTCGACCATTGCCCGGCCAACCTGCACGTCACCATCGCCTCGCGGAGCACGCCGCCCCTGAGCCTGGGGCGGCTGCGCATGCAGGGGCATGTAGCGGAGGTCGATACCGTCGAACTGCCTTTCGACCTGGACGAGACTCGGGACTTCTTCAAGCAGAACCTCGGCACCCTGGCGCTGACGGCCGACGAGGAACGCTTGATCCATGACCTGACCAATGGCTGGCCCGCCAGCCTGCAACCCATTGCCACGATGTTGCGGGTGCGCCCGACGCGGCGATCGCAGCTGCGCTCGATCCTGCGCAACTCGGCGGATCTGCAGGCGTACCTCACCGAAGACGTGGTGGCCTGTTTGCCCGCCGAATTGCTGGAGTTCATGGAAAAAGTCTCGATCCTGCGCCGCTTCAACGCCGACTTGAGCGAATTCGTGACGGGAAGCGCCCACGCCCGGGACATGATCAAGCGCGCCGAAGACGAGAATCTGCTGATCCAGCGCATCGAGTCCGATGACAGTTCGCCCTGGTACCGCTTTCACCCGCTGTTCGGCGAGTTTCTCAACCAGCGCCTGGCGACCCGCGGCGAGGTGACGGTGCAGGCACTGTACCGGCTCGCCAGCCAATGGTTTGCCGAGCATGATTATCTGGTGGAGGCCGTGCGTCACGCCAACCTGGGCGGTGACCGCGATGACGCCGTCGAGGCCATGGAGCAAGCCGCATCGACGACCTGGAGCATGGCCTATATCAGTCCGATGCTGCATCTGCTCGAACGCCTGCCTCAGGACACGCTGTTCGCCCATCCGCAACTGTTCATCATGGGTTGCCTCACGTATGCCTTCACCGCCCGCCCGGAAAAGGCCCAGCGCTGGCTGGAACAGATACGCCGCAGCGAGGCGTCGCGTGTACCAAAGATCTCCTCGAAGCTGGTGCTGGCCGATGCCGCCATCGCCCTGCAACTCGATGAGCCGCGGCGGGTCATCGGGCTGCTGGAGCCAACCCTGCAGACGCCGCTGGAAAACCACTCCTTGCGCTACATCAGCCTGTCGGCCCTGGCCACGGCCTATCTGTCGGTGGGGCGCCCGGACGACGCTCGCAAGCTGCATGAGCAATACCCCATCGACCTGAACCACTGCGACAACGACATGGCCATGGTCTTTGAAAACACCCGGGCGCTGACCAGCCTCAAGGAAGGCAATGCACAACAGGCACAACGCATCGGCGCCAGCGTGACCGCACGCGCCGAGCAAGCCTATGGCCGCGGCTCGGTGTCGGCCAACCTGTGTGCCGCGACGATGTGCGATGCCTATTACGAACTGGATCAACTGGACGACGCGCTGCAAGTGCTGGCCAACCGCAGCGGTATCCTGCGCTCGTCCATGCCCGATGTGATGGGCCGGGCCTCGATCTGCCGTGCGCGCATTACCTTGCAGCGAGAATCACCGCAGGCGGCCTTGAGCTTTCTCGAAACCCAAAGCGCGCATTTTCATGTGCTGGGCCTGGACCGGCTGTTGGCATTCATGCTGGCCGAGCAAGTCCGCGTGCTGGTGCTGCTGGGCGAAAATCGCCGCGCCGCTGAACTGGTGACACGACTGGTGGCACTGGAGGCGGCCCAACGCCCGCACGCCGAAGCGCGTGAAGAGATCAGTTGCCAGGCGGCCTTGTCCAAAGCGCGATTGGCACTGGGGATGCGCGATCCGCTCAGTGCGCTGGAGCCACTGCAGGCCGTCATCACTTACGCCGAGCAGGCGGCGCGCGGGCGCTCGGTGGTTCGCGCACGCCTGCTCGGCGCGCAGGCCCACGCCATGCTCGATCAACCGGAACAGGCGCGGGCCCACCTGCAACAGGCGGTGCAGGCCGGTGCCCGGATGGGGCTGGTCCGGACCCTGCTCGATGAAGGCCCGGCGCTGCTGGCGTTGCTGGCTCAATGGCAGGACGAAATCGCTGGCGAAGACTCGGTCGGCGATTATCTGAACGCACTGCTGAGCCATGAAACGACCCAGGCGCAGCCCTCGCCCGTGGTGAGCGCGCCGAGGCATTCGAACGAGGGGCCTCGGCCCAGCCTGACCCCCCGTGAACTGGAGATCCTCGGGCTGGTCGCCCAGGCCATGTCCAACAAACGAATCGCCCTGACGCTCAACATCACCTTTGGCACCGTGAAGTGGAACGTGAAAAACATCCTCGCCAAGTTGGGCGTGTCCAGCCGCTATGCGGCAATCACCCTGGCGCGCCAGCAGGGCGTGCTCAAGTGACTGGACGCTGACCGCGGCGTGCGCCCCCTCCCGAGACGGGAGGCGCGTACGTGCGTGGTCAGCCCGCATGCTCAGGTCAGCATCGATTTTTCGACCCGGATCAAGAGGAAGACCATGAGCGATACATCTGCAGCATTTCTGAGCGAACAGGAAATCATGATTCGCGATGCCGCCCGCAAGGTGGCCCAGGAAGTCGTGGCCGCCACGGCAGCCGAACGCGACCGAACGGGCGCCTGGCCGCACGCCGAACTCAAGGCGGTGGCCGAACTCGGCTTCCTCGGCATGCACATTCCGGAGGAGTCAGGCGGTTCGGGCATGTCGTTCCCGGAATACTGCCTGTGCATCGAGGAATTCGCCGCCGCCGATGCCGGCTTTGCCACCATCCTGCATGTCCATAACGGCATGGCCGACATGCTGCATCGCTTCGGTACCGAGGAGCAGAAGCAGCAGTACCTGGCGGGCATGATCTCCGGCGAGCTGATCGCCGCCGGGCTGCTCACCGAACCCCAGGCCGGCTCCGACACCGCGGCCTTTCGCACCTCGGCGCGCCGCGAGGGCGACCATTACGTGCTTAACGGCAGCAAGCAGTTCATCTCCAACGGCAACGAAGCCGGGATCGCCTTCGCCATTGCCGCCACCACCGATACTCCCGAAGGCCGCAAAGGCCCGAGCATGTTCATCATCGATCCACGGGAGCCGGGCTACATCGTGGTGCGCGTGGAAAGCAAGATGGGACAGCGTTCGGCCCACGTGGCAGCGATCCAGCTGGACAACTGCCGGGTACCGGCCAAAAACCTGCTGGCCGAGGAGGGCAGTGCCTACAAACGCCTGATGGCCACCCTGTCCGAAGGCCGTATCGGGATTGCCGCCGTGGCGGTGGGGGCCGCCCGTGCCGCGCTGGAAGCGGCCGTGAAGTACGCGAACGAACGTGAAGCCTACGGTGCGCCGATCATCAAGCTGCAAGGCGTGGCGTTCGACCTGGCCGACATGGCCACCCAGTTCGAGGTGGCCCGCAACTACACGCTGCACGCCGCGCGCCTGCATTACGCCGGCGTGCCTTGCGCCAAGGAAGCGTCGATCGCCAAGTTGTTCGCCAGCGAAATGGCCGAGAAGGTCTGCTCCGATGCGCTGCAGATCCATGGCGGCTACGGCTACCTGAGCGACTTCCCGGTGGAGCGCTATTGCCGTGACGTACGGGTGACCAAGATCTACGAGGGCACCAGCCACATCCAGAAAGTGATCATCGCCCGCAACCTGTAGTTGACCCGCTGTGCAATCTGAACCTTGGGCACGGCCGGGCATCGCCGGCCGGTGCCGCATCATGAGGAAATGGCTGTGACTGACAGTGCAGTGCTTTATGAAAAGATCGGCAAGACCGCGCTGATCACCCTGAACCGACCGCAAAAAAAGAATGCGTTCGAGGCCGCCATCAACCAGGCCTTGCCGGCCGCACTGGCGGCGGCACGGGATGATCGTTCGGTTCGCTCCATCGTATTGACCGGTGCCGGCGGTGCCTTCTGCTCCGGGTTTGACCTGGGCAGCCTGGAGGAGGGTGAGGATGGCACGTTCGCCGGGCGCAAACTGGTGTTGGGTTTTCATGAATGGTTCGCCGGCCTGGTCGACCTGCAAAAACCGGTGATCGCGGCGGTGGACGGCGCGGCGGTGGGTGCCGGCTTTTCCCTGGCCCTGGCCGCGGATTTCATGTTCGTGACGCCACGGGTGCGGCTGATGCCAACCTTCCTGAGCCTGGGCCTGGTGCCGGACTTGTCGATGCTCTACGTACTGCCGCGCCTGGTGGGGCTGGCCAAGGCCAAGGAGCTGATCTTTTGCGCCCGGGCGGTCGATGCACAACAGGCGCTGGAATTAGGGCTGGCGCAGGTCATCGTGCCCCAGGAGCAGCTACTCGACAACGCCTTGCAGTTCGCCCGCCAGTTCGATGACGCGCCGCCCGATGCGTTAGGATTGGCCAAGACCCTGCTGAACCGGTCGTTCGAGACCGACCGCCAGGCCATGACCCAGTTCGAGGCCTGCGCGCAATCGCTGTGCGGGGCCAGTCGTTATCATGCCGAAGCGGTGCGACGCTTCCTCGGCAAGGAAGGCTTGCCCTACCCGGGCGCGAAGCTGCCACAGCCATAAACCCCCGAATGGGGAGGGGCGGCAGGACTTCGGGGCTGCCTATCCTTGGGACTCAAAACCTGCCACCGGGCCCCATGGGCCGGAAAATGCCCAGTAGCCGGCAGGACTTTCACCGTTGAGGAGTAAGACATGTTGCAGAAAGTCGTCGTAGCGGGTGTAGGCATGATCCCTTTCGTAAAACCTGGCCAGAGCGAGACCTTTGTGGCCATGGGCGAGCAAGCCGTGCGCCTGGCCCTGGCGGATGCCGGCGTCGGTTACGAATCGGTCCAGCAGGCGTTCGCCAGCTTCGTTTTCGGTGACTCCACCTGTGGCCAGCGGGTGCTCTACAACGTCGGCATGACCGGCATCCCGGTATTGAACGTGAACAATAACTGCGCCAGCGGATCATCGGCGTTGTTCCTGGCCAACCAGGCCATTGCCAGCGGCATGGTGGACATCGTCCTGGCCTTCGGTTTCGAGCAGATGATTCCCGGGGCCATCGGCAGTGCCTTCCCGGATCGTCCGAGCCCGCTGGAACTGTTCCTCGACCAATGCGACGAAGCGATTCCCGGTGCCGCGCAAATCCCCGCTGCCCTGCGTATTTTCGGTAGCGCCGGGGTGGAGCACATGCAGCGTTTCGGCACCCCGCTGGAGACCTTCGCGAAGATTCGCGCCAAGGCCAGCCGTCACGCGGCCAACAACCCGAAAGCGGTGTTCCGCAAAGTGGTCACCACAGAAGAAGTGATGGCCGACCAGGTGGTGTGGCCTGGGGTCATGACTCGCCTGATGGCCTGCCCACCGACCTGCGGTGCGGCCGCGGTGGTGCTGTGCAGCGAGGCCTATGCGTTGAAACATGGCCTGGACCGCAGCGTGTCGATCGCCGGCCAGGCGCTGACTACCGATGGGGCGGAAACTTTCAAGTCCGGCGACATGCGTGACGTGGCCGGATATTCGATGTCCCGCGCGGCGGCCCGCAAAGCCTATGAAATGGCCGGTATCGGTGCCGAGGACGTGCACGTCGTCGAGCTGCATGACTGCTTCGCCCAGAACGAGTTGCTCACCTATGAGTCCCTGGGCCTGTGCCCGGAAGGCGGGGCGCAGAAGTTTGTCGACGATGGCGACAACACCTATGGTGGGAAATACGTGGTCAACCCGTCCGGCGGCCTGCTTTCCAAGGGCCACCCGATTGGCGCGACGGGCCTGGCGCAATGCACCGAGCTGGTCCAGCAGCTGCGCGGCCGCGCCGAGCAGCGCCAGGTCGAGGGCGCGCGCATTGCCTTGCAACACAACGTCGGCATCGGTGGCGCCTGCGTCGTCACCCTGTACCGCAAAGACTGACAGGGGAATCGCCATGGATTTTCAACCTGACGCCAGCCTCGAAGCGTTCCGCGAGGAGGTGCGCAGTTTCCTTCGCGATCAGGTCCCGGCGGACCTGAAAGGGCAGCAGCGCTGCGCCCGCTCGCCGCGAGAGCAGATCATACGCTGGCAAAAACTGCTCACGGAACGCGGCTGGGGCGCGCCGTACTGGCCCAGGGAGCACGGTGGAACGGGTTGGTCGGTGCCGCAGATCCTGGTGTTCGATGACGAGTGCAGCGCGGCGGGCACGCCAACCCAGGATGGTTTCGTGCACAAGATGCTTGGGCCGGTGCTCAATGCCTTCGCCACGCCTGCGCAAAAGGCCGAGCACCTGCCGCCCGTCCTCAATGGCGAGCGCCTGTGGTGCCAGGGCTTTTCGGAACCGGGCGCCGGCTCCGACCTGGCGTCATTACGCACCCGTGCCGAGCGTGATGGTGATCACTATGTGGTCAATGGCCAGAAAACCTGGACCAGCTATGCCCATCACGCGGACTGGATCTTCCTGCTGGTGCGCACCAACACGGATGTGAAGAAACAGGCGGGGATCAGCTTCTTGCTGGTGGACATGCGCACGCCCGGTATCACCGTGCGGCCGATCCGCAGCATCGACGATGCCCATCACCTGAATGAAACCTTCTTCGACAACGTGCGGGTGCCGGTCGGCAACCTGATCGGTGGCGAAGGGCAGGGCTGGACCATCACCAAGTTCCTGCTCAACAACGAACACGCCACCGTTGCCGACCTGCCCGAACTCAAGCGCTACATGCGCGAACTGCGGCAAATCGGTTCCACGCTGCAGGTGGGCAACCAACCGCTCTACGAGCGCCCGGAGTTCGCCCTGAAGCTGGCGCGACTGGATGCCGAGCTGCAAGCCATGGAGATGCTGGTCCAGCGAGTCGCGCGGATGGAACAGCAGCACGATCCGGCGTCGCACACCCTGGGGTCGATCCTCAAGATCCGCGCCACCGAATTGCAGCAACGCATCACCGAAGCGCAGATCGACGCACTCGGGGACTACGGCGCGATTGCCTATCTGCACCCACATGAAGCCGATCCCGAGCAACCGTTCCCGCAGCAAGCGCTGGCCAGGGGCATCAGCAACGACATGTTCCTGCGCCGCGCCTCGACCATTTACGGCGGCACTAGCGAAGTGCAGCGCGGCATCATCGCCAGGATGCTGTTCCAACTCTGATATCAGGAAACCGCCATGGATTTCGAATTCACTTCGGAACAACAACTGTTGCAGGACAGCCTGCGACGCTATGTAGACAAGGCCTACAGTTTCGAGGCGCGTACTGCCCTGCTCAAGACGGGCAAGAACGGCAGTGCCGACAATTGGAACCTGTTCGCCGCCAACGGCTGGCTGATGGCCGCGTTGCCGCAAGAATACGGCGGCCTTGGCGGCTCGCTGGTGGACACCGTGATCATTGCCCAGGAGCTAGGGCGTGGATTGGTGCTGGAGCCGTTCATGGCCTGTGGTGTGCTGGCGGCCCAGACGCTGTTGGCAGTGGGCACCGAGGCGCAAAAAACGCGGCTGTTGCCGCAACTAGCCGACGGTACCTACCGCATCGCGCTGGCCTACAGCGAGGCAGGGTCGCGGGGCATGCCGTTGCCCGTCACCCTGCAGGCCGAGCGCCGGGATCACGGCTTTCGCCTGACCGGGCACAAGACCCTGGTGCTGGGCGCCGTGGGTGCAAAGGCGTTCATCGTCTCGGCGCAGATACCACAGGCACCGGGCATCAGCCTGCTGTTGGTGGACGCGGATCGCCCGGGCCTGAAGTGCCAGACGCTGCCCTTGCATGACGGCACCTGGGTGCAGGAGCTGCACTTCGACGGGGTCGAGGTCGGCGCCGAAGCCTTGCTGGGCGAGGCGGAGCAAGGCCTGTCCGGGTTACGTCAAGGCCTGGCCCACGGCATCGTCGCGCTGTGCGCAGAGTTGATCGGCGGGATGGAAAAAACCATCGAAGTCACGGCCGATTACCTCAAGGTGCGCCAACAGTTTGGTGTGCCCATCGGTACCTTCCAGGCATTGCAACACCGCATGGCGGATATGGCGGCGGAGCTGGAGCTGGCGCGGTCGAGCCTGCACGCGGCCCTGGCTTCCATGGCCAACGACGACGAGGCCAGCCGCGACAAGACGGTCTCGGGCAGCAAGATGCTCATCTGTCGTGCGGCCAAGTCCGTTTGCGGCCAGGGCATCCAGTTGCACGGCGGTATCGGCATGACCGAGGAGTACCTGGTCGGGCACTACTACAAACGGGCCATCGTCGCCGACTTGCTCCTGGGCAGCAGCGACAGCCACGAAGCCGCTTGCGCGGCGGCGCTACAGGCGCAACTGCGCGCTTGAAACCGTTATTGAACAGACTATCGAGAGCACAACAACAATGAAAAGCTACGAAACCCTGGCCGAACTGCAAGGCCTCGTCGGCGAAGTCGTGGGCACCAGCGACTGGGTGGCCATCGACCAGCAGCGCATCAATACCTTTGCCGAAGCCACCGGCGATCACCAGTGGATTCATACCGACCCCGAACGCGCCGCCCAGGGGCCATTCGGCAGGACGATCGCCCATGGTTTCCTGACCCTGAGCCTGCTGCCGACCTTCATGACCAACGCCTTTGAACTGCGCAACGTGAAGATGGGCGTCAACTACGGCATGAACAAGGTGCGCTTTGTCCAGCCTGTACCCGTGGACAGTCGCTTGCGCGGGCATTTCAAGGTGCTGTCCTTCGAGCCGCTGGAAGGTAACGGAGCGCAGATAACCTACGAGATGACCGTTGAGATCGAGGGCGTCACCAAACCGGCCTGCGTGGCCGAGACCATCCTTCGGGTATTCGCCTGAGGCATAACGCCCGCCACACAGCTTAGACAAAACGCCACGCGCATGCCGATGCCGCGTGGCGTTTGCGTTTCCAGCCCGATGACAGGCCTGCCCCTCCCTTTGTGCGCCAATAAGGGGGGGGCGCAGACAGGGGGGTGTTGGTTAAAAAAACACTGCCGGGACGGGACGATTTTCCGCAGTTCCCTGAAGGCCAGGGCGTGCTTGAGAAGACGCTCAAACCATCATCCTAGAGGTTGGAGACATGATTAAAGTCACAAGAACCCTGATTGCGGTCGGCCTGCTGGCCGCCCATGCAGGCGTGCTCCATGCAGCCGTATCAGAGCAGGAAGCCAAGCAGTTGGGCACCACCTTGACATCCGTGGGTGCCGAGATGGCCGGTAATGCCGATGGTTCCGTTCCGGCCTATACCGGCGGGCTGAAGACCGCGCCCGCCGGTTTCGACAAGGCCACGGGCATTCGCCCCGATCCTTTCGCCAATGAAAAACCGCAGTTCTCGATCAACGCCGGTAACGTGGACACCTACAGCGACAAGCTCACGGAAGGCACCAAGGCACTGATCAAGAAGCTGCCGGGCTTCCGCGTCGACGTGTATCCGACCCATCGCACCGTGGGCTATCCGCAGTTCGTGCAGGACAACACGCTGAAGAACGCCACCAGCGCCACGCTGACCAACAATGACGAGACGCTGCAAGGCGCCCACGCCGGCATACCGTTCCCGATTCCCAAGACCGGCATCGAAGTGATGTTCAACCACCTGGCACGTTACCAGGGCCTGGCCTGGATCGCGCCGAAGTACGGCGCCTACAATGTGGACGCGGCGGGCAAGCTGGTCACGTCCACCCTGGGTCGCTGGACCTACGAGATGCCTTACTACGATACGTCGAAAACGGGCGACGACATTCTGCTGACCCGCGCCCGTGCCAACTACAGCGGCCCGGCACGGCGTGCTGGCGAAGCGGTGATGACCTTCGACTACACCGCCACCGAACGCGGGCGCAAGGCCTATCAGTACCTGCCTGGGCAACGTCGCGTGCGCCTGGCCCCCGACCTGGCCTACGACACGCCGAACGCCAGTACCTCAGGCATGTCCACCATCGACGACATCAACCTGTTCAACGGCCGGATGGACCGCTTCGACTGGAAACTGGCAGGCAAGAAGGAGATGTACGTTCCGTACAACGCCTACCGCTTCGCCTACGCCGAGAATCCTGAGCAGGTGTTTGGATCGAAGTTCATCAACCCGGACCTGGTGCGCTGGGAGCGGCATCGTGTCTGGGTGGTCGAGGCGACCCTCAAGCCCGGCATGCGTCACATCTACTCCAAGCGTACCTTCTACATCGACGAAGACAGCTGGACCGCCGTCGCAGTGGATCAGTACGACGGCCGCGGTCAACTGTGGCGTCCTGGCTTCAGCTACGTCCACCAGATGTATGACGCCGTTGCCGTCAACAGCACCGCCGGCCACTACGACCTGATTGCGGGCACCTATTACATCAACGTGTGGCCAGGCAAGGCCGGCGTGCAGGTCATGGACAAGCTCAGTCCGGATAATGGCTGGTCTTCCGACAGCCTGGCGGGGGCTGGGGTGCGCTGATTGCTGCTGGACTGATCGTTGTTGCGAAACGGGACCGACTTGGGCGGTTCCGTTTTTTTTTTGATTCTGCGGTCACGGTGGCTGGTGGTTTCGCCCTTGCGGCGATTCACTTTCTTTGTAGGAGCCAGGCTTGCCGGCGAAGGCGGCCTGACAGCCGACCTGATTGCAGGTTTTTCCACGATCCCATTGTGGGAGCCAGCCTGCTGGCGATGGACTTCCAAGCAACGCGTTCATCCAGATAGGGCGCGTTATCGTTGACGTCCATCGCCAGCAGGCTGGCTCCCACAGGGGATTGGGGATATCTGCAAAAGTCAGGTCGGCTATCAGGCCGCCTCGCTTTTGTTTTTGATCTGGGTGCCCCGTTAAACACGATGGCCGAACGCAGGCATTGCGCAGTGGGGAAACCGGCAGGACGCCGGTTTAGCCGCGCCAGGGACGGCCCATCGCGGCGACCCACGGAGCAATGCCTTCGTTACGGCATGCCGAGCCTAACCGAGGCACCAAGTGGTGGGGCAAAGCCTTTTGCTTACTTTTCGGCGTTTGGAAAAGTGAGTCGCCGTAAGGGCGAAACCATAAGCCGCCGTTACCGCAGCAATGGATATACACACCACCGCAAAAAAAACCTCAAGAAACCCGCCGCGACTGATCCACCCAATACCGCTCACGCACCTGTCGACGCAGCACCTTGCCAACCGCACTCAACGGCAATGCCTCAACCAGCTTCACCGACTTGGGCGCCTTGAAGCGACCCAGGCGCTCCTTGACCAGGGCAATCAGCTCTTCTTCATCGACCGCCATTCCCGGTTTAACCACGACTTCGGCATGCACCGCCTCACCCCACTTGTCATGGGGAATACCAACCACAGCCGACATGGACACCGAGGGATGGGTATTGAGCGTCGCTTCGACTTCCACGGCATAGACATTAAACCCACCGGTAATGATCACGTCTTTCTTGCGGTCGACGATGAACACATAACCGGCCTCGTCCACATAACCCAGGTCCCCGGACTTCCAGAACCCCTCACTGAACTCGGCAGCCGTACCCTGGGGATTGTTGTGATAACCGCTGATGGTCCCACGCCCGCGCAGCCAGATCTCGCCCGTCACGCCGGTGGCGACACGATGGCCGGATTCATCGACGACCTTCAGCTCGATACCGGTGGCAGGCCGGCCAGCGGAGGCCAGGCGACCGGTCTCCGCCGCGCTCAGGTGGTCGGCCTTGGTCAGGGTGCACACCGCCTGGGCGCATTCGGTGGCGCCGTACAACTGGAAAAAGATGTTGCCAAAGCGCTCCTGGGATTGCTTGAGCTTGACCGGGCTCATGGGGGCCGCACCGTAATAGAGGGTCTGCAAGCTGGACAAATCGTAGTGCGACGCCTCGGGCAGCTCCAGCAACCAACCCACCAGCGTCGGGACCATGAGCGCGGTGGTGATCCGCTCGGCTTCGACATTGCGGCACCAGGCCTTGAGGTCGGCGGCATTCTGGGTGACGGTGCAGCCGCCACGGAACAGCGTGGGCAACAGCGACAGCCCCGAACCATGGCTGATGGGGGCGATGTGCAGGTAGCGGGTGTGCTCGTTGAGGGCCTGGCTCTGCTCGCTGTCGGCATACATCGAATCCCGCGCTGCCAGCCAGTTATCGATGGTGTACCGGGCACATTTGCTCTTGCCGGTGGTGCCGCCGGTAAAACGGAAGATGAGCGTGTCCCGATGGACATCGGATTCAACGTCAGGCTCATCCTCCGACATGCCCTCAAGCACTGCCCAGAAGTGCAGGGCGAAGCCGCAATCGGCCGGTGGCTCATCCATGCAGACCACCACCGCACCACTGGCGCACAGCATGTCGCGGTACTGCGATAACAGCCCGGTCTCGATGAAGATGACCTTGGGGGCGATAAATTCGACCTGCCAACGGTGTTCTTCAAGGGAATCGCGAAAATTGGTATGCGCAATCGCCGCTTCGCCCTTGAATGCCGTCCAGGCATGCAGCAGCGACAGGTTGTCGTTTTCCAGAATGCACAGCGCCGTGTCGCCGCGCTGCAAATGCAGGCGCGTACGCAGGGTGTTGGCGATGCGGTTGGTCAGCCGATGCAGTTCATCAAAGCGATAACGCCGATTGCGCTCGACGTTCACCAGCGCTTCCTGATGCGCATAGCGTTGCGCAACCTGCGCCATGACCCGGGAAAAATTCATCTTCATTGCGGTCTCCGTTTGTTGTTCTGGCTGTTGGAAATCGCATTTTAGGAAGGGGACCAAGGTGTAATGCGCCCCCCATCAGGAGAGGGGGCGCTCGCGCAAAGCGGTGCTAGGGTGTAAGTAATTGTCGAAAGCCAGTATCCACCTTGCAAGGTCAGGACGTTGCAGTGAGTCGAGGGCATTGATGAAAACAGCAAAGAGATTTGCGCTGGGCGTTCTAACCTTTTTGCCGGCCATCATGGCCCAAGCCGATAACGGCGGTATCAGTTTCTGGCTGCCGGGCCAGTTCGGCGCGCTGGCGGCGGTACCCACCGAGCCCGGCTTGAGCCTGCCGCTGATCTACTACCATGCCCACGCCAAGGATGACGCCAGCAAACCCGTTCCCCGGGGCGGACTGACCACGGTGGGCCTTGATGCCACAGCGGACATCCTGTTCGCCTTCCCGAGCTACACCTTCGCCGAGCCGTTGCTCGGCGCTCAAGCGGCCCTGGCGGTGGGCGCGGCCGTGGCGCGCTCCGAGGGCAGTGTCGATATCACACTGACCGGTCCTCGTGGCCGGCAGTTCTCCGGCAGCACCGATGACACGTTGAAGGGTGGCAGCGATGTCTACGTGATGGGCACCCTGAAATGGAACCATGGCGTCCACAATTTCATCGCCTACAGCATGGGCGACATTCCGGTCGGCGCCTACGACCCCAATCGGCTGGTCAACATCGGCCTGGGTCATGCCGCCCTGGATGCGGGAGGCGGCTACACCTTTTTTGACAAGAAGAACGAGTTTTCCGCCGTGGCGGGCCTGACGTACAACTGGGAAAACACCGATATCGACTATCAGAACGGCGTCGATGCCCACCTTGACCTGAGCGCCTCCCACTTCATCAACGACCAGACTCACCTGGGCCTTGTCGGCTATGTCTACCATCAGGTCACCGGCGATAGCGGCAGCGGCGCCACCTTTGGCGACTTCAAATCCAGGGTCAATGGCATCGGGCCCCAGGCGGGACACTTCTTCAAGGTTGGCAAGGACCTCTGGTACACCAACCTCAAGGGCTATTACGAGTTTGACGCGAAGAATAGGGCAGAGGGCTGGAACACCTGGTTGACCCTGGTCATTCCATTATCGGATTGAAAGCAATCATTGGGGCCTGGCGGACCCGGAAAAAATACCTGCGCAGCAAGAAAGGAGAAATGCGCCCATGAAGCGAACTTTTATCGCGGTGTTGACGCTCACCTGCGTAACAGGATTCAGTCTGGCCGAGAACTCGGTACCGGTGACAGTGGACAATTTCGTGCGCGCGGAAACCGATCGGTACTTCAATAACTCGGTGTCTGGCGGCGGGTTTGCGGGCTGGCACCATGTTCGCGATCTCCTGCCAATCGAACATCAGCCGGTGATCCGGGGCAATCGGGATACCTTGTATTCGACCCGCGTTTTTGATCTCGACGCGGGCCCCGTCACCATTACGTTGCCGGATGCGGGACCGCGTTTCATGTCGCTACAGATCATTAGCGAAGATCACTACACGACCACTGAATATGGCGCCGGGGCGCATACCCTCGACAAGGAGAAAATCGGTACCCGCTACGTGCTCGCTGGCGTACGTACCCTGGTCGATCCGAACGATCCCGGCGATCTCGCGCGGGTTCATGCGCTGCAAGACGCCATACAGGTCTCTCAACCGGGCGGCCCCGGCAAGTTCGAGATCCCGAATTGGGATAACAAGAGCCAGGCAACGGTGCGCGATGCGCTTCTGGTTCTCGCGAGCACCGTGACCGATACCCGGCGTGCTTTTGGCACGAAAGAGCAGGTTGACCCCGTGCAGTACCTGATCGGCGCGGCGTCGGCCTGGGGCGCGAATGCCCCTCAGGATGCGATCTATCTCAACGTCGTTCCGCAAAAGAATGACGGCATGGCCGTTTATGAGCTGAAGGTTGCAGAGGTGCCCGTCGATGGGTTCTGGTCGATCAGTGTTTACAACGACCGTGGTTACTACGAGAAGAACGCTCTCAACGCTTACACGATCAACAACATCACGGCCAAAAAAGACGCGGACGGCACGGTGACTGTCCGCTTTGGTGGTTGTGATGGCGAAGTACCGAACTGCCTGCCTGTCACCAAAGGCTGGAACTACATGGTGCGACTCTATCGCCCACGCGCGCCGATCCTTGAAGGCAAATGGGCATTCCCGCAAGCGCAATTGGCAAAGTGAATATCAGTGCCACCCCCGACGAATCAGGATTTGCTCGAGTGTTCTACTGATCGCCGTGCAATTGCGCACCATCTCCATGCGCTCCCAAGTGGCATGTTCACCCTCTTTGACAAGTTGCCTGACCTGATGGAGAGGCAACGGCGTCAGTAACTTGAGCGGGTTGTGCCAACGCTTGCCCACAAATATGTTGATATCGGCGGTGTAGTCCTGCACCAGCATGCTGTAACCCAGATGCTGCCAGCGGGCCAGCGCGGGGTTACGCAGGCGCAGGTGATTTCTGCTCAGGCGTAACAGGCTTGTTGCCAGGGATTTGCCGAGCTGGATGGGTTGCTCCAATGCGCCTTTCAGTAAACCGGGCCGGGCATTGGGATTGGGTGTAAAGAGCAGTGCCGCTGGATTGGCCATGCTGGAAATGAAGTGATTGACACCATAGAGCCGGCCCAGGCGTTTGGCGGGCAAGTCGTCGGTAAAGGAGCCGTCGATCCATCGCTGTCCGGGAAGATACGGCACTTGATGGCCGGCGGCATCCTTGGCCTGCAGGGTCACCGGCGCAATAATGCCCATGACGGCGGTGGAGGCCTGGATCGCCGAACGGATCAAGACATTGGGTGCCGTGATGGCGTTCAACAGCCGGGGCGCCTGTTGCGGCTCAAGCCCTGTGACCGTGATGTTCAGATGACGCCCGCTGACCTGGTAGGCCTCGGCGAACGTCAGGTCGGGAATCAGTCCCTGCACATGGCTGTTGACGTCCTGCGCCTGCACCAGGGCATTCAGGCGCGAGCTTCGCTTGGCCTCGGACCTGGCGTACGTCATGGTCAGGCGCTCGGGCAGCAGGTGCTCGAGCAACTCATCATCACGGTGAGTGCAGACGATGGCTGCGATCAGTGAACCGGCACTGGAACCGGAAATGATCTTCGGCAGCAGGCCCTCCTCGACAAGGGCCTTGAGTACTCCGACGTGGAAGTAACCGAGCATCGCGCCACCGCTGAGCATCAATGCCGAACGCCCGAAGCATTGGCTGGCACGGAGGAAGAAATCCCGACGCTCGTCCAGTGAAATCACCTGCTCGTCAACGCCATCGATGGCTTGCAGTGACCGGCAGACTTCTTCGATGTACTGGTGGATCAAATGCTTGGTGCCCATGCGGGCGTGGCGGTAAAGCCCGGCCTTGCCCATCCCGGCGAGGTTGCCATGAATGCCCTCGTTGAGCGCGAACATCAGGTCGGCGCAGGCGCCTGAACGGCGCAGGACGCTCAAGCGCTCCAGCCGTTGGCGCACGGTGCGGTGGTCATAGTCCCTGGACACTTCATTTCTGCGCCAGTCGTCCATTGCGCTCTGTTCATCCAATGCGCAGGCGTGGTTGACCCACTCCTTATAGCTGCGCGAGTGCCGCATTTTTTCATGCAGCCGAGCGCTCGGCGTCTTGTGCCTTAACATGTTTGTTCTCTCCAACGGTCATGGGCGAGGGGCGATCCCTGCAGGTCACTCGTTACTGGCCGGCTTGCTCGGCGTCGGTGGCTGCGGCTGCGGCTGCGGGAATGGCTCGCTTGCGGGGTGGCGTTGCAGCAGGCTCCTTGGCGGCCGATTCCATTGACTGCCGGCCCAGGGCCAAATATTCCTCGGTGGATTGGTGCAGGCAGTCGATGTAAACGTCCATATCAGGCAAGACGTCGCGATCGCTGCCCACCCCGAGAATGATCTGGTCGTAGAGGCTGGTGACGGCATGGCTGAGCGCCATGCCGTCTGCGATTGGCGGGACGAAATAGAGTGCTTGCACCTCGGCACCGGCGAAGTACTTGCGTGCCTTGCCCATGGGGCCCGGGAAGTTGGTGATCAGGGTGTTGCACAAATGGTATTTGCCGACATGACGCCAGTGACTCCCCATCCAGCCACCCAGCATGCGCATCGGCGCAGGTACCAGGTCCCCCATTGAAACGATCAGTTCATACACCACATCACGGGCCAGCTCGGCCCCCGACTGCGTGCGCTCGAGGATCGACTGCAGCCGTTCGACGGGATCCTCGATATCCGTGCCTATGCCGATCAGCATGCCGGACACCAGATTCCCGGTGCGCTGGGCTTCCTCGGAGAGAATCGCTACCGGACACATTGCGACTAGCGACTGCTCGGCGGGAAGCGCCTCGCGGCGTTCCAGGTAGCGCCGCAGCCCGCCGGCGATAATGGCCAGGATGACGTCGTTGAGCGTGGCTCCCTTGGCGCAGCGGCGGACCTGTTTGATCTCGTCGAGCTTCCAGGACAATCCGCCAAAGGTCCGGTGCGGTGAGACCTGGGCGTTGAACACGGTGCTGGGAATGCTCTTCTGGGCCGGTCGGTTCTCTGCGCGCAGCCGGGTCAGCAAATTCAGTCCTGCCCTGGACGCACTGTAGCTGGCGCGCAAGCTGCGCAGAGGCTGGGTCAACAAGCGGGGAACGGTTTTGCCCCACATGTGCGCGCGACTGGGCAGGCGATCGTTGTAAGGTTGCCGGTAAGGACTCTCATCGAGTTCAGGTTGATCACTCATCAGCAGATTGTTGATCTCGATGCCAGCCTTGCCATCGATGTAGGCGTGATGAAAACGCAGTAGCAGGGCAAAGCTGCCGGGTGCCACGCCTTCCACGTTGTTCAGCCCCTCGATGATGGTGAGCTCCCAGGGCGCGCGGCCCATGTCAAGGGTGCGCGACATCGACCGCGCCGCGAATATGCACAGTTGCCGCCAGTCGCCAGGTTGTGGCAGGCCGACGTGGCGGATGTGGTACTCCAGGTCGAAACTCTTGTCCTCCACCCAGTAGGGATCGTCCAGCCAGAAGGGCGCGTGCTGCAGCCGTCGGCGAAACAATGAGGTGCTGCCCAGGCGATTGTTGATGTAGCGGATGATGTCCTTGTGCCGGACCAGCCCGTTGGGTGCGGTGCGTTGGTCGCAAATCCACAGGCTGCCCCCCACCATGGGTTGATGGGTGGCGTCGGAATAGTAGAACTGGGCGTCCAAAGGTGTCAGTTGTTTCAAGGCTTGCCTCCTCCAATAGCATGATGAACAAATCAACACGTTCGGTGAGCAGCCTGTTATCTGGGCAACTGACTGCCGGACCGGCGCAACTCGCGCATTGCAGTCATGTTCGCGTGCCAACCCAATGGCAGGCACCTCCCTTGTTGGCAGGGATCAGCGTCTGCTATGGGTAGCAAGTAGAGGTAGAAGAGGTGCAGCGGAGTGGGTAGGAGAGAACGCTTGAAAAGTGAGATGCCGATCTACAGGAAACGGCAAACTGCATCAATCACGTCCTGGGTTTTTTCCTTGTGCGGAACGTGTCGGCAATCGCTGATTACAAGCATCTCGATCTTCCCACAAGCGAGGCTGGCATAACGGTGGGGATGCAACGTCGAACCGAACTCATCGTCCGCGCCATGGATGACCAGCATAGGGCACTGGATCGGCGCGAGTTGCTTTTCGATGGTCCAATCGGCGTAGGAGGGGGAAAGCCAGGTTTGCGTCCAGGCATCCAATACCCATTGCGCCTTATCACCGTGGTATCTGTGCAAACGCTCGATCTGCCCTGGTTGCTGGAACTGCGCTTTGGCAATGCGGATACCGCAAACAGTCCGCTCCTCGACAAAGGCTTGGGCAGATTCGGTCACCAGGGCCAGGCAATCCTCGGGACACAACGCGGCGCAATGAGTCGCCATGGCACCGCCGACGCTATGGCCGAAGGCGATAAAGCGCTCGATGCCCAGGCTTGCACGCACGAACGGAAAGTAACGCTGGGCTTCTTCGCGAATGAAGTCGTTGGACCAATCGCCTGGATGAGGGTCTGAACGACCAAAGCCTAAACGATCATAAGCCACGACATTCCTGTTGGTTGCCTTGGCCAGCAGGGAAGGGAAGTCACGCCACAGCTCCACGCACCCCAGCGAGTCGTGGAACAAAATGATGGGCGCTGTTTGCGCAGCCGACCCGTGATTGCCCGGATACCAGCAGCGTGCGAACACCTGCCCATACGGCGTGTTGACCCAATGATCTTCCTGGGTGATGGAAACCTGCATTGATGATCCTCTTGTCGCACCAGGGTCGTGGGCGGATATGTTCGTGAGTTGTGCCAAATGCTGCTTGTTTAGAACCTGACAAACCTCTTGCAGCTTCACTTACAGCAAAGGCAGTGTCGCGACTTCATGCGGTTGTTGCATTTATATGGAATTACGTTATGCGTATTGAGTATTTTACGTGTGATGGTTATGGCCTCATCGTATAAGCAGCATAACGCTTCGGCATGCCTGTAGAGCCGTGATCGGCTCTTCCCATATTACGAAATAGTACCGAGACCGCGCGCGCGGATCGACCTGAATTGCCTGAGAAGGCATCTGGAGACGAACGTGCGTTACCTGACGAAACTGGCGGCCGGGATGGCCGCTGCCTTGCTGTGCCTTGCTGCGAACGCGCAAACGCTGGTGGTGGGGGACCAAAGCTACAACGCCCAGGCCGTGATGGAGGCGGCAGGGGTGCTTGACGATTTGCCTTATACCCTTGAGTGGAAGCAATTCACTGCAGGGTCGCCTGTGGCCGAGGCGCTCAATGTCGGCAGCCTGGATATCGGGTTGCTGGGTGATGCCCCAGCGCTGTTCCTCGGTGCATTGGGGGCACCGATCAAGGTGATTGCAGCGAGCCGGCAAAATCTCGACGGTGTGGCGATTCTGGTAAGAAAGGACTCGTCGATCCACAGCCTTGCGGACCTGAAAGGCAAGCGCGCCGCCATCTGGAAAGGCTCCTGGAGCCAGCAGCTACTGCTGACCGCGCTGGATAACGCGGGCGTTCCACGAGACTCGCTGGATCTGCGCTACCTCAGCGCGCTGGATGCCTCCCACGCGCTGGACGGTGGCTCCGTTGACGTCATCGCGACCTGGGAACCCTACGTCACGCAGCAGGAACGGCAGGGTGCGCGGATCCTGGCCACGGCTGATGGGTTGATCCCGGCCCAGAGCTTCATCGCCGCCAACGCCAATTCAGTCGACGCCAAGCGCGAGCAAATCAGTGATTTTCTCCAGCGTCTGAGGAAAGCGCGTGAATGGACGCTACAGAACCCAGCCAATACTGACGCTTATGCTGATGCATGGGCCAAACGCACTCGAGCCGACGCTGAAATCGCCCGTGCCTGGTTTGCCCGGGCGCGAACAACCGTCGAGCCACTGAACCCTCAGGTACCTGTGGAGGCGCAGAAGACCGTGGACTTTTTCGCAAGCCTTGGTTTTGTAAAGTCCTACCCTGCAGCCAACCTGTTCGACAACTCATTCGCTGCGTCCTTGCAACCAGCCACGTCCAACGCCCGGCCCTGAACGCTTCAGCCCGCATTGATGCATAAGGAATATGTTTGAAATGACAAAAAGACAACTCAAACTGGGCGCCCTGACAATGGGCTGTGGTGGGCCAGGCCGCCACAACCTGTGGCTTGATCCGCAATTGCCAGCCGACGCCAGCGTCAATGTCGATTGGTACATCGACATTGCGCGCCAGGCCGAGGCGGCACTGTTCGACTTGATGTTTATCGTCGACAGCCAGTTCATTACGCCTGGGTCGCCATCCCACTACCTCAATCGCCTGGAGCCACTGACGCTGCTGTCAGCGATTGCCGTGAGCACTCGCCACATCGGTTTGGTTGGTACGCTGACGACTTCCTACAACTCGCCCTATAATGTAGCGCGGCGCCTGGCCTCACTCGACCTGATCAGCAAAGGCCGTGCGGGCTGGAACGTCGTCACCAGCGGAGATGCCGGCACCGCCGGCAATTACAGTCGCGACGAGCATTACGATTACGACACCCGTTACGGCCGGGCGGCCGAACATGTCGAGGTTGTCCAGGGCCTGTGGAACTCCTATGAAGAGGATGCGTTCGTGCGCGACAGGGCGACGGGCCAGTTTCTCGACCCAGGCAAACTGCACAGTCTGAATCACAAGGGCGAATACTTCTCTGTAGTCGGCCCGCTGAACATTCAACGCTCCCATCAAGGCCAGCCGGTGATCTTCCAGGCCGGCGATTCGGAGCAGGGCCGGGACCTGGGCGCCGCCACTGCAGATGTGGTCTTCACCCATGCCGCCAGCATCGAACAGGGCCAGGCGTTCTACCGCGATATAAAGGGCAGGGCGCAGCGACTTGGCCGCGATCCTGAGCAATTACTGGTAATGCCCGGTGCCGAAATCCATGTGGGTGACACCGATGAGCATGCGCGTGAAATCGAGCAGTACTACCATCAGGCCGACCATAGCTTTGAACTCGCACTGAAGGAATTTGGCCGCAACTTCGGTTGGCATGACTTCAGCCAGTACGACCTCGATGCGCCGTTCCCTCAGGAGAGCCTGGAGTCTGCGCGCAGCAGCTTTTTCACCGCGGCCAAACGTATCGCCGACCAGGCACGTGAGAAAGGTTTCACACTGCGCCAGGCCGTCGAGTTCGGTCGACAGTTGCGCCCGGGCGCTTTCGTCGGAGCGGCTGACACCGTTGCGCAGAAGATGGCTGATTGGTTCGAAGCGCGTGCGGTGGATGGTTTCAACATCTACATCGGGCACCCGGAGCAGTTCAACCGCTTTACCCACGAGGTCATACCGCTGTTGCAGGAGCGGGGGGTATACCGCAGGGCGTATGAAGGGACTACCTTGCGCGAAAGCCTGGGTTTGGAGATTCCTCAATTCCGGCGCAAAAGGTAGTCACACTGTGGAGTAGCTTCCTTATTTGTCCTCGGCGCTGACGTGTGGTTCGCTACCCCAGGCTTCAGTGAGCTCGTCTATTCGATCTGCGATTTGAGCCTTTTTTGACAGGACCAGGCATCGCGTATTACCGACAAATTCTTCAATCAGGTAAACAGCGTCGCCGACATCCAGCTCCAGCTCCTGCAGCGCTTCATCGGGAATCCGGATCGCACCGTCACCATCCCATTCTTCGATGATGATTTTCATAGGGGGCTTTCTCACAGGGGTCTCCTTATTTCAGGTGTCGGCCCCGGTTTCGCGAGGCCGACTTTCAACAGGCAGCAACTACTTGCAGTTTCCTGCCTTTCGATATCCTGCAGCCTGGGCCTCGGATTCCGAGGTGAAGGATATCTGGTTTTTTTCAGACACCTGACCATACCCAGGGCACCCCGTCGAGAGGTGGTAGACCTGGCTTTTCCGGTTACCCACGATAGAACCCACCCCGGCTGCGCTCGCAAGAGTTTGCTGGACGGGTGCGCGCGCAGGGTTGACTGGAACGGCGCTCACCACCCCATCACCAACCGCCTTGTATCCTTGCGACCATCGGCGCTCGCCAGTTACAAACGGATTGGAGTGCCCCATGATTGCGGCAATGCGACGATCGCGCTCTTTTTCCCAGGACGAAACCGGGTACTGCTTGTCCCAGGCCATCAGTAGCTGTTGCTGCTGACGTGACATGCTCAGATTGTATCGGTCGAACATGTAGAAGGTTGTCCTTGCGACCAACCCCTTGACCTCGTCACGCGGTTCCGCCGCACGTTGGTCGAAATCAACCCGCGTCTTGCATTGCCCATACTGCGGCGCTACCCCGGAGGCCATGCCGTAGTTGAAATTACTGCGGTCGCCGTTCACCTCTCCAACAGAGGGGTAGAGGTTGAACAGGTCTGCCTCCATGGCTCGAAACACAGGATCATCGTCCACACAGTGCTCGCGCCCCCCGTTCTTCCAGCATTGGCGTTGGTTACCGAACGTCCAGGCTGGAACGATGTGTTCCCACTCAGTCCGTTCCGCGCGATTCTCTTGTTTCCTGGCCTTGAGACCGCATGACTCGGCATCGATACGGCCACCCGACTTGCCTACCCACGTCCATTTGCAGCCGCAATACAGCTCGCCCATGGGGCTGTTCGCCTGGTCGAGGTAGATCTTCTGCTTTGCGATGACCTTGGCTTCGGAAAAGGTGGATGGAGGGCTTGAAAAGGCGGGGGTAATGACCGAGAGCGACAGCGCTACTATGGCGAGCAGTTTTTTCATTGGACAGCTTAAGCAGTTGAAAGGAAAAGCATTATACGCACGACTCGATGGCGTTCGATGAAGAACGAGAGGGCCAGGATGGCGCCCAACCACGGCTGGGCGCCATTTGACTCAGCCAGTGTGGTGACTCTTGGTCAGGCCGTAGACGGATGTGTTGATCCCTTCGAAGCGCGCCTTCAACTGCAGCGCCAGATACAGCGAATAATGCCGTGACTGATGCAGGTTGCCACCGTGGAACCAGAGGTTTTCCTGCTGGGTTGGCTTCCACATGTTCCGCAGTTCGCCCTCGTACGGGCCAGGATCATTCGTGGTTCCAGAGCCCAGGCCCCAGCAGCGGCCGACCTTGTCAGCGACTTCCTGGGAAATCAGCTTCGCTGCCCAACCATTCATTGAGCCATAGCCCGTGGCGTAGACGATCAGGTCTGCCGGCAGTCGACTGCCATCGTTGAGTACGACGGCATCCGCTTCGATGCGCTCGACACCCAGGCCAGGCGCGCTCTTGAGCTTGATCGTGCCATTGGCGATCAGTTCAGAGGCGCCGACGTCGATGTAGTAACCCGAACCACGGCGTACGTATTTCATGAACAGGCCAGACTCGTCGTCACCGAAATCGAGCATGAAGCCGGCCTTGGCCAAGCGTTCGTAGAAGTCCTTGTCACGCTCCTTGATCGCGTCAAAGACGGGTTGATGAAAGCTTGGCATCACCTTGTAGGGGATCGAGGCGAACAGCATGTCAGCCTTGTCCGTGGTCAAGCCCGTTTCCAGGGCGTCTTCAGAGTAGAGCCCGCCGAAGACCAGTTCCATCAAACTGTCGGAACGCACGATGTGGGTGCTGGAGCGTTGCACCATGGTCACCTCGGCACCGTTCTCCACCAGGTCGGCGCAGATGTCGTGAGCCGAATTGTTCGCACCGATGACCACCGCGCGCTTGCCGCTCCAGGCGTCTCCGCCGGGATGGCGGCTGGAATGGTGCTGCTGGCCTTGGAAACCCTCGGCACCCGGATAAACCGGAACATTGGGTACGCCAGACATGCCGGTGGCGAGGATCAACTGGGCAGGCTGTAAAGTCACACGCTCGCCATCGCGCTGCACTTCAACCTTCCAGGTGCCACTTTGCTCGTCAAAGCCGGCGCTCACGCACTCTGTACGCGGCCAATAATTGAGCTCCATGACTTTGGTGTACATTTCCAGCCAGTCGCCAATCTGGTCCTTTGGGGTGAAGACCGGCCAGTGATCGGGGAAGGGCAGGTAAGGCATGTGGTCGTACCAGACCGGGTCGTGCAGGCACAGCGACTTGTAGCGACCGCGCCACTGATCGCCAGGACGCTCGGCCTTGTCGACGATCAGGGTTGGCACGCCCAGTCGCTTGAGCCGCGCAGCGAGCCCCAGCCCGCCCTGGCCGCCGCCCACAATCAGGCAATAGGGTTGAGTGGTGATACCTAGCGAAGCTTCTTCATCACGACGGCGCTCCAGCCAGTTGCGCTTGTCAGCATGGGCGTGACCATGACTGGCACCCATCGGACGACGGCGGCCGCTAAGTTCTTCAAAGCCTTTGAGCTCGCGCATGGTCGTCAGCAGCGTCCAGCACAGGCCGTCCTTCAGGCGCACGTAGCCTTTACCTCGCGCCGCTTCGGTTTCCAGGCTGATCCAGCCTTCGAGCACACCGTTATTGAGCGTCGCCTCACCTTCCAGCTTCCATCGCCCGGGGCGAGTCTGGTCGAGGCGTGTTTCGAGCATGTCGCGGATGGCAGGCTTGCCTTCCAGGGTCACCAGGTTCCAGCTGAACAGTAGCAGGTCACGCCAGTGACACTCGTCGGCAAACAGTTCCAGCGTGCCGTCCAGATCACGTTGGGCGAGACGCTCGCCGAGGTTTTCGACCCAGGCCGCGAGTTGAGCAGTGGGCGTGTGCAGAGGTGTTTCAACAGCGATGTTCATGGGCTTCTCCCGTTCTTGTTGTTTTTGTAACAACTCGTCCTGGAGCAAAGCCCGGGCCATCTTCCTGAAAGCCTCGTTGCAGACCGGTTGGCGCAGTACTGCTCAGGCTTGGAAGCGGATCTATGTCACGAATCCGGGAATGGGGGATGACAGAGTGTCACTCGGTGCAAAAAACGCTCGTTGCCGTCTTTTCATATAAGCTGCAAGCAGCCCCGTGTCCTGACCGTAACGGAGAACAAGAACAATGAAGCCGGCCTTGATCAACGCCCATGCACAACAAGTGCTGCAAGCCGTGCAGGGCACTATCGCCAGCCACAGCCCCACGGCTGACCTGGCCATCACACGATCCTGGCGCCGGTGCCTGGATCAGTATCAGCTCGATCCGGCCAGCCGCCGCGCACCTAATGTGGTTGAACAAGCACGCTTGCAGGATCACCGTGGGCCACTGGAACACATCATCGCCGTGGCGCACTGGCAGATGGGCAACCTGCACCAACAACTCGGTCGTGACGGCCACGTGGTGCTACTCACCGATGCCCGCGGTGTGGCGATCGACAGTGTGTTCAACGAATCCGAACGCGCGGAATTCCAGCGTTCCGGGCTGTGGCTTGGCTCGGTATGGAGCGAGGATTGCGAGGGCACCAACGGTGTCGGCACCTGCCTGGTCGAGCGACAGCACGTCACCATCCGCCGTGATGAGCATTTCCGTGGCAAGCATGTCGGCCTGACCTGTTCGGCGAGCCCGATATTCGATGCGCGTGGAGAGTTGCTGGCCGTGCTCAACCTCTCTTCGGTGAGGGATGACCACAGTCTTCAGCAACACTTCCAGGCCATGGCATTGACCAACCTGTCCGCCAAGTTGATAGAGAGCTGTTTTTTCCTGGGGCATGATCCGCAGCGATACTTGCTGCGCTTCCACCCTGAGGCGGGCTTCGTTGGGCTGCTGGGTGAAGGCCTGCTCAGTTTCGACGAGAGTGCCCGTATCTGTTCAATCAATCAGGCTGCACTGGATCTGTTGGGCCTCAGCCGTGACCAGGTGGTGGGGCAATCCCTGACGATGCTGCTGGAAACACCTATCGACCAGGTGATGAGCCAGGCCAGCGCCCAGCCGAGCGTCTGTTGGCCCATGCGGCTGGTGGACGGACGCCTGCTCTACGGTCAATTGCGAGAACCCGCGCACCAGCCGCCCTTGGTCATTCCCCCAACGCCCATCGTCAACGACGTGCACGTGTGCCTGGAAGACCCGCGCCTGCAACGCGGTTTTGCTCGCGCATTGCGTGTTCTGGAGCGTGACGTTCCGGTGTTTCTACAGGGCGAAACCGGTACCGGCAAAGAAGCTTTTGCGGCGGCGCTGCACCGCGCCAGCGCTCGGGCGGGCCAGCCGTTTGTGGCGATCAATTGCGCAGCCATTCCAGAGACACTGATCGAAAGCGAGCTGTTCGGCTATCGCGGCGGCAGCTTCACCGGCGCCCGCAAGGACGGGATGATCGGTAAGCTGGAACAGGCCCATGGCGGCATTCTGTTTCTCGATGAAATCGCCGATATGCCACTGGCGTTACAGACTCGCCTGCTGCGTGTGCTGGAAGAACGTCAGGTGGTGCCGCTGGGCGGCGCGACGGCGCGTCCCCTAGACGTACGCCTGATCAGTGCCAGCCACCAGGATCTGCACGCCTGCGTAGCCGAAGGACGCTTTCGCGAAGATCTGTTTTATCGCATTGCCGGCTTCACCGTGCAGCTGCCGCCGCTGCGCGAACGATCAGACAAGGGCCGCTTGCTCGACCTTCTGCTGCGCGAAGAGACAAAAGGTACAAGGATTCGGCTGGAAGCGGGCGTCAGGGAGCGCTTGCTGAAGCAACCGTGGCCGGGCAATGTCCGGCAGCTGCGTACGTGCCTGCGCACGCTGGTGGCGTTGGCGTTGGACGGGCGTGTCACCCTGGACGACCTGGCAGAGTTGCTGCCGGCAACGCCAGTTGCGTTGGCCGAAAATCCGCTGGGAGTATCGGAACGGCAGACGCTGCTGACGTTGATTGAAGCGGAGCACTGGCATATCGCTCGTGTTGCCGCACGCCTGGGGATTAGCCGCAATACGCTGTATCGCAAACTGCGCCAGCACGGTATTTCGCGACCTGGTTGAATGCAGGATGACATCTCGTGGCCCCTGTTTCTGTGGACTTGGGCTGAGGCGATGGGGGTCGAGCAGGAGAGGGCGCTGATGCTGGAAGCAACCTTCGATCCGCGATGTTAGAGTGCTCGTCTGTTCATAAGTACCCTCCACTCGACTCGCATAGACCCACCAAGCGGTTCCAGCGAACGAACCGGGCAAAAAAACCGTATATCAATCGTTATGTGAAGAATGAATCGTCCGCTGTTTGTTTCTCTGGATGGGCCCAAGGGAGCCGGCAAAACCACACTGTTGGAGGCCGTTACTAAAGTACTGAGGGCAGCCAACAAAAAGGTGATCCGGCTGTGCGAGAGAAAAAGCGATCCCTTCAGGGGTGAAACAATGACGCTCGTTAACAAATTCGTCAGAAATCCCACCCGGGATCTGGAGTTGCAGGTTTGTGAGCGCTTTGCCGATAGCCGTGCCTGGATTTCCCACAACGTGCTGGCTAAACAGCCACCAGGCAGCATCATCTTGATCGATCGCTGGTACCCATCTGATGCCGCGTTTCGCCGGATAGTCCCGTTTGCGGAAATTCTACAGTTGAACATTGATCGAAACGTACAAGTGCCAGACCTGCATGTTGGGGTTGTCACCAACCCTGAAATTTCATGGGCCAGGGCAGCGGCACGACGGCGTGGGCTGAGCAGTACTGTGATCCATAAGCTGGAAGAACAGGTCGCTTGTACCAAGGCGTTCGAGCGAGCGATTGCAGATCACGGCTGGGTTTTATGCCGGAATGAAGGAACGATCGAAGACGCAACGATGCAGGTGATTTCGCAGATATATAGCGTCCTTCGTCGCCCCGCAGACGAAGATCGCTGTCCCTGCCTTGATGCTGTTTAGATAGTATTTTCCATCGCGATATCTCCTAACGAAGTATGCGATTGGCGTGGTCAATGCCTGGAGCGTTAAATTGATGGTGTCATATATGTATCCATCCATTTAAAACGGAAACAGCATGCGGTATCGACGCCTCGATCTGAACCTGTTGGTTGCCCTGGACGCCTTGTTGAGCGAATGCAGCGTCAGCAGGGCAGCTGAACGCTTGTGCCTGGGTCAGTCCGCGACCAGTTCGGCGCTTGGACGCTTGCGCGAGCATTTCAATGATCCGTTGCTGGTTCAGGTAGGGCGGCGTCTGGAGCCCACTGCCCTGGGGCTGGCGCTGTTGCCCAAGGTACAAGAAGCCCTCGCGCTGACGCGGGAGATTATCGATGCACCGGTAAACTTTGAACCGGCCCACTGCATTCGGCAATTTACCCTGGTGGCTTCCGACTACGTGGCGGCGGTGCTTTTGCCAGCGGTCAGTCTCGAGTTGGCGCGCGTCGCGCCGGGTGTGCGTTTGACCCTGCGGGACTTGCCGGTACCGCGAGACAGCGATGTGGTCAGCGAAGCGCTCGACTATCGTCGCAGCGACTGTGTAATTGTGCCGCAGCGCCGATTGAACCCGGCTTACCCCCGTGTACCGTTGATGAGCGACCAGTTGTGTTGCATCGTCTGTGCACAGCAGCCGCAGTTCGCCGAGGGTTTGAGCCTGGCTGCCTATTGCGCCGCCGAACACGTGGTGCGTGAGTTTGCCGACGGGCGAAACCTGGCGATGGATGCCATGCATCTCCATGAGCAGGGTGTTCACCGGCGTGTGGCGGTAGCCGTTGAAAGCTTCGCCCTGATGCCGGAGTTCATTGTCGGTACCGCGCGAATCGCCACGGTGTTTCGCCGTCAGGCGCAGCGTTTTGCCAAGCGTTATCCGTTGCGCATTCACCCCGCACCAGTGGCTTTTCCGCAGGCCGTGCAAGTGCTGCAATGGCACCCGTATCAGGAGCACGACCCGGCGATGATGTGGTTTCGCGGCCTGTTGTCGGAGCAGGCCGCATTGCTTGATCAACCCACCATCTGATCACCGGTATCGGCCACCAGCCCGGCCTGCTCGATTCCCTGCACAGCGCAGCGCTCATCATTGTCCGAAGTGTCGCCGCTGATGCCGATGGCGCCGAGTATCTTCCCCTCGGCATTGCGAATCAACACGCCACCAGCCACCGGAATGACCTCGCCCCCGGTCAGGCTGTTGATCGCATCGAAGAACGCCGGCATGGTGTGCGCGCGCCGTGCCAGCTCTCGTCCTCCAAAGCCCATTCCCAGGCAGCCCCGCGCCTTGCCGGTGGCGATTTGCGGGCGAAGAAAACTGGCTTGTTCATCGCGCAGGACGGCCAACGGATGCCCTGCCGCGTCCAGCACGGCGACGGCCAAGGGTTTGATCCCGGTTTCTTGAGCGATGCGGATAGCGCTGCTGGCGATGTGAATGGCTGTGAGTAGAGTGAGTGTATGCATGACGTCGCTCTTCATACGGCCCACTTGCCCAATTGGGCAACCCGGTCACGGGTGTACAGGTCAGTCCATTTCAACGAGTTGAAATCAGACACTTGCTTTGGATTGTAGGGGCTGCGCTCCATGCGCACCGGTTGACCGGCCTTGTACACGGCCTTGAGGCGCGAGCGGTCTTGAAGGATGCGTATGTCGCGCAACGGTGAGCCGTCGAGCAACAGGAAATCAGCTTGCTTGCCGACTTCCAGGGAGCCGATGGTTTCACTGCGCGGCATGCAACGTGCGCCGACGGCGGTGGCGGCATATAACGCTTCGGCGGGGGTGAAACCCAAAAGAGTAACCAGCAATTCCAGCTCACGGGCGTGCCACTCGCCATAAGGCGTCACGGCAAAACCGCTGTCACTGCCACAGGCGAAAGGCACACCGGCGGCCTTGGCGCGTTTGAGCACCGCCGATCCGACTTCCAGTGTGCGTGCGCAGTACCCGGAATATCCGGTACTGATGGCCGGGTCGTGAGGCTGACAAAAGTCCACGGTGTTCTGCGGGAAGGTCATGGTCGGCGCGAGGATACTGCCGGCCTTGAGCAAGGCCTCGATACAAGCGTCGTCCATGTAAAAGGCGTGGAATACCAGGTCGACCCCGGCACGTGCGGCGTACATCACTGCCTCACGACCATAGGCATGGGTTGCCACTTTGCAGCCAAGGCGGTGGGCTTCCTCAACCATCTCATAGGTTTCTTCTGCGGTGAATGCGGCGATGATTTCGCCGTTCGGCCGACGGTGGGTGCCGTCCATGGCGATCTTGATCAGGTCTACGCCATCCTTGGCCTGCTTGCGTATTTCTGCCAATGCCTCACTGCGACTGGTGACCAGGCGCGCAGTGAAATATTCGGGAGCGCCCACGCGGCTGGGAAACCAGTCATTGAGGCTCTGCCGATTGGTGATGACCCTGCTGCTGGCGGCGATGCGCGGTCCCTCGAACAGACCCGCAGCGATCGCATTGCGAACTGCGATGCTGAGCTGGCCGCTATCGCCGGGGCAAACCATGCTGGTGACGCCAGCAGCCAGCACATGTTGAGCGAAAAACATACCGCGCAGCGCTCGGAATTCGTCACTGGTCCAGATATCGATGTCTTCTTCGCTCTGCGCATTGCCGAAGGCCAAATGGGTATGCACGTCCACCAGACCCGGCATGACAAAGTTGTCGCCAGCGTCCAGGACGGTGTCGCCCGATTGCGGCTGCGGCGCCATGGCCGTCGGGCCGACATACGAGATCAGGCCGTTTTCAACGACCAGCGTTTGCTGTTGACGGGTGTTCAGGCCAGTACCGTCGAACAGGGTCTGGCATTTCAGGTGCAGGGCATTCATGGCGTTTTCACTTTGCTGTTTGTTATGCAAAGCGAGGCTAGGGCGCGGCCATGGATTCGACCAGCAACTTGCATCAATGCCCGCGTATTGATGGGGTCGATAGCTGCTGCACGCCAACATGCATGGGGCCTTCGCCGCGATGAGCACGATCAATGCCCGGGTATCGCGAGTAACGATGGCAGGCATCGGGATCGACGATTTTTATACCTTGAATCCTGAGTCTATGGTGCGCGCTCATCACCCACAGAGAGCCATTCACATGACTACCACAGCTGTTAAAACCGAACTCCTGGCACTGGAGCAAGAACGTCGCCGGGCATTGGTTGAAGAGGATTACCCACGCGTCGCCGAGTTGTTCGCGGATGACCTGGTGTATGTGCACACCACCGGATTGGTGCAAGGCAAGGCGGACTATCTGGAGTATGCAAGAAGCGCCGTTCAGTATCTGGACATTGAGCGCGGCGAGTTGCTGGTCCGCTTTTACGGAGACCACCTGGCGGTGATGACGGGTACCCAATGCAACACGTTACGCAAGCGTGGCGGCGACCAGTCGATTCGCGGTGAAGGGTTTGCCACGCAGGTCTGGACGTTCGGCGCCGAGGGCTGGCAGATCAGCTCGTTCCACGGTACCCGTGCCCCCATCTGAATTCGTTCAACGCTCAATGCAAAACGCCGGAATCCCCAGGGTTATCCGGCGTTTTTTTACGATTGGGAACCCGTCAAGCGGTGTGGCCACCCAGGGTTTCGGCGACCCAGTCGGCGATGTAGTGACCCGCATTGATGCTGTTGTCGAAGCTGGAATGCTGCACGCCACCTTCGCGTTCGGTGAAGACCTTCAGTTCACGCTTGGGGCTGTTGACCAGCTGCTCGTAAGTACGATGTGCCCACTTGAGCGGGATCTGCGAATCCTTTTCACCATGGGTCACCAGGAACGGCACCTTGATCCGATCCAGGACGCCGTCCAAATGGACGTTTTCGGCGATAGCCATGAACTCGTCCATGTCCTGGGCTCCCCACACCCAGCGCACGTGGGCCCAGTAGTGCGGTACGGGGAAGCTGCCTTCTTTTTCCAGGCGACGCTTTTGCACATCCCGCCAGTCATGGTTCGCGCCCCACACCACACCGCAGGCAAACCGTGGCTCGAAAGCCACCGCCCTCGGGCAGTAATAGCCACCGAGTGAAACACCTTCCAGGCCGATACGCTGGGCATCCACGTCGCTGCGGGTTTCCAGCCAGTCGACCACTCGGCTGGCCCAGTGCTCGCTGTCGTAGCGGGCAATCATCTCATGCAGGCGCAAGGCTTCACCCGTTCCGGGCTGGTCAATGATCAACGACGAGATGCCGCGTTTGGCCAGCCAGGCCGGCAGGCCGACGCGGTATTTCATTTCCTTGGTCGAATCCAGTCCGTTGACCTGCACCAGGATCGGCGCAGGACCGGTCACGCCTTCGGCACGCACCAGCAGGCCGGAAATATGTTTGCCCTCGTAGGGGATTTCAACGCGCTCGCAGTTCTCCCTCGACAGTTCGATACCGCGTTTGAAGGTCTGTAAAAAACGCTGGTACAGCTCGGTACGGCCCGGCGCACCATGGGCCTGCAAGCGTTCGCAGGTGAGGTAATACGTGGCGGCGCGGTTGTACTTTTCGCCAGCGGAAAGAAACCGGCCAATGCCTTCATCTTCCTCGGCCAGGCCGCAGAGTTTGTCGGCCATCTTCGCCCAGGTTTCACGAAACGCCTTGGTTCCAGCGGCGTCGGGCTGTTGGGCGGCTTCCTGCAGTGGTGCGCACATCTCTTCGATCTCGCCCATTCGGGCGCCCATTTCGATGGCCAGGTCGACAGAGAGATTCCACACGTAATTGGTCGGAAAGTAACGGAACATGATTGTTGTTGTCCTTGTGGTTGCCTTGACGTTCACAAGGCACGTTAAGGACGCGCCGGCTAATTCGCCAATCGTGACGCGGGATGGGAGGTATCGCGCGCGGCGATAGGAGCTTGTTCCAGATGCTGGATGTACTCACTGATGCGCTCGCGCAGCCAGCGGTGCATCGGATCGCCGTCCACGCTTCGGTGCCATAGCATGAACTCGCGCATGACCGGGATCCTGACCGGTGGTGGCAGGATGCGCAGCGGCAGATATTCGGCATACAAACGCGCCAGGCGCTGGTGCATGGTGGCGATGCGCTGGGTGCCGACCACCAGCTGCGGCAGGGTATTGAAGTCGTTGGTGATGACTTCGAGTCTACGATTGAAGCCGTACTGGTTCATGAACCACTCTTCGATGCTCATGTGCCGGCTGCGACCAAAACCAACGGAGACGTGACCCATTTCCATGTATTGCTCGAGGGTCAAGCTGTCACCGACCAGCGAGTTGCCTTGCCACACGACGCACACGTGTTCTTCTTCAAAAAGCAGCTCGGATGGGTGACCTTCGATGATGTAGCGCTCAGGCACAATCATCAGATCGACCTCGCCGCGAATCAGCAACTCCCCGGAGTTGTCGCCCGGGCCGAGCATTTCGAAGGTGATATTCGGTGCTTCCTGATGAATCTTCTGGATGACCTGGGCAAACAGGACGCTGATCAGGTAATCCGACGTCACCAGGCGGAAGTGCCGCTTGCTGGTGGTAGGGGCGAACACAGGCTTGGCGGTAATCGAGGACTTGATCGTCAGCAGCACTTCGCGTACCGGGTTGATCAGTTCCCGGGCATAGGGAGTGGTCTGCATTTTCCGTCCGACCTGCACCAGCAACTCGTCTTCGAAATAGGTCCGCAGGCGACCCAACACGCCACTGGTTGCGGACTGCGTCATATGCAGGCGTTCGGCCGCACGGGTGATGTTCTGCTCTTCGAGCAACACATCGAGGGCGACCAATAGATTGAGATCCAGGTGGTTGAAACGCATCAGGCAGGTCCGCTGTTGTATTTATTTTGACGATACATTCCGGTGAATTCATCGTTCCGTCAACCCCGCCTTTACGCCGTCATCCCGCGCACTCAGGTATCGCGTTTGCCGATAGGTCGCATCCCCACTCGCGATTAGTCAGCTGCCAAACCGCACGTCAATCTTCGTCGCAGTCGGACCTCTTGCCGACACCACCAACGGATTCCATGCAGCGCTGATCGGCCTTCTCGAGCGATCGGCAGCAGTCTCCGGATCATAATTTCAATGGAGTGGTAGCCATGAACATCATTGGCCTTGATGCCCTTGTCTTTGGCGTCGATGACATCCAAGCCTGTACCGATTGCCTGCGTGACTACGGCCTTGCGCCGGTTGACGTCGACAGCAATGGCGGGCGCTTCGAAGCACTGGACGGCACTGCCGTGATCATTCGCAGTGCGGACGATCCGAGCCTGCCGGTTGCCATCGGCCCGGCACCATCGATTCGTGAAACCATTTACGGCGTTGCCAGCGCGGCCGACCTGGACGCCATCGAAGACGAATTGGCGCGAGACCGTAAGGTCTCCCGGGAAAACGGCGTGCTGCACAGCGTCGACGACATGGGATTCGCGATCGCTTTCCAGGTCACCGTCCGCAAGTCCTACAACGCTCCCGATGACCTGACCAACGCCGCAGGCCATGCGCCACAGCGTCCGCTCAACCAACCGGGCATCACCCTCGATATGAGTGCGGTGCCGCGCACGCTGTCGCACGTGGTGTATTTCGTCCCCGATGCCGCCAAGGCCGAGGCCTTCTACGCCGAACGCCTGGGCTTTCGAACCACCGACACGTTCATCGGGGCGGGGCCATTCATGCGTCCGGCAGGGTCCGATGACCACCATTGCCTGTTCATGATCCAGACCCCGCCGCACATGAAGGGCTGCGAACACTTCACCTTCCACATGGGCAGCGGCACCGAGGTGCTGTTGGCCGGCACGCGTTTCGAGCAAAAGGGCTGGACCAGTTTCTGGGGGCCTGGCCGTCACCTCTTTGGCTCCAACTGGTTCTGGTACTTCAACAGTCCGCTGGGTTGCCACATCGAATACGACGCCGACATGGACAAACACGATGACGCCTGGGAGGCGCGCCGTGCACCGCTGTCGGCGGATAACTCGCAGTTGTTCCTGTTCACGTCGAAAGAAAAATGGGCGCCCGGCGGCCCGCCACCCAAACAAATTTGAGGGCGGTGCAAGCCATGAGTCCCAGCGAATTCCCCTTGTGCAAAGTGGACGATCTGATGGAAGGACAGGCCCGCGGATTCGATCCATTGCAGCGCGGCAAGGACAGCGTTTTTGCCTTGATGCACGAGGGTCGGCCGCGGATTTATCGCAACAGCTGCCCGCATCTGGACGTGCGCCTGGAGTACCGCAAGGACCGTTTTTTGTCCGCCGACGGCCAGTTGATCGTGTGCTACGCGCATGGTGCGCAGTTTCTGCCCGGCACAGGCGAATGTGTCTATGGACCCTGTCTGGGGCAGCAGTTGGAGGCGTTGCCGTGGCGTGTGGAGGAGGGCTGGCTGGTGCTGCAAATGCCAGGCAATGAGGCCGCGCAGCCGCAAAACGAGGTATCGCGTTTGGAGATACATCGCATCCCTACTCGCGATTAGTCAAATCCCTGGATTGACGGGAAGCTGAACCCAACGACGCAGTGCCCGGCGCTGCTTCGAATCACAAGAATAAAAAGTGAGAGAACCATGAGTGCAGTGAACAAAGTTCTGATCGTGGGCGGTGGTATCGGTGGCTTGTGTGCGGCCATCGCACTGCGGCGCAAGGGCATTGAGGTCGACTTGATCGAGCTCAAGTCAGAGTGGACGGTGTACGGCGTCGGGATCATCCAGCAAAGCAACGTGGTCCGTGAGATGGCCAAGCTGGGCGTGCTCGACGGTTATCTCGATGCGGCGTATGCCTTTGAAGACGTCGCCATTTATGGCCCGGCCGGTCAACAACTGGCGCGCATTCCGGGGCAGCGCCTGGCTGGGCCTGCGTACCCGGCCAACGTCGGCATCTCACGCCTGGCGCTGCACAAGGTCCTCAGCGAAACGGCGCTGGAACTGGGCGCCCAGGTACGCCTGGGTCTTAGCGTGGAATCATTGGCCGACAACGGCGGCAACGTTGATGTGCTGTTCACCGATGGCAGCAGCGCTGTGTACGACCTGGTGGTCGGCGCCGACGGATTATTCTCCAGGGTTCGCGATTTGATCTTCGGCGACACCTACACGCCGCGCTTTACTGGGCAATCGGTGTGGCGCTACAACTTCCCGCGCGCGGCGCAAATCGATCACCTCGCCAACTACCAGAGCGCCGAAGGCAACGCCGGCCTGGTGCCGCTGGCCGGCGACCTGATGTACCTGTTCCTCACGTCCCACGAACCGTCCAACCCGTGGATGGACCCCGCGACCCTGGCGGAGCAGATGCGCCAGCGCTTGCAGGGTTTTACTGGCCTTATCGGCGATCTGCGCGAGCAAATCACCGACAGCAGCCAGGTGGTCTACAAACCGATGGAAGTGGTCTTCGTCAACGAGCCCTGGTACCGCGGCCGTGTGCTGCTGATCGGCGACGCCGCCCACGCGACCACACCGCACCTCGGTCAGGGAGCCGGCATGGCGATTGAAGATGCCATCGTGCTCAGCGAAGAACTGACCCGCGACGGCAGCGTCGAGCAACAGCTGCAGCGCTTCATGGCGCGCCGTTTCGAGCGCTGCAAGTTCATCAGCGAAAGCTCGGTGCTGGCCGGCGACAAGGAAATGCAGCACGACCGCGAGTTCGACCGCATCGGCCTGGTCAAGCAGATGCTTGCGCGCACGGCCGAGCCCATCTGATTCACCCACAGCAGTTACCACTATAAAAACAAGAGGTTAACGCGATGGTTAGTTCCACGACTGCGACGCTTGCGCGCCGCCCGGTCAGCACGTCTGCACCCTTTGGTTTCAGTCTGGCCGCGGCGTTGGTGCTGTGCAGCCAGGCGGCCCATGCCTTTTCGGTGGATACCGGCAATCCGGATTTCAACCTGCGTTGGGACAACACGGTGAAGTACAGCGCCGCCTGGCGTACCCAGAATCCCAGCAGCAAACTGACCGAGGGCCAGGTGGCACTCAATCAGGACGACGGCGACCGGGCCTTCAACAAGGGCCTGATCTCCAACCGCACGGACATCCTTTCCGAGCTGGATATGTCGTTCAAGAACGTTGGTGCGCGTCTCAGTGGCGCTGCCTGGTACGACACCGCCTATCAACACGACAATGATAACGACGATCCGGCACGGGCCAACGCGCGCTCGGTGGCCTACGACGAATTCACCGACGACACCCGCCACCTGCATGGCGGCGACGGTGAATTGCTCGATGCGTTCGTGTACTGGAACGGCGAACTGGGCGATCACGCCACGTCTGTTCGTGCCGGGCGCCATGGCTTGATTTGGGGGGAGAGCCTGTTCTTCGGCGCCAACGGCATTGCTGGCGGCATGGCGCCGGTGGACGTGGTGAAAGCGCAGTCTGTACCCAACACCCAATTCAAGGAAATCACCCGGCCGGTCAATCAGTTGTCGGGGACCTTTCAGTTGACCGATGACGTGTCTCTAGGCGCCTTTTACCAGCTGGAATGGGAGGAAACACGCCTGCCGGGGGCCGGCAGTTACTTCTCCACCAGCGATACCATTGGCGAAGGCAACGAACGCCTGATCGTGGGCGCGCCTTTTCCGACATTCCTCGGAGGCAATCCCTCGAGCCCGGCGGCGTTTTTCCACGGCAATGACAAGGAAGCCAGAAGTTCGGGGCAGGGCGGCCTGCAGTTGAAGTACAGTGCGGAAACGGTCGAGTACGGCCTGTATGCGATTCAGTACCACGACAAGACACCCAAGCTGTACCTCAAACCCTCCACCGGCACGCCGAACTTCAGCACCGGCCAGATCGGCGAATACTACTGGGTGTATCCGGAGGACATTCGCGCCTTTGGAGCCAGTTTTTCCACCACGGTCGACGAATACAGCTTCGCCGGTGAAGCCTCGATGCGCTGGAACATGCCGCTGGTTTCCAACGGCCAGACCGTCCTGCCCGGCGTGGTCGCCGATAACGATGACAACGCCCTGTACGCCGTCGGCCGAACCGCTCACGTCAACCTCAACGTACTGGCATCGTTCGGGCCCAACTTCCTTGCGAGGGAGTCGGGACTGGTCGGTGAGATTGCCTGGAACCGACTGCTGAGCGTCACCAAAAACCGCGCCGCCCTTGACCCCAATGCCACCGATGACGGCCTCGGGTTCAAGGTGGTCTACACCCCGACCTACCGCCAGTTTTTCTCCGGCATCGATATCAGCATTCCGGTTGGCCTCAGTTACTTCCCGCTGGGTAAATCAGCGGTCGTCAGCACCTTCGGCCCGGACAACGGCGGCGACATGAACATCGGCATCACCGCGACCTACCTGGATCGCGTGACCGCCGGCCTGACCTACACGCACTACTACGGCGCCGAAGACACCAACCTCAACGCCGCCAGCCAGTTCAATTACAAGCAATCGCTGAAAGACCGGGACTACCTGGCTTTCTCCGTCAAGACCACGTTTTAAGAGGACTTGCGCATGACCCACAACAACAAAAGCTGCGTCTTCAAGCTCAAGGCTCTTTGCTTTGCACTGCTCGGTAGCCTGGCCATTTGCAGCCAACTCACACTGGCTGCGACGGCAGAAGACGCGGCCAAACTGTCGAAAAACCTGACGCCTTTCGGTGCCGAGCGCGCCGGCAATGCCGACGGCTCCATTCCGGCCTGGGACGGTGGTTACACCAAGGTCGATCCTTCGTTCAAGGAAGGCGGCAAGCGCTCCGATCCGTTCGCCGCGGACAAGCCGCTGTTCAGCATCACCTCGAAAAACCTTGCGCAATACGCCGGCAAACTCAGCGACGGCACCCAGGAAATGTTCAAGCGTTTCCCGGACACCTATCGCATCGATGTGTACCCGACCCGTCGCACCGCCGCCGCGCCACAGTGGGTGTATGACAACACGGTGAAAAACGCCACCCGCGCCAGACTGGTCGACAGCAGCGCCGGTCCCATTCCCGAAGGCGCCTTTGGCGGCATCCCGTTCCCGGTCCCGCAAAACGGCACTGAAGCCATGTGGAACCACCTGCTGAATTGGCGCGGTACCTCGGTGTCCATGCATTTTCGTCATTACCTGATGACCGCCGATGGCAAGCAGGTCATGACCACTGACGGCCAGGCCATCCAGGAGATGCCGTATTACTACCAGGATGGGACGCCGGAGTCGTTTGCCGGTGACTACTGGCTGTTCCGCCTGCTCAACGTCGGGCCACCGTTGCGCGCCGGCGAGCAGATCATGGGCCGCACCAACATCAATGGCGACATGTCCCAGGCGCACGTTTACCTGACCGGCCAACGCCGCGTGCGCAAGCTGCCCAATGCCTGCTGCGATACGCCGACACCGGCAACTGCCGGGGTGATGTCGTTCGACGAGTTGAGCGTGTTCCAGGGGCGCATTGACCGCTTCAACTGGAAGCTGGTGGGCAAGCAGGAGATGTACATCCCCTACAACACCAACAAGGTGCAAACCGCCAGCAAACCTGAAGACCTGTTCCTCGCCCACCACATGAACCCCGATTACGTGCGTTGGGAATTGCACCGGGTGTGGGTGGTCGAGGCCGATCTGGCACCGGGCAAGCGTCACCAGTTGCCAAAGGGCCGCTACTACCTCGATGAAGACACCTGGCAAGCCATGCTGGGCGATCGCTGGGATGCCAACGGCCAACTGGCCAAGACCCTGTGGTCGTTGCCTGCGGTACTGCCGGACCTACCCGCGCAAGCGCAATTGTCCTCGGGTTTCTACGACCTGACCTCCGGTGCCTGGTTTATCCAGAACGTCTACACCGGTCAGCCAGAACAGTACGGCATGGTGGATCGCTACAAGGCCTCCGAGTTTTCGCCAGCGGCGATGGCGGGTGCCGGGGTTCGGTGAGACAGACGTCGAGACATACCGGATCACGGCTTGCGCAGCGTGATCCGGTTTCAAACGGATTTACGAGGTCGGTATGAACAGATTCTGTCAGGTGGTTGGTCGGCTGATGTGGCTTATGGCGTTGCCGTTGGGCCTGGCGCATGCCGGCGCGGTGGGCGACGCGCTCAACACGCCGGCGATGCAGGCACCGCAGGCGAAATCCGCGGTGCTGCTGGACTTGGCCCGTTCAGGTGCGCGGCTGGTGGCGGTGGGGGAGCGGGGCATCGTGCTGCTTTCCGATGACAACGGCGCAAGCTGGCGTCAGGCAAAGGTGCCGGTTTCGGTCAGCCTTACGGCCGTGCAGTTTGTCGACGCCAACACAGGCTGGGCGGTCGGGCATGCCGGTGTCGTGCTGGTTTCGCACGACGGTGGTGAACACTGGACCGTGCAACTGGATGGCTCGCGTGCGGCACAGCTAGAGCTGGTAGGCGCCAGAGAACAATTGCCTGCAGCCAACGACCAGGATACTGCCACCGCACGCGTGCAGACGGCTGAACGGCTAGCCAGCGAGGGCGCAGACAAGCCGTTTCTCGCCCTGCAATTCCTCGATGCCCGACACGGGCTGATCGTGGGGGCGTACGGCCTGGCATTTCGCACCGACGATGGCGGCGCCACCTGGCAATCCATCATGGGGCAAATCGATAACCCGATGGGCGCGCATCTGTCCGCCATCGCTCAACGGGGAGAGCACTGGTTCCTGGCCGGCGAGCAGGGCTACCTCGCTCGCTCGGACGATGCCGGCAAGTCATTCACCCAGCTGCAAAGCCCTTACTCAGGGAGCTTTTTCACCCTGCAGATGCGCGATGACGGTGTCCTGCTGGCGGCCGGCTTGAAGGGCAATGCGTTTGCCTCCAGCGACCTGGGCGACAGTTTCCAGCCTGTGCCGGTGTCGATGCCGGTGTCTTTCAGCGATGCGATCCGCACCGATGACGGCCAGTTGCTGCTGGTCAATCAGAGCGGTGCCTTGTTTCGCACCAACAACCCGCCCGGCGCATTGCTCCAGCCCTACGGCAAACCGCTCGGCAAGCCCGTCGCCAGTGTCATCGAGGCCGCTGACGGCAGCCTGACGCTGGCTGGTTTCACCGGGTTGACGCGCATATCGCCGTCAATCGCCAACGCTTCGGAGTGAGGTTATGAAGTCTTTCGACAACGCCACGGCAAGCCTGGCGAATTTCGATCCACGCTCCGGTTCAGTGGTAGAACGCACGCTGTTCAACCACCGCCTGTGGGTACTGTTGGTGTGCGTACTGACCACCCTGGTGCTCGGCTATCAAGCCACCCGAATCGAGCTCAATGCCAGCTTCGAAAAGATAATTCCCACACAGCAGCCTTACATTGCCAACTACCTGGAGCACCAGAAACAGCTCACAGGCCTGGGCAACGCGCTGCGCATTGTGGTCGCCAACAGGCACGGCGATATCTACGACGCCGAGTACCTCAAGACCCTGCAAGCCATGAGCGACAGACTGTACCTGCTGCCGGGTGTCGACCGGGCGTACATGAAGTCGCTCTGGACACCCGCCACGCGCTGGGTCGCCGTGACCGAAGACGGCCTCGACGGCGGTCCGGTGATACCGGATGACTACAGTGGCACCGCCGCCAACCTCGATGCACTGCGGCGCAATGTGCAGCGCTCCAATGAACTCGGGCAGTTGGTGGCGTTCGACCAGACCTCCAGCATCATCTATGTGCCGTTGCTGGCCACCACCTCCGATGGCAAGTCGCTGGATTACGCGGTGTTGTCCGAGCAACTGGAGGCGCTGCGCAGCACTTATCAAAGCGCCAACATCGACATCCACATCACCGGTTTCGCGAAAAAAGTTGGCGACCTGATTGCCGGTCTGAAGCAGATCCTGCTGTTCTTCGCCGTCGCGATCCTGATCACCACCGCCGTGCTGTTCTGGTACACCCGTTGCCTGCGCAGCACCGTGCTGGTGGTACTGTGCTCGCTGGTGGCAGTGGTCTGGCAGCTCGGTTTACTGCCATTGCTGGACTACCAACTGGACCCGTATTCGGTGCTGGTGCCGTTCCTGGTGTTCGCCATCGGCATGAGCCACGGCGCGCAGAAAATGAACGGCATCATGCAGGACATCGGCCGAGGCATGCATCGGGTGGTGGCGGCGCGCTTTACCTTTCGCCGTTTGTTTCTCGCCGGGCTGACGGCGCTGCTGTGTGATGCCGTAGGTTTTGCGGTGCTGATGCTGATCAGGATCCAGGTCATTCAAGACCTCGCGGTGATCGCCAGCATTGGTGTGGCGGTGCTGATCTTCACCAACCTGATCCTGTTGCCGGTGTTGCTCTCTTATGTCGGTGTAACGCCACGGGCAGCGCAGCTGAGCCTCAAGAGCGAACAGGCCGAGCAATCAGGCCAGGCGCGCCATGCCTTCTGGCGTTTTCTCGACCTGTTCACCCATCGTGGTTGGGCCAGCCTGTGCATCGCCATCAGTCTTGCGTTGGCGGCTGTGGGCTTTCTGGTCAGCCTGCAACTGAAAATCGGCGACCTCGACGCTGGTGCGCCGGAGTTGCGTGCGGACTCGCGCTACAACCAGGACGATGCCTTCCTGACCCGTCATTACGGCGCCAGCAGCGACCTGTTCGCGGTGATGGTCAAAACCCCGGCCAGCAACTGTGCGCGCTATGACATCCTGGCCAAAGTCGATGCCCTGGACTGGCAACTGCGCGCCTTGCCGGGGGTAGATTCGACCAACTCCCTGGCGTTGCTGAACCGTCGCATGCTGGTCGGTCTCAGTGAAGGCAACCCGAAGTGGTACGAGCTGCAGAACAACCAGGCGATGCTCAACATGATCACCGCCAGCGCACCCCGCGGCCTGTACAACGAAGACTGCAGCCTGTTGACCCTGTACGCCTACCTCACCGACCACAAGGCCGAAACCCTGACCCGCCTGGTGGAACACGTGGAAACGTTCGCCGCGGCCAACAATACTGACGAGGTGCAGTTCCTTCTGGCCGCCGGTAACGCCGGGATCGAGGCTGCAACCAACATCGTGGTCAAGCAGGCCAACCGCGAGATGCTGGTGTGGGTCTACGGCGCGGTCATTGTGCTGTGCCTGATTACCTTCCGTTCCTGGCGCGCCACCCTGTGCGCAGTGATCCCGCTGATGCTCACGTCGATTCTCTGCGAAGCCTTGATGGTCTGGCTGAACATCGGAGTGAAAGTCGCCACGCTGCCGGTGATCGCCCTGGGGGTGGGCATCGGTGTCGACTATGCGCTGTACGTGATGAGCATTCTGCTGGGCCATTTGCGCCAGGGCACCAGCCTGTCCGAAGCCTATTACCGCGCACTGGTTTCCACCGGCAAGGTGGTGATGCTGACCGGTGTGACCCTGGCCATCGGGGTGGCGACCTGGGCGTTCTCGCCGATCAAGTTCCAGGCGGACATGGGCGTGCTGCTGGCCTTCATGTTCGTCTGGAACATGGTCGGTGCCCTGGTGCTGTTGCCCGCGCTGGCGTACTTCCTGCTACCGGCGCGCAGAACGCATCAGGGGGCCGTTGCAGCTGAAAATGCGCCCGGCGTGGCGGTGGCGGATGCCCATCACATGACCAGCAAGGAGCATTGCCATGCCCTCTAATACCGTTGCCGTAAACCCGGACCGACAAGCCGGTTTGGCGCAATCGCTGTTGTTGCTGCTGGGCAGCTGTCTGCCGGTGCTGGGCGCAGTGCTGCTGGCCCCGGTGTTGCCACGGATGCAGGCGCATTTTGCCGACGTGTCCGGCAGTAGCGTGCTGGTACCGGTCGTGTTGACCTTGCCGGCCCTGATGATTGCCCTGCTGGCGCCGTTCGCCGGGCTGATCGCCGATCGTCTGGGGCGCAAGCCGTTGCTGCTGGCGAGTATGTCGCTGTACGTGCTCTGCGGCGTGTTGCCGCTGTGGCTCGACTCGCTGCCGGCGATCGTGCTCAGTCGTGCGGGTATCGGCTTGGCCGAGGCGGGGATCATGACCTGCTGCACCACGCTGATGGGCGACTACTACAGTGGCGCCCGGCGTGAGCGTCTGTTTGCCTTGCAAATGGTCGCGACCTCGTTGTCGGCGGCGGTGTTCATCGCACTGGGTGGCTTCCTCGGGCAAAACGACTGGCGCACGCCGTTTGCGCTGTACGCCGTAGGCCTGGTTTTCCTGCCGCTGATGGCCTGGAAACTGTGGGAGCCACAGGCCGGGGCGCAACCCGGGCCAACCACCCATCCGATGCCCGCCGGCCAGTTTCCATGGCGCGCGCTCACGCCTCTGTACGTGCTGTCGCTGTTGGCGGGTTTGAGCCTGTTCATCGTGCCGGTGCAGGCCGGCTACCTGCTCAACCTGCTGCACGTGGATGCCCCGCAACAGATCGGCATGACCATGGGGGCCAACCAGCTGGGCGTGCTCGTCGGCGCCTTGAGTTTTCGCCTGTTCAGCGCAATGCGTGGGCAGCACATGTTGTTGATCGCCTATGTGCTGGCAGGCAGCGGCGGGTTGTTGATGGCTGACGCCTTGAGCCATGTGCAGGTGGTGGTCGCAGTGACCATCAACGGACTGGGCATTGGCCTGATGCTGCCGACGCTGATCACCTGGATCATGTCGCAAGTCAACTTCCATCAACGCGGGCGGGCGGCCGGGTGTTTTACCGCGGCCATCTTCGCCGGCGAATTCAGCAGCCCCCTGGTGGTGCTTGCCGTGACCCAGGGGGGCGCCACGGCGCTGCCCCATGCGTTGGCCATGGTGGGAGGGCTGCAACTGCTGGTGGCGGTTTTTTGCCTGGCCGTACCCAGGCTCGGTGGCCTGTTGCCCCACGCGAATGTGGTTGTCGCTGGCCCCGCCATCGACGACGAAAACTGAACGAGGATTTTCCATGCAAGCGCTTCCTGAATTCAAACGAGTGGTCACCGGTCACAACAAACATGGCCAGGCCATTGTCGCCAGCAACGGGCCGACGCCGAACGTGTTTGCGTTATCGTCGGTGCCGGGCACGGTGTTTCATGAACTGTGGAACAGCAGCACCAGCCCGGCTTTGCTCGACAACGCCAATGACCCCAGCAGCAAACCCTTGCAACTGAGTCCCGGCCCCTTTGGCAGCGTGATTCGGGTAGTGGATATTCCCCCGGACAGCGTGCAGAACCAGGTCAGTGCTGAAAGTGCCGCGGCAGCATTCGCGGAAATTGGCGAGTCCCACGCCGGCACCAGCCAGCCCGGCTCAAAGCACAAATTGATGCACCGCACCGAAACCCTTGACTACGGCATCGTCACCGAGGGTGAGGTGTGGCTGGTATTGGACGAGGAAGAGGTGCACCTCAGGCGCGGCGACGTTGTGGTCCAGCGCGGTACCAACCATGCCTGGAGCAACCGCACCGAAGCGATGGCACGCATGGTCTTCATTCTGCTCGACGGATGCTTTGCCGCCGAGTTGGCCAACGGACAGGGAGCATCAGCATGAAACTCGCCACCTTGAAAAACGCCAGTCGTGACGGTCAGCTCGTCGTCGTCTCGCGGGATCTCGCCTGGGCCCTGGATGCCGGTTCAGTGGCGCCTACCCTGCAGCATGCCATCGAAAACTGGAGCAGTGTCGAGCCGCGCTTGCAGGCGCTGTCCAGCGAGTTGAATACGGGCGCAGCGACAGGCGCTTTCCCGTTCGATTCCGCCCAGGCCATGGCGCCGTTGCCCCGCGCCTATCAGTGGTGCGACGGCTCAGCCTTCCTCAGCCACGGTGCCTTGATGCAGAAGGCGTTCAATCTTGAGCCCATAGACGGCGTAGAACACACACCGCTCATGTACCAGGGCGCCGGTGACGATTTCATCGGCCCGCGCGACGACATTGCTTTGCCGAGCGAGAGCCAGGGCATCGATTTTGAAGGCGAGTTCGGGGTGCTGGTGGATGACGTTCCGATGGGCTGCGACGCGCAAAAGGCGATCAAGCACATCAAATTGATTCTGCAAATCAACGACGTCAGTTTGCGCGCCCTGGCACCGCGTGAAATGCGCACAGGTTTTGGATTCTTGCAGGCCAAACCCTCGTCCAGCTTCGCTCCGGTGGCCATTACCCCGGATGAGCTGGGCGACGCCTGGCGTGACGGGCGGGTGCATTTGCCTTTGCAGGTGCACTGGAATGGCCAATGGTTCGGTCATCCCCATGGCGGCCAGATGAACTTCAGTTTTGGCCAGTTGATCGCCCATGCCGCGCTGACCCGAAGGTTGGGTGCCGGCACGTTGATCGGCTCCGGAACGGTCTCGAATGCTGAACGTAACGTGGGCTCAGCCTGCATTGCCGAGCGCCGCGCCATCGAAATGATCGAGCACGGTGCCGCACAAACCGGTTTCATGCGCTTGGGTGACCGTGTGCATATGGATGTTCTGGATAGCGACGGTCAGTCGCTGTTCGGCGCGATCGATCAACGTGTCGTTCAGGCTCAAGGTTGAGGGGCACCGTATGCGCGTGTTGATTACCGGTGCCAATGGTTTTGTCGGACGTGAGCTGGTGCTTTGTCTATTGGCGCGGGGCAGCTTACGGGGCCAGAGCATAGACTCGTTGCTGGTCCTGGACAGGGACTTGCGGGGCTTGCCGGAGGATACCCGTCTGCGCCGTCATTTCGGCAGCGTGACCGATCCGGCGTTGATGCGCAGGGTATTGGCCGATGGCATCGACGTAGTGTTCCATCTGGTCAGTATTCCCGGTGGCGCGGCTGAGGAGCAGTACGAACTTGGCTATCAGGTCAACCTGCTGGCCAGCCTTGAACTGCTAAACCAGTTACGCAACAACGTCCAGCCACCCGTTTTGGTGTACGCCAGCAGCGTTGCGGTGTACGGCGGTCAACTGCCGGTGCGCATGAATGAGACTGCCCAATTGCGCCCCGAGTTGTCCTATGGCACCCACAAAGCCATGGTGGAAAGCGCCGTGAGCGACCTTGCCCGGCGAGGCGATGTGGAGGGTAGGGTGCTGCGCTTGCCGGGCATCGTCGCCCGGCCTCGCGAGCCCAATGGCTTGCGCTCGGCGTTCATGAGCGACCTGATGCGGGCGTTTGCCGACGGTGAGTCCTATCAATGCCCGGTCTCGCCAGAGGCGACGGCGTGGTGGATGTCGGCCCGCTGTTGTGTGAACAACCTGATCCACGCCGCCGAGCTGGATGGCGCCGTGCTCGAAGCACAACGGGTATGGCAGTTGCCGGTGCTGCATTTGTCCATTAGCCAGGTGGTCGACGCAATGGCCGAGCGCTATGGGCAGGAGCGTCGAAGCTTGATCAGCTACGCGCCTGACGCGGCCCTGGAAGCGCTGTTCGGCCGTATGCCGCCCTTGAAAACCCCCCAGTCCCGTGCCGCCGGTTTCAGCCATGACCGGACAGCCGCCGCACTGGTCCGCAATGCACTCAACCCCGTAGCCCCCCGACATCTACCTCTGACCGGAGACACTTTTCATGTCACAGCCCACCAAGCCTGAACGTCGTCTCGTTGACCTTTCAGTCACCCTGGACAACAACCCTTACACTGATCCGCCGCCGCTTCTGCCGAAGATCGACTACATGGATCACCAGCAAGGCTGGCCTGAGATGGCTGCAATGTTCCCGGGGTTGCAACTCGAGCAGATGCCCGGCAAAGAATCCTGGGCGGCCGAACGTTTGCAAATCACCACCCACAGCGGCACGCACATGGATGCGCCCTGGCACTACGCCTCGACCACCGACGGCGGCCAGCCAGCCTTCGGCATCGACGAGCTGCCACTGGATTGGTGCCTGCAACCGGGGGTGAAACTGGACTTTCGGCATATGGCAGATGGTCATGTGGTGACGGCGGACGAAATCGAAGCCGAGTTGGAGCGCATTGGCCATCAATTACAGCCGCTGGATATCGTGCTGATCAATACCCGTGCCGGTGCATTGTTCGGGCAGCAGGGATACCTGGATGCCGGCGTCGGAATAGGTCGTGAAGCCACGATGTATCTGCTGGAGCGGGGAGTGCGGGTGGTCGGCACCGACGCCTGGAGCTGGGATGCTCCATTCAAGTACACCCGTGAGCGTTTTGCAGCCAACGGCGATGCCTCGATCATTTGGGAAGGGCACAAGGCCGGGCGCGACATCGGTTATGGGCAAATGGAAAAGCTCGCCAACCTGGAAACCCTGCCGGCCAACGGATTCGTGGTGTCGTGTTTTCCCTACAAGATCAAACACGCGTCAGCCGGTTTTGTGCGTGCGGTGGCGATTTTCGAAGAGTAAGGCGCACCACCAAACAGAGAACCGTCACCGACAAAACACAATAAGGGAGAACACATGCCTCTTTTGCGTCTGCCTCAAACGTTACTGATGACCGCACTGGTACTAAATAGCAGCCTGGTGCTGGCGGCCAGCGCTGACTCGGCGCAACCCAATATCTTGCTGATCGTGGCCGATGACCTGGGTTACTCCGACCTGGGCAGCTATGGCGGCGAAATCAGCACGCCCAGCCTGGATCAATTGGCCAGGGATGGCCTGCAGTTCACCAACATGTACGCCGCGCCGACCTGTTCGATCACCCGCTCCATGCTGATGTCCGGCACCGACAATCACCTGGCCGGACTCGGCACCATGGCGGAAGCCTTGCAACCTTTCCAACGAGGCAAGCCGGGTTATGAGGGATATCTGAACCAGCGTTCCTACTCAATTGCCGAACTGCTGAAACAGGGCGGTTACAGCACGCTCATGGTCGGCAAATGGCACTTGGGCCTGGAAGCGGATCAAGGACCGGATCAACGGGGCTTCGAGCAATCTTTCACCTTGCTGGAGGGTGGCGCATCGCACTTCAAACCCTCCAGTGTCGACCCGGCAAAGATCGAACAGGTGCACTACTGGGAAAACGGCAAAGACGTAGAGCTGCCGGAGAATTTCTACTCCTCGGACTTCTACACCGACAAGCTGATCAGCTACCTGGAAAACAGCCGGCAAGACGGCAGGCCGTTTTTCGCCTACGCCGCCTTCACGTCACCGCACTGGCCGCTGCAAGCGCCCCAGCAATACCTGGACAAATACCACGGACGTTTTGATCAGGGTTATGACAGCGTACGTCTGGCGCGGATCGAACGGATGAAAAGTCTCGGCCTCATGGCCAACGATGCCCAGCCTGCAAGGCCGCTGCCAGTGAATCCAAAAATACCGGGCTGGGAGCAATTGAGCGCTGAGCAGCAAAGTGTCGAGGCGAGGAAGATGGAAATCTACGCCGCCATGGTCGATAACCTCGACCATAACATTGGCCGACTGATCGATTACCTGCACCAGAGTGGCCAGTACGACAACACCTTGATCGTATTCATGTCCGATAACGGCGCGGCCGGGGAGAGCCACGTCCAGTTCTATCCGCCGGGCGTACACACTGACAATAGCTATGCCAACCTCGGTCGCAAGGGATCACAGATCGACTATGGCCCGCGCTGGGCCGAGGTCAGCGCGGCTCCCTTCCACTTGTTCAAAGGCACCACCGCAGAAGGCGGTATCAGCGTGCCGGCGATTGTCCAACTGCCCAAGGCACTGCGTCGCCAGGGAGTGGAACGCGGCGTTGCGCGGGTGGACGACCTGGCACCGACCTTTCTGGAACTGGCAGGTATCGCGCTGCCAACCGATACAGGTAAACACCCGATTACCGGTAAATCAATACTGCCAATGCTCGCCGGTAAAGGCAGCCCGCACAGCAACGACAGCCTGGCCGGAGAGCTGTTCGGTAACACTTACTACCGCGAGGGAAACCTGAAACTGCTGGGCATGCGCCCGCAAACCGGGTTTGGCGATAATGCGCAAGCGCCGCAATGGCAGTTGTTCGATATGTCGCAGGACCGCGGCGAAACCACCGACCTGGCTGGCGCCCGACCAGAGACAGTGCAACGGCTGAAGTCTGCATGGATGAAGTACGCCGAGCAGGTCGGTGTGGTGTTTGCTGCGCACTGAATAAACCGCCAGGTAGATGCACCGCAAGGCCGGTCGTGCACCTTGCGGTTGTTTCACCGTTTCATCGGGCCAGCATGCCGCGCGCTCGCCTAGAACACCTTGATCGGTACGTTGACGATAAGCCTGAGCTCATCAAGATTGCCTTCCAGTTGATATTCACTGGCACGGTGCGTGGAATAACTGGTGATCAGGCTGATGTTCTTGAAGGTGCCCGATTGCACGGTGTAACTGGCACTGACGCCGACTTCATAGTGGCTTTCACCCTGTTGTTTGAGTACCGAGTTGTAGATGCCGTTCGGGCCACCGTCGTAATGACTGCCGTCGATGCCCATGCCCTTGATGTACCAGAGCGTAGTCTTGAGACCAGGTAGACCATAAGCGACCCAATCGTTGTTGTAGAACACCCCTATCGAGCGCTCATTGGGGCCGTTGAAGAAGGACATCATGGTATTGGGAAGGTTGATGGCATTGGATTCGAAGGGATAATCGAAATATTCGTCGCCCTTGATTTGCTGCAGGCCGATCTTCAACGAGTGGTTGCGCCATTGGGGCGTGATACTGAGGCCGTAGGCCTGCTGGTCGATATTGCCGCCGATTTCGCGACCACTCGATCGGGTGTTATAGGCATCCAGTTGCACATCGACGTTGACCGGTCCCCAGTTGGTTTTCATGCCCAAGCCCAAATACTCGCGATCCCAGATATCGTCGAAGCGAGAGACATAGGCGCTGCTGCGCCAGCCAGCGCTCGACACATAGTCGGCCCCGGCGTAAGCGTTAAAGTCACTGGTAACCAGGGGCGAACCGTAAGTGGGACTCAAATCCTGGCTTCCAGCCCCGGTACGCGGCGAGCCCTTGTCGAAGTAGCCAGACTTGATCGTCAAACCTTCGACGTCATGACTTTCCAGAGTCACACCATTGAACGATGAGGGCAATGTGCGGGTGTCGGTGTAGGACATCATCGGTGTCCTGACTTGCTGTCTACCAACCTTGAGCAGTGTGTTGGCAACTTTGAACTTCAGCGCCGCGATACCGAGTTTGCTCCAGTCATCGACCACATCGCCGTCCTTGTCCACCAACATTCGATTACTGCCGCCTGCCGCCGCTGTCCGGCTGCGCTCCAGCGCCACCGCCGAGAAGGTCGAAAGATCCAGCCCGAACTTCACCGGCCCTTCAGTAAAACCGGAGACGAAGTCGAGTCTGAAGCCTTCCAGCCAGGCAGTACGGTCACGCAGCTTGCGCACGCCGTCTGGTGTTTGCAATTTGAAATACGTGGCCTTATGGCCGACTTCGTGTGAATACCAGTGTCGGGTATTGAGTGTCAGTGAACTCCCTTCCAGAAAACCTTGTTCCTGGGCATTGACCTGAGAAGTAGAAACCGCGGCCGCCAGCGAGCCAGCGGTGAAAAGCGCCAAATTACCTTTGCGATACATAGACTTTGCCTGTTGTTGTTTTTAGGGCAGATAAGAAGAAAGTCGCCGAGTAATCGTTATGAAGTTATTGCGCGGGCAGGGCGTGGCCCGACTTGTCCATCAGGCCGCAGGCAGCCTGATGGTGGTCGTTCAGATAGCGGGTTGCTGGTTTAACGGCTTGAACACTCATCAAACATCGCCCAAACCTGCGACATCAGTTGAGATAATCCTTCACAAGCTTGACCCAGCAATCGGAGCCGATACGAATCAGCTCGTCATTGAAGTCGTAGTGGGGGTTATGCACTGAGCAGCCATGAAACTCGCCTTCGCCGTTACCCAGGAAGAAGTAGCAGCCGGGAACCTCGGTCAGCATCCAGGCAAAATCTTCTGTCGCCATGATCTTCGCCGCGTGCGGCAACAAGTGGCCGGGCTTGAACAGCGGCGCCAGGCTTTGGCGAAGTATCTCCGTTTCCGTCACGCTATTGACCAGTGCTGGCGCCAGTTGCGTGATTTCAAGTTCGATTTTGACGCCGAATGTCAATTCATGACCTTGGGCGATTTCCGCCAGGCGCTGATTGATTTTGCCTTCAGTCTGCGCTGTATCGGTACGCACGCTGATCAACATCGATGCCGTGTCGGGAATGATGTTGTAGACACTGCCGGCTTCGACCATGCCAATGCTGATCACGGCGTGTTCATCAACGCAGAGATTGCGCGACTTCACCGTCTGGATCGCGTTGATCATGCTGGCCAGCACCGGTACCGGATCGACGGCGCGCTCGGGCATTGCGCCATGACCGCCGCGACCTTTGATCAACACGCGCACGCATTCCGAAGAGGCCATGGTCGGACCGGCCTGGACCACAGCGGTGTCCAACGGTATTCCCGGCAAGTTGTGCAAGGCAAAGATCGCGTCACAAGGAAAACGTTTGAAAAGGCCGTCGTCCATCATGGCCTTGGCTCCACCCAGGCCTTCCTCGTCAGGTTGGAAAATCAGGTTGAGCGTGCCATTGAAGTCGGACGACTGAGCGATTCGCCACGCGGCTGCCAGCAGGATGGCAGTGTGGCCGTCGTGGCCGCAGGCGTGCATGCGGCCCTCGATCCGGCTGGCATGGGCGAAGCGGTTTTTCTCCTGCATCGGCAGGGCATCCATGTCGGCACGCAGGCCCAGGCGGCGAGTGCCGCTGCCTCGACGCAGTACGCCGACCAGGCCATGTCCACCGATACCGCGATGAACTTCGTAGCCCCAGCTTTCGAGCTTGCTCGCCACCAACTCGGCGGTCAGCGGGGTATGCGCGCCCAGTTCAGGGTTCTGGTGAATTTCCCGGCGCAGCTGGATAAACGTCTCCAGGTCCAGTTCGCCAACGGTCCGGGTTTGGGTTTGGTTCAATGCATTCATCAGGTCACTCCCGACCAGGGTTTTCGGGGAATACCGCCAGGCACGCCAGACTGATGGCGCCGCCGGCGAGCAGGTACAGCGCTGGCGCCTGGGGGTTATCCAGGGCCGCCGTTAGCCATGTGGCGATCAGTGGGGAGAAGCCGCCGAACAGGGTGACGCCGAAGCTGTAGCTGACGGCAGTGCCCAGGGCGCGGCGATTTTTCGGAAACGCCTCCATGATCAGGGCGAAGAAAGCACCCGAACCGATACAGCCAGGCAACACCAGAATCGCGATGACGAACATCGCCACCCACAAATTGGTGCTCAAACTGAGCAGGTAGAAGGCTGGCCATGCCAGCAACACGGGCAGGGTGATCGTCCAGGCCAGCAGTTTCTTGCGCAGGCCGTGGCGATCGGCAAAGCGTCCTGCCAGAGGCGTGATGACAGCCAGGCAGGCACTTGCCACGCAGGCGATAGCCAGGGCGCTACGTTGCGGGTAACCCAGGGTGACCGTGAGGTAGGCGGGCATGTAGAAAATGAACAGGTAGATGCCAATGGTGGCGCTGGCCATCAGGCCGATCGCCAGAAGGGTGTGCCGCAGGTCGATGTGATCGCGTAGCCGACCGTCGCGCTTGGTCGGTTCGACTTCGTGAGTTTCCGGCAAGCAGCGACGGATGTACCAGCCTAGCGGTCCGATGAGCAGCCCCAGCACAAAGGGAATGCGCCAGCCCCAGCTTTCAAGGTCTTCGGCACTCAATGCGTTGTTGAGCAGCAAACCGAGACCAGCCCCCACCATGGCCGCGTAGCCTTGGCTGGCAGCCTGCCAACTCACATTGCGACAGCGATTTGCCGTAGCGCTGGATTCCATCAGGTAGACCGACGCAGTGCCTATTTCACCACCCGCCGAAAACCCCTGCGTTAGGCGGCCAGCCACCAGCATCAAGGTGCCGAACAAGCCTATGTCCTGGTAGGAAGGCGCGAAGGCAATCATCGCTGTGCCGAAAGTCATCAAACTGATCGTGAGGCTCAAAGCGGCCTTGCGGCCACGGCGGTCGGCAAAGCGACCAATCACAAGCGCGCCGACTGGCCGCATCAGAAAGCCGACGCCAAATGTAGCGAGGGACATCAGAAGCGATGCCATTGCCGACTGTGCGGGGAAAAAGTTCTTTGCAATCACCACGGCAAAGAAGCTGTAGATCGTGAAGTCATACATTTCCAGGGCATTGCCCAGAGCGCAGGCTACGGTAGCTTTCCTGGACCCGATCACGGATGGCGCAGCGGCGCGGGGGAGAGGGGGCGCTTGCAGAGTAGTCATCGATATTTCCTGTGACAGTTTTGTTGTGGGCCGAATATCCGGCAAACACTGTCACTGCGCACTTGCGCTTTTCTTCGATGATTAACCGTTGGTTATGATGTCCAGCCGTTCCAGTGAAACTCGGTGCCAGATCGGTGCGGTTTGGCCCGATTATCGAACACACGCACTGTTTGACGACAGCGACACGGTCGCTGTGGCAAGCAACTCAAGCTTCAAATACGGGGTTTGGCCCGATGCTCTTGAGGTTATGGTGGTCGGTCCCAAGGAAAAGGAACAGACTTAACCGTTGGGCATATCATTGCGTTTTTCTTAAGTCTCTCAGTTGCCGCTGCGCTCTAGCGTGACGCATCCATTGGCTGGTTCTTTGAGAGCACGCTCCTGATCGCGTAGTAGAGATCTCGGGCAGTCGTTGTCAAAGCATGGCGATCAATGCAGACCAGATAGATCGGGTACTCCGGGATGCTTTCTTCGATCATGACCTGCATCAGGTCTTCATTGAGTCCTTTGGGCAATGTGTTTTCCATTCCGGCTTCACTGAGCGTCATGAACGCATCGGCATGGTGTAACAGATCAAGCGCCAACAAGACTGATGAACACTCGGTTATCCGCTGCGGCGCAGGTATCTCGTTGTCTTCAAACATTTGATAGAACTGCGACGAGTGATCGTCGATGGCATCGAGGCTGATCCAGTTTGCAAACTGCAACTGACGCAGCGAGTGGGAGTGGCGAAGAGGATTGTTTTTTCGACAGACCACCAGGCCCCGCATGCGGCTCAACGCTTCCCAATCCAGGTTTAGCCTCTGGGTATGCTGCTGCGAGGTTATGGCGAAATCCAGGGTACCGTCCCGCAGCCGCTGCAACATCTGGTTGGGACGAAGATTCACCAGGCGAATGCGAACACGCGGATTCTTCGCCTGGAACCCGGCAATGCATTCTCCCAGTCCTTTGAGGACTGATGTCAGGGACGTGACACCGATGGTGACCTCACCGACCTGCATATCCTTGATGTTTTCAGCCTCCAGTTGCAGGCGTCGCATGCTCTCGACGGTCAACTGTGCATGACGAATGATGCGACGGCCTTCGTCGGTGAGTGACATTCCCCTGTGGGAGCGCTGCAGCAGAGCCAGGCCCAGTTCACTCTCCAGATCCTTTATCGACCGGCTGATGGCGGGTTGAGTGACGTGCAGTACCTGCGAGGCTTCACTGATGCTTCCGGTTTGGTGGATGGCTACCAGTGCCTTGATTTGATGGAGTTTCACGTACGGACAGGTCCTTGCGGTGCGATGAAGATTCAATCGCTTGCATAGTGTCATGCCTGTCACTGCCGCAACAATGCGCTGGCAATCTGAAGAACCCAGGAACCGGGGTCAATGGCGAACGCTCGTTACTGCAAGACCCATGAGCCAAAAAACCAGGAATCGTTTCTCTGGCGATATCACCCAGGTTTGGCGTCGCAGCGAGACTCACTCAGGCGACTTAATCCGAAAACAATTCAAACATCAGCTGGCGAAGCCAACGATTGGCGGGGTCTTTGTTATAGCGTGCGTGCCAGAACAGGTTGATTTCGATGTTTGGCAGTTCCACCGGCGTCGGTAGAACCGCAAGGCCGAAGGGTTGTTCGCAACTGCTGGCAAATCTCTCAGGCACTGTTGCCACTAAGTTGGTGCGTTGAAGGATGTGGCCAACCGCAACGAAATGGGGGACCTCCAGGCGTATGTTTCGCTCTATACCGGCCCGCGCCAGAAACGTATCAACTTCGCCGTGCCCCGTGTTCGCCGCCACCACGCGAACGTGCTCATAACTGCAAAAACGCTCAAGCGTTAACGGTTCCCGGGTAGCGGGGTGGTCCTTACGGCACATGCAGACATAGCGATGGTGGAACAGGCGCTGCTGAAAAAAACCGGCTTGCAGGTGTGGCAGTAATCCAACGGCGAGGTCGATCGCACCGTTTTGCAACCCTTCGGCCAGGGTATCGGAAGTGTTGCGCAGTGTACTGATCGAGCACCCCGGAGCGCGCTCAGCCAGCGCGTCCATCAGCCGTGGCATGAAGTAGATTTCGCCAATATCGGTCATTGCCATGGTAAATCTGCGATTGCTGCTGAGCGGGTCGAACGTGTCCTGTCGGCTCAGTGCGTCGCGTAAGGTCTGAATGGCCAGTGCGACGGGTTCGGCCAACTGCCGGGCATAAGGCGTGGGCTCCATTCCCTGATAAGTGCGCACGAAAAGCTCGTCGCTCAAGGCGACACGCAGGCGTTTCAACGCGTTGCTGACAGCAGGCTGGGTCAGATCGAGATTATCCGCCGCGGTCGATACCCGGCGGTCAATCAGCAGTTGGTTGAATACCAGCAGAAGATTGAGGTCAAGCTCACGTAGTTCCATAACGCCTCGTGCAGATTGCGTGCTCATGAGGGCGATAGATCGTTGCCCGTTATTGGGTCTGAACCGCTCTAAATGAGCCGCTGCAAGGGTCCCAAGCCTAACAAGCACCTACCATCGCGTCCATTGAGAGATATTCGGGCCTTTTGTTTAGTCTCGAGCTTTATTCACGTTCGAAATAATGAGTATTCGCCTGGCTGCATTTATCCCGGTTGTTGGTTTGCCCATGATCGAATCCATGCCCGGTTCTGAACGCTCCGCGTCCATTGGGCAGCTCGCAATTTTCCGGAGGCGTCAGATCCTCCGGCTCTATAACAATGAAAAGAAGAGCGAAGCCATGCGTACGATAGATGTGTCAGCCCTGATTGACGGGGCACGGTTCAATGCCTTCCATGCGCGCGTACTGTTCTGGTGCGCGCTGATCATCATTTTCGACGGATACGATCTGGTCATCTATGGGGTCGTGTTGCCCTCATTGATGTCCGAGTGGGGCCTCAGTTCGTTGCAGGCTGGTGCGCTGGGCAGTTGCGCGCTGGTGGGCATGATGCTGGGGGCGTTGTTTTTCGGTTCACTGTCCGATCGTATCGGTCGACGTAAAACCATCATGATGTGTGTCGCCATCTTCAGTGGCGTCACAGCGATCAACGGCTTGGCGCAAAGCCCCGAGGCGTTTGCGTTGTGCCGGTTTATCGCCGGTCTTGGGATCGGTGGGGTGATGCCCAACGTTGTGGCGTTGATGAACGAGTACGCGCCAAAGAAATCCCGTAGCACCCTGGTGGCGATCATGTTCAGCGGCTACTCGTTGGGCGGAATGCTATCGGCGGGCCTGGGCATGGTGCTGATCCCGCAGTGGGGATGGCAAGCCGTGTTCTATGTAGCGCTGATACCTCTGTTGGCCTTGCCTTTTTTAATACGCCAACTGCCGGAGTCGATGGATTTTCTACTGCGCACCGGGCAGTCCGTGGAGGCTCAAAATCTATTGGCACAAGCCGAGCCGTCTTACGTACCCACTCCCAATGACCAGTTGAACCAGATGGTCGCCAAAGGCACGAAAGTGTCGATTGCGCAGCTGTTCCAGGACGGCCGCAAGGTGAACACTTTCATGCTGTGGCTGGCGTTTTTCTGTTGTTTGCTGATGGTTTACGCGCTGAGTTCCTGGCTGCCGAAACTCATGACCGCTGCAGGTTACGGATTGAACTCCAGCCTGGCGTTTCTGCTGGCGTTAAACGTCGGCGCGATAATTGGCGCGGTGGCGGGTGGGTGGCTGGGGGACCGTATCGGGATCGCCAAGGTCTTGTTCGCGTTTTTCAGTTGCGGAGCGTTAGCCCTTAGCCTGTTGGCGCTCAAGGCGCCGTTACCCGTTCTTTATCTGCTCATCGCCATTGCAGGGGCGTGCACCATTGGCACACAAATCCTGGCCAACGCCTGCACGGTGCAGTATTACCCCGCGCATATAAGGTCTACCGGGCTCGGTTGGGCGATGGGTATCGGGCGCACCGGTGCCATTATCGGTCCGCTGCTGGGTGGGGCACTGCATGCTTCATCACTGCCGCTGCAAGCCAGCTTTCTCATCTTCGCCATACCGGGACTGATAGGGGCCATCGCCATTCTGGTGTTTCTGATTCAGAACGCTCCCGGCCGTCAGGCCGCTTTATCCCGGCAACCCGCGCAGTAACCTTTGCAGAAAAAGACGAGCCCGGGGAGGGCTCGTCTGACCGATGCCTGTTCGACCTGAAGAGTAATATTCACACCCATGATGGAATGTATGAGGGTTGCGGTATTTATCAATAGCGCTCGGATGGCGATGATTTGCTTACTCCAATAACAATCAGCCTCATGGGTAACTTGCTATGCGTACTTCTCAATCCAAACTGCAAATCGGCATTGTTGGCGGCGGTATCGCCGGTGTGGCTCTGGCACTGGACCTTTGCCGTCATTCCCACCTCGACGTGCAATTATTTGAATCGGCGCCTGCCTTTGGCGAGGTCGGAGCGGGTGTCTCGTTCGGTGCCAACGCCGTTCGTGCCATTGCGGGCCTGGGTATTGCCGAACCATACCGCAAGATTGCCGACCAGACGCAGGATCCGTGGCAGGACATCTGGTTCGAATGGCGTCGTGGTGAAGATGCCGGTTATCTGGGCGCAAGCCTGGCCGAAGGGGTAGGGCAGTCATCGGTACACCGTGCTGACTTCCTCGATGCGCTGGCCAGCCAGTTGCCGGACGGAATCGCTCAATTCGGCAAGCGCGCCGTCAGTGTCGAGCAAGATGCCGAACAGGCTCGCGTGGTGTTCACCGATGGCACAGAGTATCGCTGCGACCTGTTGATCGCCGCGGACGGTATCAAGTCATCGATTCGTGATCATGTTCTCAACGGTCTTGGCCAACCCCTGGTTGCGCCACGTTTCAGTGGTACCTGCGCCTATCGCGGGATGATCGACAGCCAACAGCTGCGCGAGGCCTACCGGGCCCGGGGTGTCGATGAACACTTGATCGACGTCCCGCAGATGTACCTGGGGCTTGATGCTCATATCCTCACGTTCCCTGTCAAACAAGGCCGGCTTATCAACGTTGTAGCCTTCATTTCCGATCGCAGTCGTCCTGATCCAACCTGGCCAAGCGATGCTCCGTGGGTACGCAATGCCAGCCAGGAAGAAATGCTCTCTGCCTTCAACCATTGGGGAGACGCTGCTCGGGTGCTGCTCGAATGCATTCCATCCCCCACCCTTTGGGCGCTGCATGAACTCGATGAGTTGCCAGGCTACGTGCACGGCCGCGTGGGTCTGATCGGCGATGCTGCGCATGCGATGTTGCCACACCAGGGCGCTGGAGCAGGTCAGGGCCTGGAAGACGCCTGGCTTCTGGCGCGATTGCTGGCCGATCCACAGGTCCTGGACAGCCAGCCACAGGCGGTGCTTGCAGCCTACGACGCCATCCGTCGTCCCCGTGCCTGCCGTGTGCAGCGTACCTCCTGGGAAGCCGGGGAGCTTTATGAAATGCGTGATCCAGCTGTGGCCGATGACGAACAACTACTGGGCAAAACCCTCGCCGAGCGTTTCGACTGGCTGTGGAATCACGACATGCAGTCCGACCTTCAAGAGGCCCGTGCCCAGTTGGGCTGGCGAGCAGTCGCCTAATGATTTGAACCGACACGCGCGCGTGCGTTGCAGTTTTCACCCGTTGCCGGACAGGCTTGAAACCGTCCGGCACATGGCTGCGTGATGACCACGCGAACTCGATCCGTTATCGAATCAACGGCACGCCACTGAGCGTTTGCAATGCCTCAAAGCTTATATCGGCGACAATCTCCCGGACCTTCAATCCTTTCGCAGTGACGTCCAGAATAGCCAGGTCGGTATAAATCCGAGTCACGCAGCCAATACCGGTCAGGGGGTAGGTGCATTGCGGCACCAATTTGCTTTCGCCAGTCTTGGTCAGGTGATCCATCATGACGAACACCTGACGCGCGCCTGTCGCGAGGTCCATCGCGCCACCCACTGCAGGAATTGAACCTTCGGCGCCGGTGTGCCAGTTGGCAAGGTCGCCGTTGACCGAAACCTGAAAGGCGCCAAGCACGGCGATATCGATGTGCCCACCGCGCATCATCGAGAACGAATCGGCGTGGTGAAAATAGGCACCACCGGCCAGCAACGTCACATGCTGTTTGCCCGCGTTGATCAGGTCATCGTCTTCTTCCCCCGGTGCAGGACTCGGGCCCATGCCCAGTACACCGTTTTCACTGTGCAGGAACACTTCCTTGTCACCGAGGTAGTTGGCCACCAGCGTGGGCACGCCAATGCCCAGGTTCACGTAAGAACCCTCGAGAATATCGTCGGCCACACGCTGGGCCATTTCGCTACGCGATAGTTTTTTCATGACAGTCATGGCGGGCCTCAGTTGACGTTGGCATTCGAGATAGGGGCGAGCGGCACTGCGACCACGCGCTGAACGAAGATCCCCGGCGTGACAATGTGTTCGGGGTCCAGCTCTCCCAACTCGACGATCCGCTTGACCTGGGCGATCGTCGTTTTCGCTGCCATCGCCATGATCGGTCCAAAATTACGCGCGGCTTTGCGATAGGTGAGATTGCCCCAGCGATCGCCATTTTCAGCCTTGATCAGTGCGACATCGGCATGCAACGGCATTTCCAGCACATAGTTGCGACCGTCGATCACCCGGGTTTCCTTGCCTTCGGCCAGCAAGGTGCCGTATCCGGTTGGCGAATAAAAAGCACCGATTCCAGAGCCAGCCGCGCGAATGCGTTCGGCCAGATTGCCTTGAGGCACGACCTCAAGTTGCACCTTGCCTGCCAGGTAGAGTTCGTCGAATACATAGGAATCGGATTGGCGTGGAAACGAACAGATGACCTTGGCCACGCGCCCGGCCTTGAGCAATGCGGCCAGACCGATCTCACCGTTGCCGGCATTGTTGCTGATGATGGTCAGCTCGCGAGCACCCGAAGCGATGACGCCATCAACCAATTCCGACGGCATCCCGGCAGTGCCGAAGCCACCCACCATGATGACCGAACCGTCGGCAATGCCGTCCAGTGCAGCAGCGACGGATTCAAATGTTTTGTTGATCAAGACGTACTCCCGTTTTTTTTGTGGCTGAACAGAATGATCTGATGGAAAACCCGATCGGATCATCATGACTGCTAGGTGTGCATAGCGTGCCAAACAACGGGGGGTGGTGGGTGTCCCGGCACGAGATGTCGTGCGATTAGCGAACGAAACCGCGAGAAGGTGAACGGGAATGAGTAAAAGACCCTGGCGTCAATCGCAGGGTTTCTCGCGGCCGTCAGCGACAGACGGTCGACGGGGAGGATAAACGAACAACAAAAAACCGGCCTTGCGCCGGTTTTCCTGTTTCTTTGAGGTTCCCTGACCGAGAGTTCAGAGCACAGCTTTCACCTGCAAACCGAGCACCAGCGCATTGTCGATGTCTTGCCCGGAAAACGCGCCGGGTTCGATGATGTATTGCACATTCGGGCGCAGCGTCAACCAAGGAGTGGCTTGGTAGCCGTAGCCAAGCTCGATCAGTTGTTCGGCACTGTCCAGATTCGGGAACGTTGTGCCATTGGCCAGTGCGGCGTCCTCCTGCACATCGCGGCTGCGCGGGTTAGGTACAGCCCGGCCATAGCCCAGGGCGACGGTGTCGCGCGGGCGACCTTCGAACGGTTTGTACAGAACCACGCCGGTGCCGTACCACTTGCTGAACGGCGAGGCCGCTTCGCTGGCCGCCGAGTATTGGCCGAAGGCATGCAGACTGCGGCCCTCGGACGATTGCGAACGCCACACGGCCTGATCAATCAGCAGGTAATGACCGCTGCGGCCGGACACTTCTTTATCGCTGCCGATGCGTTTCACGTCGGAACTGTCGTAGTAGTAGCCAACCTTGTACTCGCTGGGCAACTCACCCGCGTGCTTGTACACCAGTTCGATCGGTACCACGGTGCCGGTCGTATGTTTCGGACCCAGATGCCAGGAACGGCTGGAATTGCCGTTGCTCTCAGGATCGACATTGAAGGCCGCCACACGTAGTTGCCAGGACGAGGACAGGTCGTACTTCATGCGCACGCCCAAGTGGGCGTTGGGGTAGTTGGTCCAGCCACTACCGCCGGACATGTTCAGCGGATGGCCGCAGAAACCGGCGTTCATGAAGTTGCAGAGAATGCCACTGTCCAGGCCACCGAGGTCGTTGCCCATGGCCATGTAACCCAGCTTAACGTTGAGCGCCGGGGTGAACAGGCTGCGCTCGTAACTCAGTTCAGTCAGGCGAGTGTAGAGACCGCCGTAGTTTTCCTGGATGGGCAGGCGGTTGCCGACCAGATCCTCGGAGGCGCTATTGCCGCGTCGGTCGTTGATGGTCAGCTGAATCTTGCCGGCGTTATCCACGCCATACAGTTTGCTCAGGTCGAACTGCGCGCCGAGCTTGATGTTCTGCGAGTAACGAGCCGAACGGTGCAGGCCGCCATCGGCGTTGTAGGCGGTTTCGCCGCTGTAGTCGCCGGTGAACTTGATGCCGTTTTCGTCCATCTGGTGGCCTAGACCACCCCAATCGCCGGTCAGGGTATTGCGGGTCAAAAGGTTGGAATCGGCGAAGGCGGGCAGGGTGGCGCTGCAGGTCAGGCCCAGCAGCAATCCGTTGAGCCAGCCTGCATGGGAAAAGCGAACAGCCAAAAACATGTGAGTCTACCTGGTGGAATCTTGAATGATTTCGCAAAGCGGCGCGGTACCCGCAGGTGCCGCGCACTGAAAGCTTGCCCGCCAGTGAGGCGGGCACAGCGGCTTACGGCAGGGCGTAAGCCATCACGTAGTCGCCGCGATCGGTCGACTGGCGAGCACCGCCGGCGGTGATGACGATGTATTGCTTGCCGGTTTTCGGCGAAACGTAGGTCATCGGGCCACCTTGGCTGCCGACGGGCAGACGCGCTTTCCACACTTCCTCACCGTTGCCGCTGTTGAACGCGCGCAGGTAGAAGTCCTGAGTGCCGGCGATAAAGATCAAGCCACCTTGAGTCGACAGGGTACCGCCAAGGGTTGGCAGACCGATCTTGATCGGCAGGTGCATGCGGATGCCCAGCGGCCCTGTATCTTCAACGGTGCCGACCGGAACCTGCCAGGCAACTTTCTGCGTCTTCATGTCGATGGCGGTCAGCGTGCCGAACGGTGGCGCCTGGCAAGGAATGCCGGCCACCGACAGGAAGCGGTTTTTGTTCACTGCGTAAGGCGTACCCTTGAGTGGAACCGCGCCCATGCCGGTGTTCAACGCTTCGCCACCGGAAGTGGCCTGACCTTTGTTCTGTGATGGGATCATCTGAATCCACAGACCCAGACGCATGTCGTTGACGAAGATGAAACCGTGCACCGGGTCAGTGGAGATGCTGCCCCAGTTCATGCCGCCCAGCGAACCTGGGAAACTCAGCGATTTGTCCAGGCCCGGCGCAGTGTACAAGCCGTCGTAACGCATGCTCTTGAAGTCGATACGGCAGAGCAACTGATCGTACGGGGTCGCGCCCCACATGTCGGATTCGGTCAGGTGCTGCGCACCGATCTGCGGCATGCCCACCGATTTCGGCTGGGTGGGCGAGTACGGTTCGTCAGGGATGTTTGCCGCTTTGACCGGCACTTCTTTAACGTCGGTCAGCGGTTTGCCGGTGGCACGGTCAAGCACGTAGATCTGCCCGGCCTTGGTGCCGATGACCAGCGCCGGTACGGTTTTGCCGTCCTTGGTGAAGTCGATCAGGCTCGGCTGCATCGGCAGGTCGAAGTCCCAGAGGTCGTTGTGAACGGTCTGATAGACCCAGCGTTCTTCACCGCTGCTGGCGTCCAGCGCCAGGATCGAGGCGCCGTAGGTGTGATCGAGCTTGCTGCGTTCGACACCATAGATGTCGGTGGAAGAGCTGCCCATCGGCAGGAACACCGTATTGGTCGCTGGATCATAGGACATCGGCGCCCAGCTGTTCGGCGTGCTGCGCACATAAGTACTGCCGTCGGCCGGCGCGTTGCGATCCTGCGGATTGCCCGGGTCGAATGCCCAGCGCATCGCGCCGGTGATCACATCGAACCCACGGATCACGCCGCCCGGCATGTCGGTTTGCACGTTGTCGGCCACGCGACCGCCAACCACCACGGTGGTGCCGGCCATCAGCGGTGCGGAAGACAACTGGTAATAGCTGTCCGGAACATCACCCAGGCCTGCCTTCAGATCAACCTGACCGTTGTTGCCGAACCCCTGGCAGAACTCGCCGGTGTCGGCATCGACCGCGATCAGGCGGGCATCGATGGTGTTGGTCAGCAGACGGCGCTGGCAGTTGGCTGCCGGGGCAGGTTTGGCTTCGATGATGCTCGAATTGCTTGGCTGAGCGATCTCCTTAGTGGCATCGAAATAAGCCATGCCACGGCAACGCTGCCAGACTTTCGACTTCGCATTGATCGCGTTTTTCCAGAGTTCCTTACCGGTGTCGGCATCCAGGGCGATCAGGTTGTTGTGCGGGGTGCAGATGAACACCTTGTTGCCGATCTGCAGCGGGGTGAGCTGGTCTTCGGCGCCATTGCCATCGCTCTCGGCGACGTCACCGGTGTGGTACGTCCACGCGACTTTCAGCTTGTCGACGTTAGTGCGATTGATCTGATCCAGTGCTGCGAAGCGGCTGCCGCCTTCGGTATTACCGTAGTGAGCCCAGTCCTTTTGCGCCTTGTCCGGCTCAACCGGCGTCAGGCCCGGGCCAGTGCCCGTGGCGGCAACAGTCGGGTGCGCAACGAACATGTTGCCAGCGGCCACCGCCAGCGCAATTGCCAACACAGCAGCGATGCCATAGGCACCGCGACCTGGGACGCTACCATTGGCACGCTTGAGCAGCGGGTAGACCAGCGTGACCGCGAGGCCAACGGCGCTGAACATGAACAGGCGTGAGAATACCGGCCAGAAAACCAGCCCGGCATCACACACAGCCCAGATCGCCGTGCCCACCAGAAACGCGGCGAACAACCAGGCACCGGCCGTTTTGCAGCGAGCGATCAGCAGACCGGAAACGGCCATCACCAGCCCACCCACCAGGAAGTACCAGGACCCTCCCAGGTTGACCAGTTTCACGCCACCTGCAGCCAATGCCAAACCGAGGAGGGCGATGATCACGCCCAACCCGACCAGAATGAATTTTGATATGCCCGAGAGGCGGTGACTCTGCTTCACGTTAAGTGTCCCGTTGAAATGATCTGTGCATTATATAGATAGCTAACTATCTAGTTAAATCATAATTCGGAATGAAGCGGATTTCACTGCTCAATTACGCGCCTGATCGAAGAGCAGCGCGCCTCAGGGATTGCAGGGATCGTCGAACGTGAACAAAAGGCTCGTTTTTGTCAGGGGAGAGCAGATTTATGACAGGTCCAGATCAACTCATCGGTTTTTGCTCAATATGGAAAAATTCAACGCACCGGCTAAACAAAGCCATACCAGGTAAGGAAACAGGATCAAGCCGGTGATCACGTCAAGCCGCAAAGCCATCACTACCATTGCAGCGACCACCAGCCAGAGCAGCGTCAGGATCAACATGCTGGCGAGAATGCGTTGCGCACCGAAAAACACCGGTGTCCATAGCGTATTAAGCGCAATCTGCGCAGCCCATAAAGCCAGCACTACCTGACTACCAGGTATCTGGGTCAACCGATATCCGGCCCAGGCGAGTAACAGATAAATTGTCGTCCAGGCGACTGGAAATAACCAATTGGGTGGCGTGAAGCCGGGTTTAGCGAGAGATTCGTACCACTGACCGGGTTTAAAAAAGATGCCTGTGCTTGCCGCTGCTGCGCAGGCCAAAAGGAAAATATAAAGGGTCATGATCATTCCTTGTCTATGGACAGTAGTCTTCGCTCTCAACGGTCATGTGAGGGACGCTGCTTCTTTTGTCGCGAAAGCACTCGAAATAGAGAGAGTGCCCAGGGCGAAAAATTCACAATTTCTCGAGGACTGTATCCATCAGGGGCACTTGGCGACTATGATCTCGGTATTCCCGGCACATCCATATTTATCTTGCGCCAAGCGGCTTCTGAAAAACTGTAAGCCGAAAAGGCGATCAACCCCAACGCCATCACCATCAAGATCAAACCGCCAACGGGCAGATTCTGGAGAGCATCGAGGGCTTCCTTCATGCCTGGTGGATCAGTGGCTTGATAACGGGAGCCGCTGATCACCAGGAGCAGGGCTATCTCGATAAACACCACTCCTCGGGCTATGAGTCCAAACCGAGACACCGGGCGTATATAGCGCATCACGTCTTCGTCAGCCTCAAAGTACTTCTCGAACGACGCATTCCATGCCTTGATGATGTGAGCGATTCCTACGCCTAGTGGGACGAGCGCCACGAGGTAAACCAACACGTTTGAGTGATCCCAGGACAAAAGATGCGCCAGTAAATCCTTAGTCTCCCCACCTGCGGAACTGCCTGAACTTCTGACGCCGCTTATGAGCAGCCCCAATGCAAAAAACGCAAGAGCGCCGTTGATCAAACCTCCCACTAACAAACCTGCGCGAATCACTAACCCTTTGAGTTTCGTACCGTGATGATCGACGTCGCGAATCGCTTGCACCAGACGCCACCCTGCGAACGCGAGTAGACCAGCCACCACTAGCCCAACCAGGACATATCCGAATGGCTGGGTTAACAATGCTTCCAGGCTTTTTTGACTGTCCTTCGGTTTTGTCGAGTCTTGAGCCGCCAGCAGAGCGAAAATACCTATGATCAGATACAGAATGCCCCGAGCGGCATATCCGCCTCGAGCGAGCATGACAAGGGTGTGTTGAGTGGACATTGGATTTATTCCCGAAGGTCATATAAGAGCAGACCTATCGCTTCGGGAGGGGTTCGGTAGAGGTAGAAGTAATCGGCAAGCCAGCTGGCTGACCAGGCTTTAGCGTATTTTCTCGGGCAAGCTCAATGCACTTCAATGCCAAAATGGTTGTCGGGTCAACCAATGCGACCTCATGATTCTTGATCATGCAGGATTCGCTATGCTCCAGCACCAGAGGTAGCTCCGTGCATCCCAGGATCAGCACATCAGCGCCCAGTTCACATAAGTGCTCTGCGGCGATTAGGAGCTGGTCTTTGCATATACCCTCTGTGAAACCTGCTTTGATCCCGTGATCTCCGTATATCGATTCCATCACCAACGCTTGGTAGTCCACACCGGGGGTAATTATTTGAAGCCCGGCTAGCCTCGCTGCCTCATGGTAAACCTGACTTTTGATTGTGCCGGACGTAGCGAGCAGCCCGACGGTTTTACCAGCACCGTAACGCTGCACGATGGCTTCAACGGTCTCTGTCAGCATATTCACAATGGGTACACGTAAATGCGCCTGGATGCGCTCTACAAATGCGTGAGCGGTATTGCATGGAATCGCAATGGCATTGGCACCCGAGCTTTCAAGTCGCTTGCATGTTGCGTACATCGCCATCGTCGGATCGGTTTCGTCATACAGTAGGTTGGCGGTGCGATCAGGGATTTGGGGATTCTGTTCCACCACCATTTTGATGTGTTCCTGATCGCGACCTGCCGGTGTATGCGCAACGACCTTGCCCATGAAGTCGACAGTTGCCGCTGGCCCAACGCCGCCCACTATCCCAAGCTTGAAAGGTGGGCGGGTCGATTGGCCTTTCTCCAAGGTGGCGAAAGCGGCATAGATCTCGTTGATATCCAGTACAGTGAGACCACGCCGTTGCAGATCACCACAAACCAATGAGAGCTCAGTCATGCCAGGCAAGATGATTGTGGCTCCCTGATCCTGAAGCGACAGGCAGGCCTGATAGACACATTCGAGCGGCACACCGTCAAGGTATCCATCCTTGATACCGTTAACCCCGTACATGGCGCCCATCAACCCGGATTGCTTGTTATCGCTGGGATAAACGAGCTTGAAGTCATTGCCGAAATAGCGCTCAAACAGTCCTGAGTGCCGAACATAGTCAGACGCGATGATCCCCAACGTACTGCCGCGTTCAGCGACATGATCCACGTGCTTTCGTAGCGCCGCCATCATATCCAGAACGGGTATGCCAATTTCCTCCTGGATCTCCTCACGAAAGGTGTGACTGGCAAAACAGGGCAGTACAACTGCATTGACCTCGCTGGCCTCGAATGTCTGGCAAACCTGGAAAACATAGAACTTTCTGGAGGTCATGCTGGTTCCCCGATCCAGGGGCATCAGGACGTCCTTGAAGGGGTGTTGCTCAAACAGGAAGTGATAGCGGCCTTGATCCTCCAAAACCGCTCGGGACTTCACCAGCTTGTAGAAAAGATCGCCGCCGGCCAGTGAACCAAGTCCGCCGACGATACCTAGTTTGCGAGCAAACGATGACTGGCTGGACGGCTTCGATTTACCTTTCATGTCTATGCTCTCAAGCGGTGGCTACAGTGGGGGTTGGGAGCGCAGATGTGGTGCCTGGCGCGTCTTCAGCCTCTTCATGTGGTTCTGACTTGGCAACCACAGCCGTCGCGATGCTATTGCCAACCACGTTGGTGGCAGTCCTGGCCATGTCAAGGAATTGGTCAATGCCGAGGATCAATAAAATGCCGGCTTCGGGAAGATTGAACATGGGTAACGTAGCCGCCACCACAACCACCGATGCTCGGGCTACACCTGCCATTCCCTTGCTGGTGATCATCAGCGTCAGCAAAATGAGTAGTTGCTGTGTGAAGCTCAAGTCGATGTTGTAGGCCTGGGCAATGAACATGATGGCGAACGCCTGGTACATCATCGAGCCATCAAGGTTGAATGAATACCCCAACGGAAGGACGAAGCTGGATACGCGCTTCGGTGCGCCAAATTTCTCCAATGCTTCCATGGTTTTTGGATACGCGGACTCGCTACTGGCAGTGGAAAATGCCAACAGAACCGGTTCGCGGATGAGCTTGCCCAGGGTAAACACTGAGCGCCCCAGGAACAGGTAGCCGGCAGCGAACAACACGCACCACAGAATCACGATGCCCAGGTAAAACTCGGCAATCAATTTTCCGTAATCGACTATCAAACCGAGGCCTTGGGTAGTGATGGCCGATGCGATGGCTGCGAAGACGCCTATTGGCGCGAAAGCCATAACGAAGTCCGTGACCTTGAACATCACCTTGGCCAGCTCTTCGATGCCATCGACAATCGTTGTGTAACCGGCCCGCTTCACACCCGCCAAGGCAAACCCGAAGAACAACGAGAACACCACGATTTGCAGGATTTCGTTGTTGGCCATTGCTTCAGCAATGCTGCGGGGAAACACGTGACTGATGAAAACCTTGAGGCTGAAATCCCCGGTGTTCACCACGGGGCTCGCCGCGTGCTGGACGACCTCCATGTTCAGCCCTGCACCGGGTTGGAACAGGTTCACCAGTCCCATGCCGATTGCCAGCGATATCACCGAAGCGGTAACGAACCAGGCCATGGCTCGCAGGCCAATGCGCCCAACGGAGCGAGAGTTTCCCATGCTGGCAATGCCGCCGACCAAGGTGGCGAACACGAGAGGCGCGATGATCATCTTGATCATGCGTAAAAATATATCGGTGACCATCGAGAAGTAAGACGCGATCTCTTTGGCGCTTTGTTCGCTCCCTGCGAAGTGGTGGCACGCCCAACCGACAAGCACGCCTAAGGCGATGCCAATTGCGATCCGACGTGGAAGTTTATTTTTCTTCACGGAGCTTTCCTCAAGTGGTTTTTTTGCTTTTTTTACTTGGCAGGAGACAAGTGTCATTCGGTCGAAGCTCTGTGGCCTCGCTCCAACGTTTTCGATTCTAGGGTCGGGCCTGGAAGGGCGTGATGAGTAATCCCGATAGCCCCATGCGCTTTTGGAATAGTTTTCGAATCTGCTGCTTGCTCCTCACTGGCCCGCAGTAAACTGCCCATTCGGGACATGAGGTGTCGGTATGCAAATCAAATGGCTGGATGACCTTCTGGCGGTCGCGGAGTGGAAGAATTTTTCTCGGGCTGCGGAGGTTCGTTGTGTGACCCAGTCGGCTTTGTCGAGGCGTATAAAGTCACTTGAAGAATGGGTAGGTGCGGAGTTGGTCGATCGTGGCACCTATCCTGTCCAACTGACCTCTGCTGGCCGCACATTTTGTGAAGAAAGTCGCGAGGCATTGGCGGGGTTAATGAGGCTGCGCTCAAGCCTTCGCGAGGTAGAGCGGATGCCAGGGCGATCCATCCAGGTCACTGCCGGCCACAGTCTGTCGATGACATTCCTGCCGAAATGGCTGAAGCAATTTCAGCAGCACAATGAGCAATTCAATGCGCGGGTCGTTGCCGCCAACATCCACGACGCGGTCATATCTCTGGAGGAGGGGAGTTGTGATCTGATGATTGTCTATCATCACCCCTTGGCGCCCATTCTTCTCGATTCGGAAAAGTTCGGGAGTTTGACCTTGGGTCATGACGCGTTCATTCCTGTGTGCGCACCTGACAGCGAAGGGAATCCGCTGTATCCCTTACCGGGTACCTCCAGCAAGACAGTTCCGCACCTCGCTTATACAGCCACGACTTTTCTAGGTCGCGTTGCCGACATCGTCATAAAGAATGGCCCGACTGCATGCATGTTGGAGCGGTGCTACGAGGCGGATATGACGATGCTACTGATGCGAATGGCAGTCGAGGGTTATGGGGTGGCATGGTTGCCACAAAGCGCTGTCGTAGACGAGCTTCAGCGAGGACAGTTGGTAAAAGCGGGTGGTGATGAATGGAGCACGCGACTGGAGATACGCTCCTACTGCTCCATTACGAATGAGAACCCTACGATGCGCAGCTTGTGGAAAACCCTCGAAGGAGCCTCCCGCGATCTCCATGGCAAAACGGCCAGTTGATCGGAGCTCCAAAGCTCGAAACGCACCCCTCAAGTATGGGTAATGTCCTCCATCTGTCTTTGGAGCGGCGATTCATTTCTCTTCGAGACCTTCGGTACCGGGCTCGTTCCTGCCGTCACACTGCATCTGATTTGATCAGAAGTTACTCATCCTGGCAGACGAATGAATGACAGATCTTTAGCAAACCGTTCATCGTTTTTGAAGAGGTGATGAAGTGCTGGGGGCGTGACTTTCTCGGCCAAAAGTCTCTATCTCGGCCATTTCGCACGACTGTAGGGCGTAGTTCCTTGAAATTTATCTTGCGTGCATCACTTGCATGCAAGTGATTTGGAGCGTAAAAAGGAGCCACACAACAACAAACCACCACAGAGGTTGAATCATGTCGCGCTCCTACGAAATTGCCCTGCTCCCAGGTGATGGCATTGGCCCGGAAGTGATGGACTCCGCTCTGGCAGTACTCAAACAAACTGCCCAGTTGGATGACCTGAACTTCACCTACACCGAATACGAAGCAGGCGCGAACTACTACCAGAAGTCTGGTATGTCGATTTCGCCAGAGTCGATGGAAGCTGTCGGTAAAGCGGATGCAGTGCTCCTAGGAGCGATGGGTCTTCCAAGTGTCCGCAAACCTGATGGAACCGAGATCGCCCCACAGATCGATATGCGTGAGCATTACGGTCTGTTTGCAAGCCTGCGCCCTTGCCACCTGCTGGAAGGTGTTCCAACCCGCACCAAAGCGACTGACGTGAAAATGCTGGTCATCCGCGAGCTGACCGAGGGTCTGTTTGCTGGTCGCCATGATGTTCAACCAGATAGTGATGAGTCGATGAGTGATCGTCTGACCATTACTCGTGCTACCAGCGAAAAGTTGTTCGAACTGGCGTTCGATCAGGCCAAACAACGTCGCGCCAAGTACGGCACTCCGGGCCACGTGACACTGTTGGACAAGGCAAACGTACTGCGTAGTAACGCGTTTCTGCGCAAGGTGTTCGACGACGTTGCAAAACGTCACCCGAGCATCGGTAGCGACCGCATCTACATCGACGCAGGTTCGATGATGTTTGTAACCAATCCTGAGCGCTACGACGTTGTCGTCACTGAAAACGTCTTCGGGGACATCACTTCAGAAATCGCTGCGGGTGTAGTGGGTGGTTTGGGTGTAGCCCCATCGGCTGACGTGAGCGCGACTCACGCCGTCTTCCAGCCAAGCCACGGCACCGCGCCTGACATTGCTGGCAAGGGTATTGCGAACCCGGTGGCAATGATTCTGTCCACCGTTATGATGCTTGAGTGGCTCTCCGAGAAACACCAAGATCTTTATCTGCTGGCTGCTTCCAAACGCATCCGTTCCGCAACAGAAGCTGCACTGAAAGATGGCGTGCTGACTGGTGACCTGGGCGGCAAAGCAAGCACCTCTGACGTCACTTCCGCAATCATCGAGCGTTTGGAGCAATTCAATGGCTAAGGTAGCGATTGTCGGCTGTGGCGCCATGGGATCGGTATATGCCGGCCTTATGAGCGACGTCGGTCATGAAGTGCACGCGGTCACACTGTGGGAAGACCACGTCGCCGCCATCAATGAGAATGGTATTCGCGTGGAAGGCGCGAGCGGCGACCGGACTGTTCGTCTCGCCAGTGCCTCTACCACCACTGAAGGTATTGGCATCTGCGATCTGGTCATCATTGCGACCAAATCCTTTGATGTTGAAGCTGCCGCTGAAGCGTCCTTGCCGCTGATCGGTGAAGATACCGTTGTCCAGACCCTGCAGAACGGTCTCGGCTCCTCGGAGCGCGTCGCACCTATCGTAGGTGAGGATAAGCTCGCAATTGGTGTCGTTGGTGGGTTCGGCGCATCACGCCGCGCTCCTGGTCACGTGCATCACAACGGGATGGAAATCACCTGGTTCGGGTCATATGCCGGTCTGTCACGTGAAGCGCTCAAGCGTTCTACCGATATCTGGGAATCTGCGGGCTTCAAGGTAAAACACTTTGATGACACACAACAGATGATCTGGGAAAAGTTGATCATGAACGTCACTTTCTCCGGTTCTACCTGTTCGACAGGTTTGTCCATCGGAGAAGTCATGGCCAATCCGAATGCATGGGCCATTGCTGAAGGCTGTGCTCGGGAAGCCATCGCGGTTGCCAAGGCACTGAACGTCAACCTGGACGTCGGTGACCCCTTAGAGCACATCCGCGAACTGGGTGGAAAGATCCCTAATGCACGTCCTTCGATGCTGCTGGATCACACCGCTGGCCTGCGTGGTGAGGTGGATGTAATCAACGGCTCAATCAGCCGCTTGGGCAAGACGGTAGGCGTGCCTACTCCCGTCAACGACACTCTGGTTAACCTGATCAAGGCCCGAGAGTCGAAGTTCAAGTAAGCGTTGTGATTAGCCCGTTCTCGCTCCACGAACAGCGAGAGCGGGCAGCCTTGCTGCAAGCGACCGACCTATAAAAACAATGAGGCGATCCCCATGAAAGCTATATCCGAAACTACACCTTCGGTGCGCACGGTTGAAGACTTTGAAGCGGCACTAATGCGCAAAGTGAAATTGCGCATTATTCCTCTGATCGTAATTTGCTATTTGTTCGCTTGGTACGACCGTATCAATATCAGTTTTGCCAAATTTCACATGCAATCAGACCTGGCTCTAAGTAACACGGCATATGGTCTTGGAGCTTCACTTTTCGTCGTCGGTTACGTTCTCTGCGAAGTTCCTAGTAACTCCATTCTCTACCGTGTTGGCGCCCGCAAATGGATTGCGCGCATTATGGCCACATGGGGTATCGCGACCGCGTGTATGGTATTCGTAGAGACAGAAACTCAGTTCTACATTGCCCGGTTCATCATCGGCGCGGCAGAGGCTGGTTTCGCTCCAGGTATTCTGTACTACCTCTCCACTTGGTTCCCAGCTAAACAGAAAGGACGCGTAAGCTCGCTTCTCTACATTGCATTGGCTGCGTCTGGGATCATTGGCGCTCCGATCTCTGGCTTCATTCTGGGTAACTTTGACGGAGTGGCTGGCTTCGCAGGCTGGCATTGGCTGTTTCTGTTGGGCGGTATCCCATGCCTGATCCTGGCTTTCTTGGTGCTCAGAACTTTCGTCGATCGTGTAGAGGATGCGAAGTTCCTGACTGATGAGGAGAAGGTACACCTTCGTTCGCTGTTGGATAAAGACGCCAAGACTGCTGAAAGCCATACGTTGCTGGCTGCTATCAAATCTCCGGCGTTCATTCTGTTGGCACTTGTCTACTTCCTGGTACAGAACGCTTCCTACGCAATGAACTTCTGGATGCCTCAGATGATTCGTAGCGCCGGTTTCGACGATGCGATGACCATCGGCTGGTTGACGGCGCTCCCTTATCTGTTGGGTGGTGTATGCATGTTGATTCTTGGTGCATATGCAGACCGCCTGGGTAACCGCAGAGTTGTGTTTAGCGGCTGCATGCTAGTCACCTTCGTTGGTTTTCTGGGGGCAGCGTACTTCGCGACTCAGCCTGTGTACCTCATGATCAGCCTCACCATCATGGGTATCGGCATCCTGACGACCATTCCAACCTTCTGGACGCTACCGCAGAAGATAGTCACGGGTTCTGGTGCCGCAGCAGGTATTGCGTTGATCAACTCCTGCGGTCAGCTCGGCGGGGTGGTGAGCCCTCTGATGATCGGCAAAATCACCGATGTCACAGGAAGCACAACTTTAGCTCTGTATCTAATTGCCGGCTTGTGTGTGATTTGCTCTGCGCTGTTGTTCTTCGGTGCGCCCGAGTCCCTGAGACGCAAGGAAGTCTAACGAAATACGCATGCAGGTATGTGATGGCGAGGGAGTTGAAATGTTGACGGAGCTGCTTGGTAAGCCCGATGATTGGAAATATGGCGTCCTTTCCGGGCGCCAGATGACCCAAGACGAAGGTAACATGGAAGCACTGGTAACCGAGAAGGTAGGCAAAGAGCTCCCGCTGAGCGATGTAGCCTATAAAAAGATCAAGGACGCCATCTTGGTCTGCGCTCTGGCACCGGGCTCCAAGCACTCCGAGCAGCAATTGGCCGCGTACCTCGATTTCAGTCGTACGCCTGTTCATCAAGCAGTCGTTCGGCTTGAACAGGAAGGTTGGCTGACGTTCTTGCCGCGCAAGGGGGTGGCTATTTCTACTGTTACGGCAGAAGAGATGGCCCACGTTTATGAAATCCTTATGAGCCTGGAATCCCTGGGTGTTGTCCGACTGGCTTCACGCCCTAAAGATATAGACGACGGTGTCGATTTGCAGCTTGAGCAAGCTCGGCTTGACGGCGAAAAGGCATTGGAAAACCACGATTTGCAGGGCTGGGCTCGTGCTGATGACAGGTTCCATACGCTTTTTGTCGACAGCAGCGGTAACCCACTCTTGTCTCGTCTTGCTGCGAATGTCCGGGAGAAGGCGCATCGAGCACGTCTACTGACTTTGGACAAGCGTCCACTGCCTCTGAGATCCAATCAGGATCATAAGGAGATTCTGGATGCAATTATCCGTCGTGAACCGGAATTGGCGCGAGCTGCGTTGGAAGCTCATCGCACTCGCGGAATGAACACACTGCTGCCGATCTTGCAGGATTTGCAGTCTCCACGTGATCAACTGCATCAGTTTTTTGCTGAGAAAACCAATTAATCCAGACGCTCGATGAGCTACAGTGGCGAGGGCACGTCTTCGTTCTTCAGCGGCCGTTCTCGTAAGCTTTGCAGTGCGTAACTTTAATGGTGGTGCTCAGTTTAAAGCTAATAAAAACATGGTGTCTTCATTAGTGTTAAAGGCATATTTCTGCCTGGACGCTCAGTAATCTAGGACTTCCGATGACATTCAAAAGCTTCGATCCCGCTGCCCCAGCGCGGCTCATTCTCGACTCTTGGCGTAGCGGTCAGCACATGGATTCTCTGCCTGCGGATGTCAGGCCCGAATCTTTAGACCAAGGTTACGAGGCTCAGGAGCAACTGTTCAGCATAGCGGGTGGTGAAAGAGCTGGCTGGAAGCTGGGTGTTGGCAGTCCGGCAGGAATGCGCTTGGCGAACCTGGATCGACCTCTGGTTGGACAGCTCGAACGTGCCCGCCTTCATGCTAGTGGAGTGAGACTGCAGATGCCGTCAGACGCACCTGTGACGATTGAGTGTGAGGTCGCTTTCATCCTGGATCGTGATGTGTCCCCGCAACGTGGTAAGGCGCCAGAGGCCGCTGATTTTCGCGCTACCACCATCACTTTTGAAGTCGTTCGCTCCCGGTTTACAGATAGAAAGACGGTCGGCTGGCCAAGCTTCACTGCAGACAACGTTGGATTTGAGGCCCTTGTTGTCGGGGAGCCGATCTGCGCAGGCATTGATGAGGATCTGGTGCGTAGTCTTCCTCACTCGGTGGTCGTGTATTTGGATGGCGAGCCCAAGGCGAAGGGGCTTTTTGGGGATCCCGCCACAGATCCATTTAATTCGCTTTCTGCTCTGTACGAACATGCTGCCGAGCGAGGCTATACCCTCAGAGAGGGGGATATCATCTCCACGGGAGCGATGTGCGAGCCCTTCGACTTAGCGGCGTCGGGAGAGCACCATGTGTCGGTGACTTACCTCGGTAAATCACTCGAGTTCTTCGTCTAATCAGGTGCCGCTTGAATGGAGAGCTTGAGAGGGCAGGGGTGATTACTAAGAAGGGCAGCGCTACTACGGAAAGCGGTACCTCATTGGAAAGCATTAGCCATTTCAGGGCGCGCCTTGCACTCACAAAGCCCGCACCCACTGCAGAATTTTCTTAGGAAAACGCAGCCTCGATAAATGCCTCTAGCGCTTTATCTTCCAGTATCTCAATAGAGAAGTGCCCAAAGCGTTTGGGCAACCAAATGATGCGTGCCCCAGACGGGGATTGCAGGTTCGCACGAGCCAATGGCTTTCCATTTTCGTCTTCTGGCTGAACACCGGCGGCCATCAATTCGTCATAGGCTTTCTCAATGTCCGGTGTCGAGTAGCAGTGGCGGTAAATCATCCCTTCACCGGACGTATCCAATAGCGCTTTCAGATTCCCCGCCAACGGCTGTACCAGCATGAAACGCTCTTGGCCCATCAGCGCAATCGCGTAGCGCACATGCAGACCACCTCGTTCCCAGACGAGGGTTTTGGAGATCCTGGCGTTAAGTACCTGCGCGTAGTAAGCACAGGCTTCGTCGAGATTCTTGACCAGTACATCTACGTGACTGAATTTCAGATCCATTTGCAGTCCTCCTGTTGAAACGGCGTCCATGGTAAACACGCCATAACGGTTTCCTCTTTGCACTGATTGTGAGCCAGGCGTCAAGTATCTGGGCGACGGATTTAATGTTTCTTTTCCCGGGACAACAAACAGGGCGTATGACAGCCGAGGCTTGTGGAGTTTGGCTGTTGACTTGCAATCAGCAGCCAGCTAATTTCTGAGCATGACTTCCATCGTATTGCGCTGTCAGCCAAGCATTATTACCGCCATTCCTCATTTGGCGGGCTAGCTCACGACTGCAGCACCCAACCCGCCCTAGAGGCGGGTTTTCATTTTCTGTCTCGGGGCTCTGATCAATGTCAGGAGACGATCATGCCCAGCACACGCGACCAACAAACCCTACTTGAGCAGTACGTCAAAAAGATCCTCGCCGCGCCGGTGTACGAACTGGCCGTGCATACGCCCCTGCAGCCGGCACCCGCATTATCCTTGGCATTGGGTAACCAGATCCTGCTCAAGCGCGAAGATCTGCAACCGACCTTTTCCTTCAAGATTCGTGGCGCCTACAACAAGCTGGTTAACCTGAGCGATGAGCAAAAAACGCGCGGCGTGATTACCGCGTCCGCCGGCAACCATGCCCAGGGCGTGGCACTGGCGGCTCGGGAGTTGGGCATCGAGGCAACCATCGTAATGCCCGCTACAACGCCAGAGTTGAAGGTGGGCGGCGTGCGCAGTCGCGGTGCCGAGACGCTGCTGCACGGAGAAAGTTTTCCGTTTGCCTTATCTCATGCGCTAGAACTGGCAAGCCAAACCGGCAAAACTTTTGTTTCGCCTTTCGATGATCCGGATGTCATAGCCGGGCAGGGCACGGTCGCCATGGAAATTCTGCGTCAGCATCAAGGGGCGCTGGATTCCATCTTTGTTCCGGTAGGCGGTGGCGGTTTGATCGCCGGCATCGCGGCTTACGTCAAATACTTGCGGCCAGAGGTGCGCATCATTGGCGTCGAGTCGGAACATTCAGCCTGTTTGTACGCAGCCCTACAGGCCGATGATCGAGTGGTGCTGCCGAGTGTGGGCACCTTTGCCGATGGTGTTGCGGTTGCACAGATCGGCGCACACGGATTTGAGGTGTGCAGGTTTTGCGTCGACGAGGTACTGACTGTCAGTAACGATGAGCTTTGCATTGCGATGAAGAATATCTACGACGATACGCGCTCTATCACTGAGCCTTCTGGCGCTCTGGCCGTTGCTGGCATCAAGAAATACGTTGCGCGAACAGGTGTGCGGGATCAGGCACTGATCGCGATCGACTCCGGTGCCAATATCAATTTCGACTCTTTACGGCATGTGGCCGAACGCGTCGCATCGAGTGAGGCGTCAGCGTAACTGTTCAAGCCGCTTATCGGGCTTGCTTGGCGGCAAGTTCGGCGTCGAGTGAAGCGTCAGCCAGACGGCCCGCAGAATGTTGATCGCGGCCATATTCAGGTGTTGTTCGGCGGCGTGCAGGGCCAGTTCGGCTGTCAGGCGCTTGTCGGCAGCACTGAGGTGCGCCGTTTTGTGGGTCATGTCCGCATCGACGTTGGCCAACAGCCCCTGGAGTTCCTGCACCGCCTGATCCGATGCCTGACGCATGTCCGCGAGCAGACGGCTGGCTTCGGCAGGCGTCATGGCCAAGGCGCGGACACTGCGAAAAGTCAGGCGGGCGGGCAAGGTGGCCAAACTGAAACCCGTCGAAATCAACTTGCCAATCATGCGAACAACTCCTGTAAACGAGTGTTTCAGCAGCGTATCAGAGTAAATCGCAAAAAAAATGTCTGCTCATCGCTTGCCAGAATCAATCCTGCGCGGGTTCAGCGAAGAGACGTCTGGAGTCGCATCGAATAGCGATTGCCGCATTAGTTCGAAGGACTGGCGCAATGTATGCCAAGGGAAAAGTGGACGGTAGGGAAACGGAGAGGATATGCAATTTAACATAATATACATTATGCGTATTCATAGGTACTCCACACAGGGTGCCTGTCGTCGTCACTTAAAAATCAGAAAAATCATCTTAAAAAAATATTCTCGAAAATTCATGGACCTAGGAAGTCACGAAAATGATTCTTCGTGGTTTCAGCATATGAAGTAATCGGTGCTGTCCCACTCAGTACATTGGACTTAACCCATGCACTACATCGATGAGTCCCATCTGACATTTTAGCTCTTCGCGGCCTCACGTGAGCATGCCTGTCGTCGGAGCCCGCAGATCTTGGAAGAAATCGTGTGAAATTGCCCTAGATTCGCGTGATCGTGCACCGTATGCGAGTTCGTCTGTTCGTTTGATATAAAGGGTCTTTTTGGTAACCGCTTGTTCGTTTACGGCATTGCTAACGCCACAGGTCCACCTGTAAGCCTGCAAGCACGTCGCTGTGCGAAATCTGTAGCATTCAGCGTGGAGTTGATGCGCAGATTTCAAGATTGCCATACGGGGAAAACACAAACGCCCATTATTTGCTTGCAGACCCTGACGGTTTGGCGATGCACACGTTGTGCTCGCCGAAATCTGGTTAGATGAAAAGCTCAGTGAAATGCTCGTCCGGTACCGTTGTTAACCACAATTTTGACTTGTTAACCACCGTAGTTAACAAGTCAAAAAACAGGTTTACAGCGTAATGTCGAACCTACGTGCCCAGCACGCCTGGGATTTCAAAGCTGCGTAATGCTGTTGGAGCTATGGGGTTTGCCGGTTGGAATGTTACCCTTACTATCACTCGCGCTGCTCTGTCAGCCGCAACTTTCAAATTTTGGCACCCTGCTAGATTAGGTTGGACCACATCAGAGAGCCCCGACGCCGCGTGTCTGGTGAGAGATATGAGCTCTTGAAGATGGTCTACCGCCCATGGCAACGTAATGATCTTTACGTGGAGTGATTAGCTAGCTCAACTAAACGGGTATTTAGTTGAGTTAGATTTATTTCCATTTTATGGCGAGTCCAGTCATCCCTTCAGCGGACCTGCCTGGATCATTAGGAAAGATGGTGTGGAGCGGTTAATAGATTATCGCCTTACATAAAAATGCACGTACCGTGTACTCAACAAGGCTAACTATTCCACCCCTCCTCCCCCTGTTTATATTTTAAAGGATGTCATTGCTATCACCGGGCATCTCAAACCGCATACTTATAGTCCGGTCATGCGCCGCAGTGGTTTTATCAACATCAGGCGTGATGTTTAAAAGCACAGGTTGAGTCGTATCGTTTTTGATTAAGTCCATGACTTTCAGCATTGCCTCAATTTCGGCAGCTTGATGACTCTCTCCACCGTGCACCATACCGCCGCCATGACCATCATGTGGGGGCTGCTCGCCATGTGAGTCAAGGCTCACACCAAGGAACGGAGTGTCAGTAATCACCCAAGGTGGGTTAACTTCAAACCAATCGATACCAAGCATTTGTTGGCGCTTGATTTTTCCGGGGCTAGCGTTTTCTTGAGCTTTAAACCAGTCCTCAATCCGATCGTCGACCCAGCCATGAAGACGCCAAAAAACCGGGTTTACGTGAGATGAGTAGAACTCACCAAGGTAATCGTATTTTGGGGAATTCCACTTATCGGCAAAATCGAATGGGCCTCGCTCGGAGGCTTCTCCTGTTACCGGATCTACTACCAGCTGCCCTGTCTCGGGATCACGAGCTGGCGTAGCCCATCGATTGTGCATCGCGTTATGAATGGTGAACTCAAGCAAATTGCCCAATGCCCCAAGACTTAGACTGGCGAGCGTCGTAGGACTTTTAAACTGCAGCTCCCACTGCCGCATGACACTTGCGAAATAATCCGAAGATTTTGCCCACTCGGAGGTGGATGGGACCATGTTGCCGGACAGGGTGAGATCTTTGCTGTAGATCACCTCACCCGATGCGTTTTTGACCGGAGCATAAACAGTTTGGGCAAGACCTGGAGACGGAATATTTTCCCAGGAAGTGGGAGGCGGTAAACCTTCTCGGACATAACTGTCATGCACCATCTTGATCATCCATCGGTGCATGAAAAGAAAATCCTCTCCAGCCCCATTGTCGAGAATCAAGCTACCCCCTTGGTCTCGAGCCTTGCGAGGCGGACGCTCGACCGCCCAACCAAGCTTGGTGATGTCGGCATAGGTATCGGGGTTCTTAAAATTAGGCCACCCTCCCCGCACGGTATGCCATGTAGCATGCCATAGCCTATGCCACTTGCTTGAGAGCATGGCAAGGACTGATGACGATAAACCGACACCTTTAATATCTCTTGGCTCCACGAACTCTCGCTGTACTGCAACGACACTTGCTGTGACCCCGGCAGCATCGTTACCGTGATCTTTGGCACGCATGACCGAGCCGACGAGGCAGGTACGGCGGTCAGTCGTTTCGGGCCATTGTGGTGCGAGCGTTAAGTCGTAAACATAATCGTAGCCCTCAGTGGAGGATCCTTTGGCCCCGGTGCCGTGGAGGCGGAGAATTAACGGCTCACGAGAGACGACCTGGCCAGTAATAATCAGTACCGCGCGCTGAGTATCCTCTTCATTTTCGGGCCAGGAAAGGCTCCCGGTAATGACACCGCCAAGGTTGGAAAATATCGTCATTTCGGCCTCAGCAAGCTGAAGCTTACTGAAATCGCCAACAATGGCCGGTTCGTTGTTCAAACGACGGTAGGTATAAGTTCCGACCAGCTCGAACGGTTCCATTGAAGTTTTCCTTATGATCAGCCATGCAGAGGAGCATTCCCAGAAAGGTATAGCAGAGCTGCGTTGAAAATATCCGCCATCGCGGATTGCTGATTACGCGGCCCAAAGGCTCGGTATCCCCTGTCAACGATTCGCCCGGCACCTCGCGGAGCAACATGCATGACTGGGGTCAGGTTGATTCACCAATTCCTGCCAGAATTGAAGTCGAAAACTCCCACTTGCTTTCACCTTGTATCTTCAGTGGGTAGTGCTATACATAGCGAATATGGTGGCGATTTGCCTATGGGCTAGCCATCGAATCGAGTCCTGACCGGTAACGACGATTGGGTCGCAAACGCGTATTCAGTTATTTCCTAGAAGTGCCGGTGGATCCCACCACGGGTGCGCTGATGTAGGAGGACGCGGTGGGAAGGTAAGTGAACAATGCTCCTGCGTGATGCGCTTGTTCTGTTCTCCACCGACTGGCAGCTGGATCTCCCCTCGCCTTGGCGAAGCGTCCTGGGCTCAGTCGAGCCCGCCGCCGCCGACGTCGCACCCTCCCTGTCATTCGGGCCCGAGCCGGTGTACCCCGCACGACGCGCAAGTCCGCTACCGGACGCCCGGGCAGACGCTCACGTGTTCCGTGCTTTCGACGGCCTGGCGCCGGAGAACGTCCGGTGCGTGCTTGTCGGCCAAGACCCTTATCCTCGCATTGCACGCGCCACTGGCCGCTCGTTTGAACAAGGCGACCTCCAGACCTGGCCCACGAAATCCAACGAGATAGCGCCTAGCCTCCGATGCCTCGTGCAGAAGCTTGCACAGTCGCGCACGGGTAAATCGGCCTATGTTACCCAGGACGGTTGGTCGACGGTCGTGGCCGACGCGATGTCGGGCGCACTGCCGCTCGAGTCTCCACAGGCGCTGTTCGATCGCTGGCAGCAGAACGGCGTGCTGTGCCTGAACGCCGGTCTTACGCTGACCCGTTATCTGCAAGGCGGCGCGCCAGAACAGGTGCTCGGCCATATCCCATTCTGGGCGCCGGTGGTTGGCGGCGTGTTACGTCATCTTGCGGCGCGCCAGGACAGGCCGGTCGTTTACCTGCTGCTGGGCGGATACGCGCAGACGCTGGCACAGAGGATAGGCATCCGCCAGACCGCCGAAGCCGCAGGTCGCTGGGGCGTCGAAGTGGACGAGGTACGTCTGCTGCATCCCGCCGCGCAAGGGTTCCTGGCGGGCCCGAACCCCTTCGATGAAGTGAATACGAAACTCGTAGCGCTGGGCGAAACCGCGATCAACTGGTGACACCAAGGAAAGGAGGACGCGATGGCTAAGGCCGTATTCTGCGACATCCGCGATACGCTCGGTATCGTCGACTACAAGGGCCACCTGGTCCTGTACAGACCCACGAGCGTCGACTTGCTCAAGAGTCTCAAAGCCATGGGGTTGCGTGTCGGGCTAATCACCAACCTGCCGAGCGACGTCTCGACCCAAGCAGGCTTACAGATGGTCAAGGACGCCGGCATCGACGGGTTCATCGATCCCGATGGCTTCGTGACCAACCACGACGCCAACGCGGACAAGCCGGATCCCGCGATATACCGGTTCGCCGCAGCGAAGATGGGGCTGCTCACAGAGGACTGCATCTTCATTGGCGAGAATCTGTCCGAGGTAGTCGGCGCACAGGCGGCCGGTATGGGCGCGGTGCTCAAGCCGTTTCCGCCGGGCCGGGAGTTCCTCCAGAAACCGCTCGCCGCCGGCCAGATCTCGGACACGTCCAGCGGCCGGCTGAGCGAAGTCCTTCTGGAGGAGGACCACCTTATCGCCAAGCGAATCGTGCTGAGCGCTGTCAAGCTGAAGGAGAAGCTGGACGCCCTGGGGCCAAGCGACGAGGTGCGCACGTTACTGCGGCCCATGGGCTTGATCGTCTGGCTCACCAACAACTTCGTGGACACCTACCACCACCGCAAGGAAGAGGAGGTACTTTTCCCATTCGCGATGATGTGCGGGGTCGATCCCGCCGACCTGGCCGGCACCCTGGTCGATCACGACCAAGGGCGGGCCTACTTCCGGGCCATGGGCGCTGCCTACCGGCGCGTCTGCATGGGCAATCGGGCGGCCACGGTCGAGTTCGCGGCCCTGCTGGGCGCTTTCGCGAACCTCTACAAAACCCACGGCAAGTACGAAGACGACATCCTCTTCAAGAAGATCGGCGACCGTCTGAGCGACCAGGACGACGCGCTCATGGCGGACCTGATCGGCCGGATCGGGCCGCCGGACATCACGCTCTACATCAATCTGATCGCCATGCTGGAGAAGGAGCTGGGGCTATGAGCTGGACACAGACTTCGCAGGCCGAAGGCCTGACGCCGGAACAACTTGCCCAGCTCGCGGTGCTCATGGACCGGTTGCTACCGGGTGATGCACGGCGCGGGATTCCGTCTGCAGGTGAGGTTGGCGCGGCCAACTTCGTTAGCCGGCTGCTAGGGCGCACGGCCGACGCCTACCATGAGATATCGACTTGGCGGACGCTCTACCCCACTGCATTGGCGAGCCTCGACGGCTACGCACTGAACCAGTTCGGGCGTCCGCTCACCGGGCTTACGCAGGCGGAGGTCGACTTTGTGCTGAACGGCCTGCAGGTCAGCGGACTGCCCGGCATCGCCGCGGCTGACCAGAAGACCTGGTTCAAGACACTGCTGCGACATTGCTACCAGGGGTGTTTCGGCGATCCCCGCTGGGGCGGTAACCGTGGGGCCAAGATGTGGCGGGCGATCGGGTATCCGTTGCTGCCGGCGACGGAGGATGCATGATGGACAAGACCTATGACGCGATCATCGTTGGCAGCGGCGCCGGTGGCGGCACCGCCGCGCGGGTCCTGACCAAACGCGGCTGGAACGTCCTGGTGTTGGAGAAAGGCGACTGGCGCCACCCCGACGAGTTCCTGCCCTTCGACGAGATTCACTTCAGCGAGCACAAGGCGTTGATCCCATCGATCGAGGACGGCCAAATCTGTGTCGACGCCGTCGATCCGACCAAATCGCGCCGGGTCGAGCGTTGGTGGATCGGCAACATGGTGGGCGGCTCCACAATGCTCTGGGAAGCGAACCTGCCCCGCTACACCGAGGAGGATTTCACCCTCTCGAGCGTGATGCCGCAAAAGCCTGCGGACGTTTCAATGCCCGACTGGCCATGGCGGTACAGCGACTGGCACCCCTATTTCGAGATGGCCGAATGGGAGTGGGCGGTCTCGGGCCGAACCAACCAAAGCCCCGCGCAGGAACCAACGCGGGCCGGCTACGACTACCCCATGCCACCGATCCGACCGCACGGATCGACGCCGTTCCTGGTCGAGGCCTTTGGAAAGGCCGGGATGAAACCCTACCTGAGCCCGCGCGGCATCAACTCGCGTACATTCGATAGCCGCCCTGCTTGCCCGTTCTGCGGCTTCTGTCAGGGCTTCGGATGCGCGGTGAACGACCGGTCGAGCAGTACCAACACCGTGCTCGCCCGCGCGCTACGAACCGGCCGGTGCGAGGTTCGCACCGGGCACTACGTGACTAGCATCGTCCACGAAAAGGGTAAGGTCGTGGGCGTCGAGTACATCACCGAACCTAAAGGCGCGCGGCAGGTCATCAAGGCGTCGCGTGTCTTCGTGTCGATCCAGGCGATCGAGTCGGCGCGGCTCTTCCTGTTGTCAAAGGTGCCCAATCCCAACGTCGGCAAGTACTTGACCTACCATACAAAGGGCACGGCCGAACTGACCTTTCCCGGCCAGCCGGCATGGAACGAGGGGCCGGAGGGCATCTTCCAGCCTAAGACATCGCTGGGTAGCCTGCAGCTGCGCGACCTCTATGTGATCCGCGATCCGAAGCGGCCTGAGTTAACCAAGGGCGGGAAGTTTTCGATCTACGACCCGATGACGGTCGCGCCTCCGATCAAGTGCATCTCGCGCACCGGCGGCGCCGGAAAGCTCGCTGGCGATCTCTGGGGCGCCGACCTCGTGAACCGTCTGGCCGAACTGCGCGATCAGGGCGGCGTGCAGTTCTCGTTTACTGGCGAGACCATGTCGATGGAATCCAATCGCGTCGAGCTGGACCCGGAGGCCGTCGACCCCTGGGGCGTGCCGATGGCGAAAGTCTTCTACAAGCACCACCCATACGACCTGGAGATCAGCAAGTACTGCCTGGAGCGGGTGGTCACGATCATGGTCGATGCGGGCGGTGAGCTGCGCAAGTTCGATCCTCAGAAATTAGCAAATGAAGGATACGGCCACAACCACGGTACGCTGCGTGCAGGCACCGACCCACAGACCAGTGTCCTGGACGCCAACTGCCAGTCCCACGACGTGAAGGGCCTCTACGTGCTCGACTGCGCCTTCATGCCGACGGCGGGTGCGTCGAATCCGACGCTCACGCAGATCGCCAACGCCATTCGCGTCTGCCAGTCGGTGCCGGGGCCATGACGCTTTTAATCGCCCGCCGGGGGGCCGCCCGGCACGCGCCCGAGAACAGTTTGGTGGCGCTTCTGAGCGCCTATACTGCCGGCGCAGATGGCTTGGCCATCGAGGTGCGCCGCACGGTGGACGGCCAACTGGTGCTGGCGGCTGACGACGACCTCTCGCGCCTGACGGGAACAACGATGAAAGTTTCGACGTCGACCCTGGCGGACCTTTTGGCGCTGGACATGTCGGAGACCTTCCGCCCGCCGGCATCGCCAGACTTCCACTACTACGACCCGTCCGTCATCGGCCGCAAACTACGGATCGCTACCCTCCATTCCGTGTTGACCGAATTGCCCCACGACGTGGACCTCGTGGTCGCGCCGCTGCCGCCGGAGGACGCGGCTGACGTAATGATCGGCGAAGTCGTGAGCCTGCTCGCCCTGCACCGCGTCCTGGATCGCGTCGTGCTGTGCGTCGAAACTGCGGCGCTGGCGGCCAAGGCGCGGGCGATCGCGCCCGAAACGCGGGTGATTACCTTCGCCGACGAGGCTGCCTACTTGAACGGCAATGTGGACGGCACAGTCACATCCCTCGACGAGCTATTCGACGCGGACGGCGGACTGAGCACTCGGGCACAGGCTTTCAAAGCTGCATTCGAGCATGAAGGTCGCCTCGGCGTGCTGGTCCAGCCCTCGGTACCGACGCTGCCGGCGAGCGACTGGGCGAAGCTTGCGGCACACGCCTGGATCTGGGGGGCGCTCACCGACTCACCCCAGGAGCCGGGCGTGCGCCCCGGTGGTCTGACGCACCTGGACACCCGGTTCGCAGGCACTCAGGTCGACACCACCCAGATCGCTCTGGGCTATGCCAAGGCCAACCGTTTCGCGTGGATCCGGCAGCAGGATGGCGTCCACATCGACATCGCACCCTACGACGACCCGTTCCCTGCCGCACCGACCACGCCTGAGGAAGCGCGGCTTCAGCGCCTGGAGAATCGCCTGATGTATGCGGCCAAGGACTGGCCGTACTACTCCGGCGGCGGCCTCGGCACCGTGGTCGGGATCCGGGGCGATTTCGTCGCCGAGACGCAGTACCACGTCGAGGCCGTAGGCCAGGCCACGACACTTGAGATGGCCGCCACGAACGTGGACCCTGGCGCCCATCAGGCGACGCCTGCGACAACCTTCCGCCAGAAGGACAGCTTCTACGACCCGCATGGGGCGCCGCCTTACGTGGGCGTCGAGCACGATGAGGACGACGGCTACCGAATCAATTGGAACCTCGGTGTCGAGTACGACAGCAATCAGTACGGCAAGCCAGTGGGCGACGGTCGTTCTCCCCGCGGAGCACGATTGCGCCTGGAGCGTCGTGGATCGGTATTCACGGCCTACTACCGTGAAGGTGTCGACGCAATGGACAACCCTCTGGGGCCGTCCGACTGGGTCGCAGTGGGCGCAATCCGCAACGAGTCGATGAACCCCACGGTTTTCCTGCGCTGCGCTGGCAAGCGCTGGCGCCAGGAGCGCGAGGACGACCCTGATAGATACATGCCAATCCTGGCCAATCGGTTCCTGTTCAAGAGCCTGAAGGTCAGCCGTTTCCCCTAACTTAGCCGGAGCGCCCATGCCATTCATCGAACCCGACTTCGAACGCCAAAAAATCGACTTTGGTCTGACGGCGGAGGATCTGGGCCCGCGCCTGGATCCGGCGACGACGGCGGCTGCCCTGCTGGACCTTGGATTGCCTTGGCCTCCGGGCCTGGCGCCCCAGCCCAAGGCGATCATACCGGAACCGGACCGCGATACCCCACTGCCCCACGCCGATGTGCTGGTGGTGACGTGGACGGTCGCCGAGGTCGAAGCCCTGGCCGACGTATTGACGCCCGGTATCGGCCGCAACAGCTGGTACCGCTATGCACACAAGTTTGAGAGCGACTATGTAGGGAAGATCCGCGGTGGCGCGCCGGCCCACGCCGCGAGGCGGCTAGGTTCGTACTACCTCACCGAGATCGCGGGCAAGTCACTGCTGCTCTTCAAGTCCGAGCTCCACCTCAATCAGGACGGCATACGCACGGCGCCCGGTAAAGCAACGCTACCGGTTGCGGATCTTTTCCGCCAAATAATCGAGGAAGTTAAGCCGTCGCTCGTCATCACAGTCGGCACGGCGGGTGCGACGTTTCCACCGACGGGGCAGGCTTCGATCGGTGGACAAAACTGGCCGGCCCATGAACTAGGCGACGTGATGATCACCCGAGGAGCAAAGTTCAGGCTCTCGCAGGAGTTCGCCAACGAGGCGTTCGCTCACGCCGGGTACACGTCCAATCACAATCTGCCGACCTCCCGACTGGCTCAGGCGGCAACTCTACTGAAGGTGCACGCCACCAAACTTACGGAGCCGGCGTTCGGCCCGCCAAGCACCAAGTACCCCTGGCCTCAGGGCGGGCTGGTTCCGGGCCATCCAAACGATCCGAACCTGCGGTTGGACGGTCAGGACTTCCCGGCTTTCCACCCCATCCTGACCACCGATTTCTTCGAGTTCGGAACCTCGACCAACGACCTTCAACTTCAGGGCTGTGGGGTTGAGATGGGCGATGCCGTCCTGGGCATGGTGGTGAAGGAACTGCGCGACGCCGAAAAGACCGCGCCTGACTGGCTGGTGATCCGCAATGCTTCCGATCCGCAGATCAATGGTGGTCTGCCCGACGGCCAGGTGGCCGAAATTGACCCACGAATGCGCCGTGCCCTGAACATGCAGGCGCACTGGGCGGTCTGGTATTATGAGGCCTACGGCTACTGGACGAGCGTCAACAGCGCCATTGGCGTCTGGGCGATGGTGGCCTGAAATGGACGAGATCGAAGTCCGCACACTCCCCACCGAAGTGGAACTGGTCCTGGACGTAATGCCCTGCCAGGGCCTGCGCCGAACCTACGACTCAGGATCCGCGCCGCATCCCTGCGGCCACTTCGCCGAGTGGGGACTACACCATAGCTTCGACTATGCGAAATCGGGCCCGCCGCCCGCGCCCGGCGTCATCCAGTCAGCAGTGTACCGCGGTAAGCGGCCCCTCTTGCCCGAGGTGCTGTCGGGCTGTCGCAAGGCGCCAATCATGTGCGTCGGCATCAATCCCAACCTGCCCAGTTGGTGGGATCACAACGCGCTCAATCCGTACTTCGAGGACTATCTCCAATACGCCCACTACTTCCGTTATCGTTCGACAGCCAAGCTGCGCATGCCGGAGGCGGCTTACGCGGCGGCCCTGGCCGGACGCCAGGACGGGCCAGGCGTGGCGGAGCCGCTAATGCCCGAAGGTACTGAGATCCCGGTCGAGCTCCATCCGGTGACGATGTACCTGGCCTACCAATCGCTGCTCGACGGCTTGGCCGACGCCGAAGGCTGGCCGGCCGGCAAACTCGTGGTCGGCGAGGACCTGAGCTACGCCAACATGGTGGCGTGCCCATCCGCGCGCTGGACCTCACGACCCAATCCGCAAGCGCCGGACCTGCCATTGATGGGGGCGAAGCGCGAACAGGGGATCGTCTCCGAGTGTTTCTACGAACGAACCCACTTCCTGCGGCAGCTCTTGCAGAGTCTGCCGGCGGTGATCCTGGTATTCAGCGCCACCACCGCGCGGCCCTTCATCACCGCGCTCAAGACGCACTTCAGTCCCCAGGGCGCGCCGAGCCCCGACGAAGACCTGGATCAACTGGCCCAGCGGGAGATCCGACTGCAATACGGCCACCTGGCCGATGGCACGCTTCTAGACGCCCGGGTGCTGTTTATGCCACATGCATCGGCCAACCCGGCACAGTTTAAGGTAGCCCTGCCGAAAACGATCGAACAGCTTCGCCAGGAGGTGGCCGCGGGCCGGATCCGCTTTCGCCCGCAGACCGGTCGATTGGAGCGTCCGCGCGGCGGATGCGTGTTCTGCACGAACGAACTCTACAGGATCGGCCCCTGTGACTACCGCGCCGAGCTGCGCCCCCTCGAGGTGGGTGCTGTGGGACCGCTGGACGCGGCGGCGGCCGTACCGCCCGATCCGCTGACCGAACGCACAACCCAAGAGCGGCTGCTGGCCGACTTCATGGCGCCGCCCCGGCCCGGCCTGGAGGTCCAGGCGCTCGATGCCGCCGCGCCATCGGCACCGCCCTTGATCCTCTTCGGGAAAGTGGTGCCGATGGCGGGCGATCCGATCCCGAACGGCGCGGTGTATCTGAAGGCTGGATTGATCGTGGCAGTACAGGACCGCGATGCCCCGCCGCCCCCGAGCTTCGAAGCAGCGGCGAAGATCGAGACCGCAGGGGTGATTGTTCCCGGCCTGCTCGATCTGCATAACCACCTTGCCTACAACATCCTGCCACTATGGAACGCCAACCGACGCTTCGACAATCGCTCGCAGTGGCAAGGCCTCACAGACTACCGGCGCTTCATCTCGATTCCAATGACCATCCTGGCGAAGGAGCGCAAGGATCTCATCAAGCCCATCGTCCGCTACGTCGAGGCCAAGTTGCTAATGGGCGGTGTGACCTCTGGCCAGGGCATGCACAGTCGCTTCCGCGGGGAATCGCTCTATCGGGGTATTGTTCGCAACTTCGAGGTGACGGGTGATCCCCATCTGAAGGCCGCCCGCCACCGCGTCGGCGACCTGACCGACCAGCCCGAGGACCTCGTCGATTTCCGCGGGTTGATCAACTCAGGGGCGCCGTTCTTCTTCCACCTTGCGGAGGGCGCGGATGCGAAGGCGCACCGCCAGTTCGAGTTGCTCGAAGCGCACAACCTGATTTCGGAAAAGATGCTGGCGATCCACTGCGTGGGTCTCAAGCGCCCAGACTTCGACCGGCTGGCCGAGGCCGGCGCCAAGGTGGTCTGGTCGCCGTTAAGTAACCTGCTCCTCTACGGCCAAACCCTGAACCTCAAGGCCGTGCTGGACTCGGGCGTATCGCTGTCGCTAGGGAGCGATTGGACGCCGTCCGGAAGCCGTAACATCCTCCTGGAGATGAAAGTCGCTCGGCGTGTCGCCGATGCTCAAGGTGCCGATCTGACCGATCGCGCCATCGCCGAGGGTGTCACTGTGAAGGCTGCGCAGGCGGCTGGCTGGGGCGAGAAGTTGGGTGTGCTGGCGGCAGGCCGTTACGCCGACCTGCTGGTCGTGGACGATAAAGGTGGCGATCCGTACAGCTCACTGGTGGCTGCGACCGAGGCCAATGTGCGCCTGGTGGTGGTGGCCGGCCACGCGCGGTACGGCGATGCGGACCTGATGACGACTGCCGGCATCGCGCCCGCCGCGGGCGAGGCAACTACGGTGGGCGGACGCGCCAAGCGGCTCAACCTGAACCACCCGGCCTCGCCGCTGAACAACGTCACACTCGACTTCGCGCGGTCGATCCTCGCGGACGAGATGTCGGACATCCAGCGAGCGCGGTCTCGGGCGGCATTCTTTCCCTTGGCCGACGAACCCGCCGAGATCGAGCTCGACCTGCAAGCCGACGATGAGTTCGCTGCTTTGGCAGAGGTGGCGCCAGTGGCGTCGATCATCCTCGACACGCTGACCATAGTGGACGATCCAGGGTACTTCGGCCGATTAGCGACATTTGCACACCTGCCCGACTTCTTGACCGATGAAGACGGAGTCTCGCAATACTACAGTCAATGAGGGTGGACGATATGGTTAAGGTTTCGGACCTGATCCTGGTTAGCGTCATGGCGACTAGCGGCTCGGGCGTGAAGGCCACCGAGGCTGCTCTCCTGCGGCACGGGCAATTCCAGCGACAGGGTGCGTACCGGCTCGGTCGTCTCAAAGCCCGCGACATCAAGGCGCTCGAGCGCCTTGGCCAGATCGTCGAGGTCCTGCCCACCGCGGACCGCAAATTGACGATCGGCTGGCTAGAACCCGACCCTACCACCCCGCCGCCGCCCGAGGCGCTTGGCGCCGAGGAACCCGTGCTATATCGGGATCTCGCGCAACCGGGCCGCCCTGAGTACTACGTCGTCCAGTTCTTCGGCCCGCTCAGTGACCCGCTCCGGGCCGAGATCGCAGCCGGCGGCATTGCGCTCGGTGGTTACGTTCCCGAGTTCGCCTACAAGGTAAAGCTGACGGACGACCAAAGGGTGGACCTCTTGCTGCGCCCTGAGGTGCGCCGGATTGTGCCTTTCTCCGCTGAGCAGACACTTCGGCGACTGCGAGTCGTAGAGGAAATCGAGGTGATGAGCCCGAAGCGGCCGCAGGAAGAAGTCATCTTCGACATCAAATGCCACGATAATCGCGACCTGCAGCAAGTGGCGTCGGCCCTGATGACCGACACGCGCCTGGAGCGTGTCGTGGTGGGCCGCAATCGCGCCCGCCTCTGGCTCGCAGACGGGGCTGCCGAGGAAGTGGTGAAACAGAACCTGGGCAGCGTGCCGCAAATCTCGGTGGTGGAACGTTTCCACTATCCCACCATCGACGCACAATTCGTCCGCGCGGGTATACACGCCCCGGCGGCCGACGCCGCCGCACCGGGCCCGACCCAGGGCAAGGGCGAACTCATCGGCGTCGCGGACACCGGTGTCGATCGTACGCACCCCGATTTCGGGACGCGCATCAAGGACGTGGTGCTCCTTGCAACCAACACCATCGAGGGCGACCCTGCCGGCCACGGTACCCATGTCTGCGCCATCATTGCGGGCGACGGCACCGCGTCCGGCCACGAGATCCTGGGTGTGGCGCCGGCGGCAGAGCTGTTTGTGCAAACGCTGGCCGACGCAAGCGGTCGGTTCAGCGGCATCCCAGTGGACCTGAACGACCTGTTTCAAGAGGCCTACGACAAAGGCGTGCGCATCCACAACAATTCGTGGGGGGCACTGGCGGCCGGACTCTACACGATTGACGCCTACGAGGTGGACCAGTTCGTCCATGAGCATCCGGACTTCCTCATTGTTATTGCGGCGGGCAACGCTGGGCAGCAGGCTGGGGCCGATAACGGGCTGGGCCGTATTGCCTACAACTCACTGCAATCGCCGGCGACGGCCAAGAACGCGCTCTCGGTCGGGGCATCGTGCTCGCCGCGCCCCGATGGTGCCTACGAGGGCATGAGCTGGAGCAATTGGGCCGGCCGCTTCCCCTTCCCTATCGTCGCCGACGAGCCGATCTGCGGCGTACCGGACGTGCTGGCGGCCTTCTCCAGTCGCGGGCCCACGGACGAGAGCCGTGTGAAGCCAGACCTCGTCGCGCCGGGCACCGCCGTCGTGTCCGCTCGTAGCGTCGCATCGTCGCCAACCACGCCCTTCCCGGGCCACGGCGACAAGTACTGCTACATGAGCGGTACCAGCATGGCTGCGCCCGCGGTAGCCGCCAGCGCCGCCCTGCTGCGCCGCTGGTTCATCGAAAAGCGCAACACGCCGACACCGTCAGCCGCGTTGCTGAAGGCAGCCCTGATCAACAGCTGCCATTGGCTTGAGCGGAAGTCAGCGATTGACACGACCGTGGGCCGACCGAACTTCCACCAGGGCTTCGGCCTGCTGGACCTGGACGGTGTGTACCCCAAAAACGGCTTCGACATAGCATTCGAGGACATTGCGAACAGCGACGACAACGCACTGAAGGCCGACCAGCCCGAGCACTCAGTGTGGCGGCGCCGAGTGACCTGCCGTTCGAACACGCGGCTGTCGGTGACCCTGGCCTGGACCGATCCGCCGGCACACGGGCTGCAGCACAATCTCGACCTCGTCGTGGTCGACTCCGCGCGGAAGCCGCGCCCGGGCAACGAGCACCTATCGCGAGAGAGCTGGCAGAAATTCGACCGCACCAACAACGTTGAACAGGTAGCCTTCGATGCACCGGCAGGCGTCTATGTCGTGCAGGTGACCGCCCAGAACACCCTGTTCGGGCCGCAGGGCTTCGCCATCGTTGCCACAGGCGATATCGATCCCACGTTCACCTAGGCCATCGCTTCCTTCGATGCAGCCTGCTCCAGGTACTGCGAATGGTCATACCGTTGGCACGCACAAGCCGGCGGCTGGATACGCCAGTCACACACCGGAGATCGCTGCCTGGGTTTTTGATGGACTCTATTCGTTCGCCTCCTCCATCACATCGAACCGCAAGCGCCTGGCCAGTGGCGACAACAATGAGCGCCTGCAGCGTTGAATCCAGAGTACGGGTTGCCCGTTCATATCCCTCGCCAGCATCCAGCGCCGCTCCACCTCAATGCCATTGACGGGAATTGCCAGCGGCGCAATGTGGTGTGGATGATCGTTTTTGTCGGCCTGTAACACTGCCGCCTCTGGCGCAGGCATGGTCACGGGCTCCTGACGCGAGAAGTCTAAGAGGTGGCGCTGCACAAGACGGCGCTGGCCACCCTCAACCTCTTCGTTGAGGGTGTACGGATGCCAGTGCGGAACAATGCCCTGTGCCGGCACATAGGCATACTCACGGGCATTACACGCATCGCCAGACGGTTTGCCGTCGTTGAACCTGAGGGAGTCGGGTGCATCGATCTCGCGCAGCTCGACTTCGCGCCCATCTACCGTGCGCTCAACGGCCCAAAGCAGATTGGATTCTTCGTCCAGCCCAAACTGCACCCTCTCAAGGGGTGCGCTTTCTAACGGGAGTTCGGCCACGTGCCAAAGGATCAAATTTTGCGACGCCAATCCGGCGTCTTCGGGCGTCGTGCCGTCCACCTTGAAGAGCGTCCAGCCTTGAGGCGGATGCAGGCCTTTCCATAGCGGGTTACCCGCCTCGTCCTTGTCCTGACTGCCATAAGTGCGTCCAAACGCGTCGCGCACCTCGATCGACTCAACGGTTACAACATTCCCGGCCTGCGCCATCACTGGGAAGAGAAACCAGTCATCGCTGTGGGAAAAGATCAGGTCGGTAAGCAGCGCTGTGGGTGTGTGCGCGCTGTCTGGCGCGTAGCCGCCCATATCGACCTCGGCGTTTTCAATCTCCCACCAGCGCGTGGATGGCGCGCCTGGATAGTTCAGCGCGGTCGGGATCGCCTCACACGCCTCGGGCTCAGGCACCGCCTGGCCGGCCTGCGTGATTGCGTCAACCGAGTACCAGTCCATTAGCCCGCCGTGGTGGCGCTGCACCATCAGCCGCTGCTGGTCGGCGGTAAATGCCGTCTGCTCGCTCTGCTGGTATAGCAGGTACGCGCTATCCCACGCCGATGCACTATCGATCGGGATGTCGACCCCGAACTCGGAATCGGCTATCCCCAGCCCTGCCCGTCCCAGCCAGATCATCAATCCATCAGGCTGCCCTTCAAAGTACTCATAAGGGGGCGGCGGCTTTAAAAACATCAGTTTCCGGACATTATCCACGGCCGGGTGATCTTCAAAGCGTCTACCGATACGCACCCGACGCCCCATCGTCCACCAGTCATCAATCTCTGACTCGACAATCGCCTCTGCGGGAATGACCATCGGGTCGAAGCGTGGATCTGCGGCACTGATACCTTGGCTGCTCAGCCCATAACTGACCCAGGTGGGCGACGATGCGTTCTCGCCCTGGTGTTCGCCCATCTGCCATTGGCGCGCTAAAAACCAGAGGGGGTCGTGCACTGCCGCAGCAATGCCAGCTTCCAGGTTTCGTTCGTGCGGTCGCGGCTCCAGTCGTATATGAGTTGCAATTGTGAGCGGCATGACGTGTCGGTCCTTAGCTGAACAGTGGATAGGGTTCCAGCCTCACTCGGTTAGGGCCAGAGGACTGGAACCAAAGGGTGGGTGCCAGTGCCTGCAGGTCGCCAAGATCTTCGACATGCGCGTTGCGCGCATGGGCCAGCTCGCGGGTCTGCTCGACGATTTGCTGCACCAGATCATCGTCCAGCCTCTGGCGCACCAGCGGTGGCACAGCCAGCAGAATGGCTTGCGGTGGGCGGGCAGCTGGAGCATTGAAACCGAAAGCCGCCATAGTGCTGCGGTGCGGCATTGGAATCGCCTCGCTAAAGCTGTCGATCAGCCCGACTGCTACGTGGTCGCCCGCCCACGCGTTGGTGCTGCCATAGGCTGCGACGAAACGCTCGTTCAGCGACATTTGCAACGTTGAGGCTTCGCTCCGTTTTTTCAGATTCGCCTTAACGACGTTGGCTTTCCCTGTGCGCCACGGGTCAGCGGGCGAACTGCTCCAGGCGACGAGTGGGTCAGCCAACGCCAGCTGCAATGCCTCAAGCCGCGCCAGCGGCGGCCTCACGGTCGCCACGACGGTAAGCCAGCTATCGTCAAGCGCCGGCTCATCATGCTGCACAACCAGCTGCGTGCTACCGAGCAGCGTCTTTCGCGACCAGCAGGCCAGGATCGCCAGCTTGCCTTGGGGAGCTGCCAGGTTGGCGATCGCCTGCGCCAACGTCGGTATCCCATCGGGCTGTTGTTCGCGCTTGCGCTGATCATGGTCGTGCAGCTGCGCGCCGATCCGTGCGCGAGCCGCCAATTTTGCAGGTTCCGGCGCACCACCGAGGCGATCTTCCAGCGCCTTGGCGGTTGCTTCAGCGACGTCAGCCAAATGACTTGCGCTGGCAGATGCCACCGTTCCGCACAGAGCAGCAAACAAAGCCTCGCGATCTGCGCGCTTGCTAATCGACGTCACACCCCAACCTAGCGCGCGGCGCAACAAGACCGTTCGCGCTGCGTCGTTACCGGCGGCACGCAATCCGGCGATCAGGTTTACACATGCGCTGTGCAACGCGCTGTATCGATGGGTCAGCTCGACATAGATATCGGCATCGACCGCCTGTTGTGTTGAGGCGTCCTGAGTGACATCGCGGCCTGCAGCCGGACGATTACCCAGCGCTGCCGCGAGGTGCTGCGCCAGTTGGTGCTGCGGCGGCGGGTCGATACATACCTGCGCAAGGCCCAGCGTCTGACGAATGCGCAGGTGCAATTCCGACTGGTTGGCGCTCGCTTCCTGCGGCGTAATACCCAGTGTTGCAACCGTCGCCATACCTAGCAGAGCGTTATCTTCGTCGGCTGCAATCCACAGTCGCAGATCGTCGGGCTTGATCTCCTCCACCACGGCATCGACAGCTGCGCCGATCTGCGTGCGGATCTTGTCGTAAAGTGCGGTCTGATCGAGCGCCGCCAGCTCAGTGGGTCGCGTGCCGAGGTCAACCAACGAGACGCTGCCGAGCGGATTGCCTTCGGCATCTTTCACCACCCACTCGCGGGCATGCCCTTCACTGATGTAAACCAATGGCCGGTTCAGCTTCCGGCGCGCCAACTCGCCCAGGAACTCAACTGGCAGAGCCAGCGTGTCAAGCGGTTCGAGCCCCAGCTCCTTGAGCGTCACAGCGCCGAGTTGCGTATTGTCGTCCAGGTTGGTCGCGGTCCATGTCCAGCCATCACCCAGGCGGTCATCGACAAAGGCCGCCAGCGATGGATCGGCCAGTCGGATCGGCCCCCCATCATCAGGCACCGTGCTCACCGACACATATGGCACGACCGCCATCACCAGGCTTTCTAGCTGATAGCCCGAAGGCGGCGTGCGGATGAACTCGAAGCTTGGTGGACGCGTAAACCCTGCGGCGGCGTCCATCGTCTCGGCGGCGCGATCGGCCTGGCGATTGATCAGTTGCATTATCCCGTCGGCCAACAGCAGGTCGCCGTAAGTGTCGAGGGCTTCGTGCAATTTCAGCAGCGCAGCGCGTTGGCTCTCTTGGAGAGGGAATTGTGGATCGCCGGCCAGCAGACCTTTCAGCGCCTCGATGCCATTGCAGACCTCGTTTTGATCCAGCCGCTCCGCGCGCATTGCGTATTGGGGGCTGGTGCGCAACGCCTTGACCTTTTGGTGCGTGCCGATGACGTGCTCGACATGTCGCCCAACGATCTCGTAGATATGAAAACCCAGGCGTACCTCTTCAGCAATCTCCTCGGCCAGGCGTACCTTGCCCGAGCTGATATTCATTTCCCACGGGTTGCGCCCGCCATCGTTGGCCGAGGCCGCGCGCGCCGATGACAGAAACTTGTCGCGCAGAATGATGGCTGCCAGCGTTTGGTTGTACGAAGGCGTGTGCAGCCGCCCGGCATTGGTAGGCCCTGGCGCGCCAAGAAACGGGCCATCTACCCAGCCATACGCGCCTAGCCGGTGAACATGACGCGCACTGGCACTGTGCTGCTTGAGTCGCTGCCAGGCAAAACCGGTGATCCATGGGTCGATGCGGTGAGCAAAGCTGTCAAGCGTAGCGCGCAGAGCGCGCTCCAGTTGGAGGCGTCGCTCATCGGGGAGTTTGATAAGAAACACAGGCTCGCCGGTCTCAGGATCGCGCTCGTCCTGATTCCAGTCGGGCTGGTCGAGCTCGCAGCTGATCGCGCGCATGGACTCGATTTGCGCCTTCAGCACAGGGAGTGCGATATCGCCTCCGGTTTGATTGCGCAGCCAATCGGTACTGATCTGGCAGGCGTGGATCAGCAGTCGGATAAGGAGGCTGTCGGGTAGCACCCGCATCTGGTATTCAGCGGTCTCGTCCAGCACCCACCAGCGCTCGAAGATCTGGTCGATGTCGAGCGTTTCTTGAAGGTCGAGCAGCAGCATTAGAAATCGCTTGAGGTCGACCCGCGCCCGTTTCTCGCCGTTTTGGTGGCGGTAGATCGTCCGCCCTGGCTGCACCAGCGGCAGGTAGTTGGTTTGCCAGAAGCCGTTGGCCAAGTGCAGCGTTTTAGGCATATGACCAAACAAGCGTGCTACCCCGTCGTACAACTTGCGCGCGTACGCCTCGAACTGCTCACGCCCGGCCTGGTCGAGCTGAAACGGCGCGGCCCAAGCCGACACCGGCGCAAACGAGCGCTGGATGTAGCGTTTGCTTAGCGCATCGCGACTGAGCAAATCCATGAACCGGCCCGTGGATGCGCCGACCACAGTGCCATTGCGCCGCGCTGCCGCCGCCCACGTGCTGCGCAGTTCGCTCAGTGCCTGGGCCATGCACGCTTCGACGCGTCGCTGCTCGCCTTGTTCTGCACTGAATCCGTCGCCAGGCTGCCACTGCGAGAGTGCAGTCACCGGAAGCAAACCATAGGGTTGGTCGCCAATGCGCAGCGGCATCAGCGGCCCCTCCGGGCAAAAATTGTGCGCCAGTGACTCACGCTCATCGCCCTTACACGGCCGGTGAAGCACATGTCTGATCTCTTCAGGGGTGGGGATCGCGTCGTCGCGAAGTGGAAATGCCCACCGACTCATGCGAAAGGCATCCTCACTCACCTCCCAGATAGCGGTCAGCCAGTGGCCAATCAATGCGGGCCAGAGCGCCTGGGCCATGCGCTGGCTATCTTCGGTGTCGTCCGGCGTGTCCGCGCCGGGGAAAACAGGCAAACTGTTGCTGCTGCCGGTCAGGTGGTGCTCGATGTTGCTGCCGCTCGTGGACGCCGGTTTTGTGCTCGGGTCCAGGCGTTGCCGGATGCGCGCCCTGGCCACCAGACGCCAGCTTTCCGCGTCGGCGGCGAGGTCGGCGGCGGGTGCGCCATGCACAGTGTTAGTCGGTGTGCCCAGGCGCAACACGCCAAGCTCGCCGGCGTCCGACTGGGCGCGAAAGTGCGCGTCGGGCGGTTCATCGCCTATACCGATTACATAGATCGCCTCCAGCGTTGCGGGCGCCAGTCCGGTGTCGAGCAACCATTCGCCGGCCAATCCCACGGCTTTGGCCGTCTCCCAAGAGACCCACCAGGCGTCGCGGATATTTTCCCGCTTGTTCGCCGGCTTGTTCGGCAGCTGCAACTGCAGCGCATCGGCGCTGATCGTCGCGCTGGCTTGCATCGGCAGCCGCCCGATCTCGTGGCGAGTCGCAACGCCGCCGGCATCTCGTGTAACGGCCCAGACACGCAGTTGCGGCGGCAAGCCGCCGACGCGGTTCGGTTGAGGATCGGGCGGCATATCGGGCGGCAGATCGACACGCAATTCGTCGCCATCGACCTGCGGCAGCACGTTGGCTACCAGCCAGGCCGCACGCGCAGGCGTGACTTGCTGGCAGAACATGTCCCAGGCCACGCCGACGGCATCACCGTCGAGCCAGCCAGGGTCGAACGCGCCCAGTTGGCGCGCAGCCTGCCAGAAGGTTCGGAGCGTGCTCAGCTCGCCTGCGCTGACGTGGGCATTGTCACGGCAGATTGAGGCCTCGTCAGGTATTACTCGAAGCGAAAGCTTCCAGTGCGTCGGGTCGTCGTTGTGGCGCGATTGCGGCGCGTCGAACAGGGTCTCCAGGCGCAGCGGCAGCAACACGCCGACATCGTCAAACGGGTAGGCGCGCTTGGCGACGGGCTGCTCCAGCCAGATGTGATGGGCGGCGTGCACCAGCTCGGTCAAAATCGCCTGGTTGTCGCCGATGGCGGCCCGCACCTGCGCCATGTAATCGGACGTTGGACCGCCAGGGCCTTGGGGTATGTTCTCAATCGCCACCGCCTGCTCGTCGCTGATCGCCGTGGTTGTGCCTAGAGCGGTGAACACCGGATCGGCGTTCACGGAGTCCTTGAGCAGCAAACGCGTCGCCCACAGCCAATCCTCGGCGACCGCCAGGTAGTTGCGGTCGGTAACCGTCCAGTCACCGGATTGAAGCGCATCCTGCTCGCGTTCCAGCGGCTCACGCAACACCTGTAGATCATCCTGGAGCGCGGTCAGCGCATCGCTGACCCGTTGGCGCCGCAGGTCGCGGTATGTGAAGGTAGTCATGGATTCAACCCCTGCTGTTCAGTTCCTTCCCGCTGATCGCGACACGCGTCGGCTGATCCAGCGCCGTTTGTGCGAAAGTGGCGGCGTTGGTTTTCGTCAGTGGCTTGTCATCGGGATTGACATTGCGAAAGCGCAGCTCGGCGGGCGGCTCGTCCAGCACCAGCCAATACAGGTCGATGTCGCTGGGCGCGACATCGAAGGTGAAAAAAGTCAGCTCCGGTGTGAGCGTGCCTGCGAAGATCGGCCCGAAGAACTTGCGATCTCTTCGCCACTTTTCTATATCGGCCTGCGGCACTCCGTCTGGCGCTCCTTCCAGCATGTCGAGCTGCGGGGTCGATTTGAGCAATTCGTCGACGTTGTCGCCAGCACCGGGCTTGACCAGGTAGACCAGCGTAGACGGGTAGCGTCGGAACAGGTCACTGCGGAAGGTGAGCACCAGGCGGCTGCCATTGGCATTGGCGACGTCGTGCGGCTGAATCGACTGGTGGCTTAGCGCGCCGATCGGGTCGGCGGGCACTTTGGCCCACTCGCCCAGCGGCTGGATATCGCCCTGGCGCTTGTGGGTGGCGTAATTGACCGGGCCCCAGAACATCCTCAGCGGCGTGCAAGTGCGCGTCACCGCCAAGTCGCGCCAGCGCATCTCACTTATAAACTGGGTGTTGATGCCGACCATGAAGGCGTCGATAAACGTCGGATTCGTCTGCAGCGCCGTGATCGAGTCCTTCTCCAGCATGCTGGCGCCAGGTAGCAGCCATTCCTTGTCGTACTGGCTGAGCAAGCCCCAAGTGGGAAAATCCAGACCAATCGGGAACTCGGGCGGGATCAAGCGGGTGCAATCGATGCCCTCTAGCTGGCTACACAAGCGGATGCGCGCCGGCGCACTGGGTTTGCGTGGGTCGAGCGCGCCAAACAGCGTGTCGGACAAGCGCCCGAGATCGATTGGTTTTTGCTCGGGCCGCGGCTCACTCGGCATGTTGTCGAGCAAATCGTCGCAGGAAATCCCGATATCGGGCACGTGGGCCAGAATCGCGCGGCAACGGCGTTTGGCCAGGCACTGGCGAATCGCACGCCGAATACTGTCGTGAAGCCGCTGCCGGGCGCCCTCGTCTGCCATCACCAGCTCGCAGAAGATTAGCAGCGACACCCCAAACTCATCCCCTAATTCTTCGACGATGCCGTCCGCCTCGCAGGGTAACTCGCGCTCCTCCAGCAGATTCTGCAGGGTGCCCCTGAGTTTGGAAAAAAGCAGTTCGGCGAGCTGTTTACGCAGTCCGGGAATGTCGTCCTGTGCGTGCTCCTTGATGAAACTTTGACTTTTTTCTCGATAGGCTTGCGTGACGAAGCGCACGATCTCATCGAGCTTTTCCATCACCGTGTTGAGCCATCGCTCGTCTAGCTCAAACATCTCTTCGACGGTTGGCAGCCCCATCTGCTGAATGATCGCATCGACGTGGGGCAGACCGGCGGGGGCGCGCTCCGGTTGACGTTCAGGCTGGTTCGCTTCGTCCAGTGCCGCGCTGCAGTTGATGCCACCGTTGGTATCGGCGACGTGGCGCGTCGTCGCGCTGCGGTCGCGCAGGATGCGCTGCGCCGCACTTGAAAACAATGCCTGCACGAGCGGGCTGCTACCGGATGTGACGCGGTCCAGCACGATACCGCCGTCGGCCGCCACCATGCGTGACATCAACGGGCCGAACAATCGCAGTCGTTGATTTTTGTCGGCTGGCAGGCGGCGATCCCACAGGCTGCTCGCCGCCTGCAAACCCATTGCAAGGTGTCCGATGCGTTGACCGGCCTCGCGTAGCGCCCCGGCCTGGGCCACAGCGGCGTCCATCAGCGCTTCTTGCGCCTCCACGCCCATCCAGACACCCAGGCCCGCGGTACCGCGAAGGCGCGGATCGTTGTTGAGTTCGTGCGGCCACCCTGCGCCAAATCCCTCCGGGTTCGGCAGCCAGGGGCGGCCGTATTGCGGTAGGCCGATTGTGTCAGCATGACTCTTTGTGATCAGGGCCAAGTCAGCCTGCACCTTATCGATCTGGTCTTGCTGCTGAGTTTCCGGTTGCTGCAAGGACGTGATTGCCCCGCGCACCTCTAACGTCTCGTCGATGCCCACGCTTTTTCGCCGGTAGTGCAAATTGGCTTTGCCCACATCACGCGCTTCAGGCATGTGAAGTGCGGTGGCCAGCGTTTCGAAGTCCCCCGACTCAGCTGTCCAGAAGCGCCATGAGTGGAATGCCGGGAGCACGCCCTTGGTGCCGAATTGACGGTCTGCCGGGGCGTTCCACATCAGTTGCCCTGCGTCGTTGAATGCCGGAACCAGCACTGCGATGTATTCCTGCTGCGCCATCAGACCGACCGGCTTGGGTCCGCCGTTGGTTTCCAGTCCCCGTGGTGACACGATCCGCCCCACAGTCGTGTGCCCGTCCCACTGCGTGTGCGCCCACAGGTGCGACTCCGCCAGGTTGTGAGCGATGAGCACTTTATCGTCAACGCGCGTCACCAGGGCGCCGTCGACCTGGATCTCCTCGGTGGTACCGACCAGCAGCACCAGCCAAGGGGGCAGATTTGGCATATTGACTTGCGGTGTGTACCTCCAGGGAAGGTCGTACTCCCACAGGTCGATGTGAACCAGCTTGGTCGTTTCGGCGTCGCGGGCGAATGGCGCTGGAGCCATGTGCTTGATCGCACTCGACTTGAGCCCGGCCACGTCGGCGGCCGCTATCAGCGTGAAACGAGCATCCTCGGTAGCCTGCTGCGCTGTGTTCGAATCGGTCAGCGTCAGCGCAAGCTTGCCACCCAGGCGTGGCCCTTGCTTCTGCGCACGTTCGAAGAGCGCGCAACGCTGCCACGCCTTGAAAGTCAGTTTTTCGGGGAGTTCCGGCATTGCTAGAGCACTCCTGTCAGATCGAGCGTCTTTTGGGTCGCAGGCAGGGCGATGCCGTCAGACTGCCTGGCTTGGACAAAAGCTTGCACCACGTTCTGCGCAGTGACGTTCTGGGTTACGCCGTGTTTGTCGTGGCTGTTCCAGGTTTCCTGGTTGACCGCGACCAGCGCTTCGCCCGCGGTGAGAGTCGCGCCATGGGACTTTTCACCGAGCATGCCCGTCAGCACGAGGCTGGCGTACAGTTTGCCGGTGATGCGACTCTTGATGCGCTGCGGCAACTTCACCAGGTACAGATCGATCTCGGCAACTGCAAAGTCCCCCGTGCTCATCGCTCCTGCGGCGATTCGCAGGCCCGATTGCTGCCTGGCAAAGCGGCTGGTATTGAGCGCCTCGCTGTCACCCAGCTTTATATAGGTTCCTACACCAAACCAGTCGTCTTCGGGCTTCTGCTCGGGCAGGCCACTGGTGGCAACCAGGGTGTGCCAGCCGCCTAGATTCACGCCCTCGATCTTCTCGATTGCCAGATTGAGCGGGGTACGTTTCTGCTCCCATATCAGCTCACCAACCGGGGCGAACAGTTTGGCTGCGCTGGATTCCAACGGCCCAAAGACCACGCTGCGGTCCTCGCCTTCCATACGCAGGTTGTCGGGATTTTTGAGCTCGTCACGCAAATGTTCCGGCAGGTTCGCGATGGCGACCACAGCCTCGGGCGGGTTACTGCTAAGCGTGATCGTGACATTGCCCGACACCTTGATGAACAGCAGCCGCACGCTGGCACGGGCTTGCAACACCAGCGGGCCAGGGCCGCTCAGTTGCCCCTCCACTCGCACGCTACAAATCGATGCCCCCTCGAACTCGACATCGAAACCGGCGTCGACCCGGGCGATGAAATAGAACGGTTTGAACTGGATAAGTGCATCGAAGCCGAACCAGCCATGCGCTGCCATTGGCCCGATCTCGATGCCCGCTTCCACCCGTGAGCCGAGCTGAAAGGTGTTGGAGGTGATCGCCAGATACATCTCCTGCTTCAGCCACACTGGACCGAGCGCGAGCGAAACGCCCACACGCGCCACTTTCGGCAGCTCCATTGCGCCGGGATTGAACGACGGGTGAAAGCCGCCAACGGTGAACAGGAAATAGCTGTTATCGCCATAGACGAGGCGCAGCGCCACGCCACCGGTAATACGGAAAATACCCAGCACGTGCGAATTGACCAGCGGTGCATCGAAGAAGATCAACGACTTGGTCAGATCGACGCCGCCGACAAAATCCATGCGCAGATACACCAACGCGAACTCTTCCGAACCTATGACCAATCGTGCTGATCCGGCGATAAAGATTTTGCGCGGACCGGGCAGCTCGATAAAAACACCGGCATCGAGCTTCAGGATATAGAGCCAGTTAAGCTGGAACGTCGGTCCGATCAGAAAAATGCCCGGCTCATCAGGAAAAAACAGCTGAGTATCGCCCAGCAGTTTGGGGGCGTTCTGCATCGGGTTGTCGTTGAACAGCACCTGGCCGGCTGCGCCGCTGGCCAGCCGCTCGCGAACCAGGTCTGTATTGACACGGCGGTTTATGCCTACCAGACCGCCGAATGCCGAGACGCTGAAACCGAAACCGAGCTGCACGCCCGGTAGCGGCAGGCGAATACCAATCAACGCGACCACAGAGGGGTCGCCGGTGGGCAGCGTTTTGTAGAGGCCATAGGCGAACGCGCCGATGCCGAGGATCTTGAGCTGAAGCGCACCAGCGAATTCATTTTTGTTGGCGATGTTGAGAAACCCCCCGCCGGAAACCGGGCCGCACTCAAGCGACAGGCCAATGCCCTGCGGTGGCAGAAGATCTCCGTTAACGCCGTTCCAGCGTCCGACCCAAACGCCCGCACCGTCCATGACCACACCAAGCGGCCCAATCTGGGCGTTCGCGCCGTATTGGAACTGGGCGCGAAAATTTAGTTGGCCATTGTCGAGTTTTACATCCAACCGAGTTACCACCTGATCGAGATTGACACCCGCGCCCGCTCCACCGATCTTCAGATTGATCGGCGTTGCAAACTGCACACTCAGTCCTGGCGGCTCTCCTAAGCTAACCCGGCCAGCCAACCCCTGGCCCTGCGTGTACGTCACATCTACCCCGGATTCGAATCGCAGCTGCACCGGAATGTTCAGGCCGAAGCTAATAAACTTGAGAAAGTCGGGTTTGAGCACAAATTCGATCTGCTCCAGCTTCAGCAGTACATCGAACAATGGGCCGCTACTGCGAAAGTGCAGGCCGAAGCGCACCGACTTGATCGCGAAATGTGTGCCACTGATGTCGCCAAGCAGCAACGCGTTGGCGTCGACAGGTTGCGTACACGCGACAACACTGAAGTCTCCACGGGGTACAGCGATATCAACTTGAGTAGCGTCGAACTGGAGGCGGTAGTTGTTGTCACCGCTATCGTCGGTGGCGAACTTCAGCGTCCAGCCGCGCGGGAGTTCGACGACGTGGCTATTTACCTGCTCGGAGTGGATCAGGTGTAGAACCAGCGCGAAATTTTTGAGTTGGTTGAAAGCGCCTGGATCATCTGGCCCTTCGAGTGTCAGCGAACCTAGCGGGCCGGCAGCAGCTCGGTTGGCCTGTGCTGCGAACTGCTCGAAATCAAACGGTAGCGGCAGGCTCAGCGGCGAGTTGATCAGATTATCGATCATCTTGATCAATTCTTCGGAATTGATCCCAGGCACGCCTCCCAAGGGCAGCGCGAGAAAGCCCAGCTTGCGATATTCCAGGGTCAGCAACGCCTGCGGCGACGAGATCAGCATCAGCACCAGCACTTGCAGCGCTTTGATGTCTCCAAGCTTTTGCACCCTGCCCAGCAGCAGCTCCAGCGCTGAGTCGCCCGGATTGGAGAGCAGCTCGTTCAGTCTTTCCTGGTAAATGACAAAGGTGGACAGTGTGTTGCCCGTCCACTCGAAGCCAATAATGCCTAGCAACGTGAGGGTTTCGGCCAGTCGAGGAAAGTTCATCTGCAGAGTGCGTACGATCAGCGTGTCTCGCAGCTGCTTGTTATTAGTGATCGCGTGCAGCTTGTCCAACCAACGGCCGATGCCGTCGCCGCTCGGATCAACGGTGACTTCCAGAAGGTCTTTAAGACGGTCACCGATGGTTTGCAGAATGGCGGGTGGCGGCGGGTCACCTTCAAGGCTTTTGCAGAGCAAGTTGGTTACCGATTCGAGAATATTTGCCATCGTGTTGTACCCAACTCTATTGGCTCGCCACCATGACAAAGCCATGAAAAGTCTGAACACATATAGCTCAGCGAAATATTAGTTAGCGCCCCACTCGTGACGGCCGCACCAATGCACCTGGCCATCATGATTCTTTCTAAGGCACGCCCCACCACAAGTGGGGCAAGCCTCCGGGCATCGATCGACTAACTGTTCGTCGGGCTCGCCAGCAACAAAAAAGTAAACATTGTATCTTGCCCTACCCTCGAGTATTCCAAATTCCCTGTCCATGTCCATGTCCTGAGTAAGATCAATGACACCCAGCACATCATCGGAATCTGCAACATCGTGCTCAGCAAGTGTCAACTCCAATACTCCATCGGGAATGATTATTTCCGGGTAATCGACACGTTCTTGATTGTCGTTAAACTGCCCAAGGGACAACAAACTATCTCCAAGCACGCCATACAAGTCATCGGACTCAATCAGATCTTCAGTTTGTATACACACAATTTTATTTATCACTAGAAACGCGGGATGCATGTCGCTCTCCTTATCATCAATGGTACTAACGACCCATGCTTCAAATACACCAAGCTGCTATTACCGGCATCATTCATAGCTTCAACTGATAGTTAATGCATTGACACAGGCAAGCGTGACTCACACCAAATAGCCTGAGCAAATGATAAAGTTGATACCCAACCGAAAAGCATTTGAGGAGCAGTAAGTGAGTGTAGAATGCCAACAGCGGCGCGCTATGAATATTGGCTATTGCTAATATCTGGATTCTTCATATATTTAATATTAGTGCATTTGAAATGAGCGCACTGACCGAAAGGCGGCTGCACTGTTAGTGTTGTCGCGGTATGTTACGCAAGGTCCGAGCGGACCGATGAGCCCGCGCTTGAAACGCGCAAACAGTTTCCTGTACTGGACGACGGATTAGCTAAGTGCTTGTTCGTTTCAGACACGGTGCTGAACAGACGGGTACGTACTTCACTGCTCATATTCTTTTAGGGTCGCCATGACAATCTTCGCCATCTCGCTGAACCCGGGAACGCTGTTCCTGAGGTTCTGCCAGGCAACCACGTAGCGGTGGTCGGCCGCCAGCGGTGCGTAGAGCACGCTCACCTCGGACCAGACGTTGCCACCAGTTTTAAGCGGTCCGACCCCGAGCTTATTGTGGGTGACGACGGCCCGGTCGATGATCGGTGGCACAGTCCTTGTGATCCATGGCTGGTCTGCACCTGCCGCCGACCCAGAGAGCGGTATGTCCATTGCGCTGCACAGCGGCGCATCGAAGACGCAATCGCAGACCATGGCTGTCATAAGCCGGGCGATGCTACGTGTGGTCGAGCACTGCGCAGATGGCCCGTCATTCAAGGAGTTTACCAACCTCGCAGAGGGATACTGCGCGCCCCCCATGAAATCGCCTGCTAGCCAGACGCCGGTCTGGGCCCCTGCATCAAAGAAGCCGCCAGAGGCGAGGGTCCCATTCAAGTAGCTGTACCCGACGCCGTGGATGCATAGTGCCGACTCCGCGTTATTGCTGTCGACGATCGATCTAATCAGGGATGTGACGTAGCCCGGAGCAAACGACACAGTGCCGCCGATAAATGTGAAGACGCTGTCGTAGACGGGTAGTCGGTGCGTGTCCGTTATGCCTGGAGCGGTCGAGAGCGCGGGCACGCAGGAACTAATGAATGGATCCATCTGTGCTTGCAGATTCAAGAACAGTTCCGCCTGTGAGCCAGGATTCGTCGCAGTGACGAACCGCTGGACCATGTCCAGCAACGCGATGGCGCCATACAGGACAGCAATCTTCACCTCGCTCGCGCTGTAGTCCACTTCATCCTCTTTCCATCCGGCCATGGGATAGGGGTTCAGGGGATCCGTGATGTCCATGATGGTGATGGGGACGCCGAATGAGCCGGCAGCAATCCCCTGACGCAGCACGGCGTCGTCGATCGCCTGGTCGAGAGCGTTCTGAAGTGTATCGTCAGCGCTCGTCTGGATCTGCGGTGCCGGTGGGAAGAGCTCTACGGTGGGGGCATCTGGAGGTGGACACATATTCTTCTCCTCGGCCATTGGCGGGTATGGGGAGCGCCAGGGATGCCTGGATTGAAAATGAATTGACTTCGAGCTTTCGGATGATGCGTAGCGTCTGAACGGACATGATCCTCATATAGGCTTCGTCCACAGCTGGGTCACCTCTCGAACCCTCTCCTTTGGGTAGTCTGACTTACCATAACGTGGGCTACTGCTGTCCGACCTTCCTTAAGCGAGATGAAAGTCCGACACTCCTCTACCACTTACCAACTACCGGAGTGACTGCCATAGGGCCCAGCGCCGAGTAACTACTTATCGAAATTGAAGATCTTTTTGTTCGGTTAGCTTAGCAGTTAGAACCTATTGATCAAGATCGATTCGAACGAATACCTATGCTGATTTGATAGATATCAATTGGCGTCAACCGTTAACAAAAAAGCACAACGACCGAGTTCGCCGTCGTGCTGGTGACCAATGTATTCTCAGAAGTCGAGCGGGTCGAATATTGCCCGCGTAAAGTGTGTATCCCAAACAGGGACAAGCTTGGTGTCAAGCCTGTACAGCGGCCAGCAGTTTGTACAGGTTTAGCGACAGATCGAGTGCGAGCTGCGCCGCAAGTACAAGGCACTGGCCGAGACGGCGGCGCTCCTGGTGTTGGACAACTGACCTCGCTCTCTGAACCGCTGCAATCGTTAACTTTCCTGACGCCGGGGGGAACCACTGGTAATCGGCAAACCTGACATTTGTGCAGGTGCGCGATTTTCGCACTGACTCTTATAACCAACCCCCTCTACAGCGACTTCACACAACTTTGATCTGTGCCGGTTAAACACGCCAGTGCAGTGCACCTAACAAAAACGTACTACAAGTGCAAAACTTTGCTCCTCCAAAGCAATGGAGAATGCGCTTACCGTAATGTTGGCTGTACCGCCAGGCACGTCTCTCCAGAACACCTGTTCGACGTTGTTGGTTCGATCGAAGTCCAATGAGCCTGGGCTCATGTTTCCGTGGCGTTCATCGCCCCCAATCTCTACAGAAAGATCCAGGTCGTTTTGTAAGCCCTCTCCTGGAGGGTCCGTCCATACAAGGGTGACCTTTAACTGGCTTGCATCGATGGGCACCGGAACATTGAAGACCTGGTTTTCTCCAGTGTCTAAAGCCATATCTTCGTCAAGAAGCTGAATTGATTTGTTTGTCCCATCCGCCGCCACGATTGCATGCACATCGACGCGTCCAAAACCTTGACTGTTATTGGGAGAGGCACCCGCTTCGGAGGCTGGGTACTGACCGGCCAGGGAATATGCCCCGTTGATGATCAGCGCTTTAATGAGTGCTGCACTCGGCGACTTGAGATTGTGCTCCACTCGTAGAAACTCGCGCACAACCGCTGCTGAACCTGCAACCAGAGGGGTGGCCATGCTGGTGCCTCCCTCGAACATATAGAGTGGGTCGTCGCTGAGCCCCCATCCTTCCGACCTCGTGGCGCGTGACCTGGTGGACAAGATATACGAGCCAGGAGCAACGACATCCGGCTTTATCCGCCCATCAGTTGTAGGCCCTCGACTGCTGAAAGCAACCATGCCTTCAGCGCTGTTGGCCACTCTGTCGGACTTGATAGGATCTGCAGAGAACTCTGCGGGCCACCCTTGCCCGTAAGTCAGGAACTGTTCTGGGCGACTGTTCTCGCTAGCACCAACGGTCAGGCAATTCTTCGCTGTGCCTGGGGGAGTAACTGAGCCTAGATCAATCTGTCCGTTAGCATCGCGGTCAGTACCGGCGTTGCCTGCGGCAAAGCAAATCAGCATATCGCGATGCTCAAAAACGAACTTATCGAGGGCCCTTGCCTGACCATCATACTGACCAAAATTTCCTGTACTCCCCCAGGAGTTCGTGTGAATACGTGCCTTGTCGGATGTATAGGGCGTTGTGAACAGTTGCTCAAGTTCGTCAGGCAATCCACCCAAGCCACCTGAATCGTCAAGGACCGATTGAAAGATGAGTTTTGCGCCAGGTGCCGCTCCCTTGACAGGTCCGTCGGAGGTTGAAATACCGTCACCCAGCACGCTTCCAGCGACATGCGTCCCGTGCCCGTCTGGATCATCCTTCTTTCCAGCTCGCCCTAGTGCATAGAGCTTCTTCACCCGGCCTGTAAATGCGGCGTGTACGTCCGTAGTCGATCCGAGATCAAAACCGGTGTCCGCGATTGCAATGAGCTCTCCCTTACCGGTGTACGGGATCGCTGTGTTCGTGTTTGGGTCTTCAATGCCCAGTATTGTCCGCGCAATATTGTTGAAGAGTTTGCGAGCGACAACGCCTTCAATGTGACGAACATCATCAACCGCCGCAACATCGGCCAGGCGACGACGCTTGAGGGTTAACCGAATTTTGTTGCCCTGGATAGACAATTCCGATTCATGAAGATGAGCTGCTTCGGCGATTCGCTTGGCCGCATTCTTGACATCTGCATTGCAGTGCAGGACTGCGTCGACCGTAATCCGGTCAGAATCCAATGCTGGTGTTTTTGCAATAACTGCTGCAGCAGCCTCGACACCTCCCTGCTTTGGCGGAATCTGAAGAAGTCGAGGTCCGATCTTTACGACGTTCGGGTAAACGTCTGCCCAGCTAACAAACGACAACGCTCGGAGTTTAGCCAGATCGGTTCCGGGGAAGTGGCAGATCAATGCGCCGGGGACGGCCTCGAGAATATGGGCACCAGCCTTGGCAAGTTCAGTTCGCTCTGCCGCCTTTAGCGGGTGGGAGGTTTGGACGAGTACGTAGTCCGAATCGGTTGCTGTCGCGTTATCAAGCGAAAGCGCCGCAAGCATCACTTTGGGAGCTGACGTATTTATCGTAATGCCGTTGATCATGATAGGCGTCATGGTTTCCTCCAAATTTCCCTCAAGTGGGTGGACTGGCAAACTGTCGCGTATAGGGCATGCGGGTTAGAAAGGGCCGCGATAACGTCGAGATGCACCGCTAACTCAGGATGAACAGATCCCCTTCCACATCCGTATCGTTGTGTTTACGACTCTTCGCCGCGGAGTCGTAGAGGATCAGCAGAACCTCCCCACGCTGCTCGCCCGACTCGAACAGACACATGCCCTCAGCATGATCGTTGCCTTGTCCGAAAGGCACCTCCAACACCTTCTCCAATTGATCCGTAAAGACCACGCTTTGCTCGTCGGACGCGAAACCACCACGCCAGCGCAAGACCGACACCGGACCGTCCTGGTCCATAGTGGGCCCCGCCAGGATCAGCAAATCTTCGCCGCTCGTGCAGAGGTCACGCACTCCCAGGCCGTTTAACGCGAAGAAGTGTTTCCGGTAGCGGCGCCCATTTGGGCCGATCTTCTTGAGCACCAGCATTTCAGTTGAGTTGTCGCTCAGCTCGGGCTCGATTTCCAGCAGCAGTGCCCAGCCGCGAAGAACCGGTCCACGCAGCCCCAGAAAAAGGCGCGAGCCGATCACCGCCAATCCTTCGATATCCAAGCCGTTGTCTTTACCCGGGATACGCAGGAAGTCGCGTAGCTGATGATCTTCAGCAATTTCCGTGGTCAGATCGTTTCCAACCTGGTTGCCATGTAGCTGCGCCGCTGTACGTCCATCGGCGTCCACCTTCCTGGCGAGTGCATAGCGATCGTTCTGCTGAACCACAGGGATGCGGGCCAGCAGAAAGCGATTGCCGTCCGCCACCACCGTCGATAGCCGCTCGATATTCTTTTGGGCAGGCTTGCCGGCCTCGGCCTTCGTTCGCTTCAGACTATGGGAACCCGCCACCCAAAGATAACCACTGTCATGGGCATAGGCTAACCCTTCGATATCGATCTCGGCGGCTTGGTTTGGTTGGGGCAGGTCCAGGTACTCTAAGAGCTGAAACGATTCGTGCTCATCGCACATCACGACGTCGCCAGGCGCAGTGTCCTGGATTGTCAGGCGTTCCAGGTTTGTGGTTTCGTCATTAGCCACCCAAAGTGTGTTGCCAATCTGCTGAGCGACCGAAAGGCCGTCGCGCAACGACGCAAGCGCCGAATCAAATCTCAACATCGCAGCATTGCTTCGACTACTCATTAGCGCCCTCCTGTCCTCATGGTGTTGTGCGCAGGCTATTCAGAATCAGACTTTGCGCGTCTCCTTCGTCCGATCCTGGCGATCGTCCTGTCCGACCGTTCCACCATTGATGGCTTCGGTCACATCGATGGGGTTGTCCAGGTCCGCGTACTTGTTGCAACCGCTCGCTTTCAATTTGGCGCAGCAACGAATCTGATGTCGAGGCTAGTAGCTGCCCAACGATTATCAAGGCCATTTGCTAGTACGTTTTCTGACAATCAATAGAGCGCTGGGGAATAATTTGAGAGGTGGGTGGACGGACTTCCGAGCGGCAGTGATTGTCATGCGGGAGCAGCTCTACAACTGATTACTGCTCGACGACGTACTGAAGTTCGTCGATGAAGATGACTAATGATGTCTGGGCGCCGCGGGCTGAGGTATAGCCACTATCTACACCTCTCTCCCCTGCCCTCGCCACAGGAGTTGTGAGGACCTGGATCAATACTCGGGTTGAAGCTATACCGAAAAGGTTCAGAGTGGAGATGGAGCCCACGCTCGATTAACGACTGAGGAGAACTTCGCAGTGTCGAATCAGCTAGTCATACGCAACATGACCCGTCTCGAGATGGACGAGCTCGTCGATTGGGCTGCCCGTGAGGGTTGGAATCCCGGCTTTCACGATGCCGAGCTGTTCTGGGCTACCGACCCTGGTGCCTTCATCGCGGCGACCCTGGGCGGCGAATTGATCGGCGGCGGCGCCATCACCTCCTACAATGGCGAGTTCGGTTTCATGGGTTTTTTCATCGTCCGGCCTGAGTATCGCGGTCGCGGTCTGGGTAATACCCTCTGGCATGCACGCAGAGAGCGACTCCTCGCCCGCCTGCGCCCAGGTGCGAGCATCGGCATGGACGGCGTCTTCGCGATGCAGGACTACTACGCCAAGGGTGGTTTCGTTTTCTCCCATCGCAACATGCGTTTTCGTGCCGATACCGCCAAACGCCCGACGACCTCGCAGGCAGACGATCAGGACATCGTCCAGTTGGCTACCATCCCGTTCGATCAGGTTGTCGATTACGACCGCACCTGCTTCCCGGCCGAGCGCGCCACCTTCCTGAGGGGGTGGATAGCCCAGGCCGACGCCCTCGCCGTGGGTTGCCAGCGCGATGGCAAACTCAGCGGCTATGGCGTAGCAAGGCGCTGTCTTGAAGGCTTCAAGATCGGCCCCTTGTTCGCTGATGACGCCCTGGCCGCCAATGCCCTCTATGTGCGCCTGGCAGATTTTGCCCAGGGTGCCCCGTTGTTTCTCGATGCCCCGGAGAATAACCCTGCCGCGATGGCGCTTGTGCGCCAACAGGGCATGGTCGAGGTTTTCGGCTGCGCACGCATGTACCTCGGCCCTCCCCCTGCGATCGCGCACGAACGTGTGTTCGGCGTCACGACCTTCGAGCTGGGCTGATGGCCGCCCGCGACCTCATCGGTTATGGCGGCTGCCCGCCTCACCCGCGATGGCCCGGTGAGGCGCGCGTCGCGGTCCAGTTCGTCCTCAACATCGAAGAAGGCGCAGAGTCTTGCATCCTCAATGGCGATGCACAGTCGGAGGGCTGGCTGCACGAGCTACCGGGCCGCCCGCCGCGTGTGGGGGAAGCGGACTTGAGCGTGGAGGGCATGTACGAATACGGATCGCGCGCCGGTGTGTGGCGCATTCTGCAGTTGTTCAGTGCCCGAAACCTGCCGCTGACCGCCTTCGCCGTCGGCCGGGCACTGGAACTCACCCCGGCGATTGGCCATGCGCTCTGCGCTGCCGGGCATGAGATTGCCGGACATGGCTACCGTTGGCTGGACTATCGCGACATGCCTGAAGACCAGGAGCGGCACCATATCCGCCTGACCCTCGACGTGATCGAGCAGATCTGCGGTAAGCGCCCCGTGGGTTGGTACACAGGCAGGGTCAGCCAGAACACCCGCCGCCTGTTGCGCGAGGAAGGCGGGTTTCTCTATAGCTCCGACGCCTACAACGATGACCTGCCCTATTGGCTCCCGGGCGAGCCCGCCCACCTGGTGATCCCTTACACGCTGGTCAACAACGACGCCCGCTATCTGCTGCCGAATGGTTTCGCCTGCGGCGAAGATTTTTTCCAGCTGCTCAAGGATGCTTTCGACCAGCTGTGGCAGGAAGGCGCGCACCAGCCGAAGATGATGAGCGTCGGCTTGCATGGGCGGATCAGTGGCCATCCTGGTCGGGCCTTGGCGCTGGCGCGCTTTCTCGATTACGTGCAAGGCCATGACGCGGTGTGGATTTGCCGGCGCGAGGAGATTGCCAGGCACTGGATGGCTGAATTTCCCGCTTGAGGGGTTCGGTGTCAGGTGCCAGTGTTATCGTTGTCGTCCATCGCCAGCAGGCTGGCTCCCACAGGGGATCAGATGCAGCCCTAAAAGTCAGGTTGGCTGTCAGGCAGCCTCGCCCCGTTAAACCACGATGGCCCATCGCGGCGCCCCCCCCCTGTAGGAGCGATGCTTGCTCGCGATGGTGGCACAAGCACCGCGGGGAATCAGACAGCCAGCGTTTTCGTTAACGACCATCGCGAGCAAGCATCGCTCCTACAGGGGGGACCGCGCACGAATCCCCAGGCATCAGTGACAGCCTGAACGCAATCGCCGGTGCCGATGCATTGCGCTGGTCGCTGGTGATTTGCGCCAGCGGCTACTTGTTGGCCAGCGAGCAGGCGCGCTCCTACAGGTCCAGCGCAGGGCTCAGCCTGCGCCCTGCGCTGCGGGCGTTTTGCGGACACGCGCCTTGCGCTTGGCGGGTGGTACTTCGCGCATCTGGATCAGTTGCTGTTCCAGGGTATCGGCACGGGCCTGCTGCGCCGCGGCGCGTTGCTGGATTTGACTGGACTCGGTCTGGACCGACTCGATTCTGCGTTGCAACTGCTCCACTTGCCGGGCGGCCGCCTTGAGTTGGATCGTCATCGCCTTGCCCTCCTCCCGCACGCGGTCGACCTCACGGTGTGCACGATCCTCGACCCCGCGCACATAACTCTCCTGCGCGACGCGCTCCTGCTCGGCCTTTACCCGCAGAGACTGTAAATCCTGCTCGGCCTTGAGCCGCAGCGACTGCAGATCCTGCTGCAATGCCTGGTTGTGCTGCTGGGCTTCGCGGCGCTCATGCAACAAACCTTCACGCTGCTGCTGCAGGTCCTCGATCTGAGTCTGGCGCTGGGACAGCAGCAGCTCCAGATCTGCCAGACGCAACTCCGCTGCCTGGCGCGCCGCCAGGGCCTCCGTCGCCTGCTGGCGAAACTGTGCCGCGTCCTGACGTGCCTGATCCTCGATCTCGGCGACCCGCTCGCGTTCTGCGATCAGCACCTTGCGTTGTTCCACCACCCCCTGTTCGGCGACACCCTGCGCCAGGTGAATCGCCTGCTGCCACACCGCGACAAACGCTTGCGAGACCTCACCGGGCAGCGCCGGTAGACGGGTCTCGCCGCTCAGCCGCTCGGCCAGCCGTGCCCACCATTGATCGAGCAAACCACCGACCCGCGCCGGACTGCCGCGCCCCAGCTCCAGGCGTACGCGTTCCACCGTTGGCCGTTCGCCGCGGGCCAGTACCGCGTCCGCCGCTGCAAACACGTCGTTTTCCGGCACCCCTACTGCCATGGCTCACCTCCGGGTATATTAGGTCTGATAATAGAATGTTATCCGACGTTATATTTTGAATAATGGAATTATCATACGTTGAACGTATTAAATATTACAGATCAATTATCGCTGGTGGACGAAACCCCGCTAAACCCGCATTCCCTGGCAATCAACGCCCAGGAAGCGGCGGCGGCCTTTCTCGCTGCCGGCACCGCGGCCAATACCGTACGCAGCTACCGCAGCGCCCTGACCTACTGGTCGGCGTGGCTGCAATTGCGTTACGGCCAGGCATTGGGTGACGCGCCACTGCCGACCGCGGTGGCGATTCAGTTTGTTGTTGATCATTTGGCCCGCCCCCTGGCCGACGGTGGCTGGACGCATCTGTTACCGCCCGGCATCGACGCGGCGCTGATCAAGGCGCGAGTCAAAAGCAAGCCCGGCGCGCTGGCGTACAACACGGTCAGTCACCGCCTGGCCGTACTGGGCAAATGGCACCGGATCAATGGCTGGGACAGCCCCACCGAAGCATCGGCGTTGAAGACCCTGTTGCGCGAAGCGCGCAAGGCCCAGTCACGCCAGGGCGTGTCGGTGCGCAAGAAAAGCGCGATCGTGCTGGAACCGTTGCAGGCCCTGCTCGCCACCTGCACCGATGGCGTGCGCGGTATTCGCGACCGCGCCCTGCTCCTACTGGCCTGGAGCGGCGGCGGACGGCGCCGCTCGGAAGTGGTGGGCCTGCAAGTGGGCGATGTGCGCCAACTGGATGCCGACACCTGGCTGTACGCCCTGGGCGCGACCAAGACCGACACCGGCGGCGTACGCCGTGACAAGCCATTGCGCGGCCCTGCGGCGCAGGCGCTGACGGCCTGGCTCAAGGCTGCGCCGGCGCAGGAGGGTCCGCTGTTTCGGCGGATGTATAAAGGTGGCAAGGTCGGGACGGCAGGCTTGTCGGCTGATCAGGTGGCGCGCATTGTCCAGCGCCGAGCCAAGTTGGCGGGTCTTGAAGGCGATTGGGCCGCGCACAGCCTGCGCTCGGGGTTTGTCACAGAGGCCGGGCGTCAGGGAGTTCCACTCGGCGAAGTCATGGCCATGACCGAACACCGCAGCGTGACCACGGTAATGGGTTACTTCCAGGCGGGCTCACTGTTGAACAGCCGAGCCACGTCGCTGCTAGGCGATGAGGAGACGTAAGCGCCCTGTGTAGCTTGGGACTCTTCAAAATGATGCCGTAACGGTGGCATCTCCCGCTAATCCCCAACGTAGACGTCTGCTCGCCCCTCAAATCCCGCCTGGAAAGCAGGATAAGTAGCCAGCTATTTGTTGATGAAAGTCTGAAGTGTTGATTTGATTTTTCCGATTCTTTGACGCCGCCGCCTATGCCTAACATCGGCTCCAGAGCGAAATAGCCGAGGATCACCGATGAAGCTGGAAATTTTCCGCACGCTGTGGGGCTACACCGCCAGCAAGGCCCAGGCACTCGATGAGTTGCTGCGGGCGGGCTTCGATGGCATGGAAGCACGCCTGCCGCTGGACGCCGGTGAACGCGCTGAGTTTGGCGCGTTTCTCCAGGCCAATCGCGTGGGTTACATCAGCACGGTCTTCACTGCCTACGATGTACTGCCGGACCAGTCGGCGTCCCCCGCCGTCCATCTCCATGACCTCGACCAGAAACTGGCCTGGGCCGTTGAGCTCGGCCCACGATTTGTCAACGTGCTGGCGGGCAATGATCGCTGGTCCTTGGCGCAACAAGTGGAGTTCTTCGGCCAGGCACTGGAACTGGCGCGCAAGCATGGCCAGGTCTGCAGTTTCGAAACCCACCGCTCGCGATCGCTGTTCAACCCTTGGGTGACCCTGGAGTTGATCCGGCAACTACCCGACCTTTTATTCACCAGTGACATCAGCCATTGGGTCGTGACCTGCGAGCGCCTGTTGAATGACCCGGCCGATGACCTGAGTGCTTTCGTCGAACGGGTCCACCATATCCAGGCCCGGGTCGGCTATGACCAGGGCCCCCAGGTTCCGCACCCGGCGGCCCCCGAATATGCCAAGGAACTGGCTTTCCATCAGCAGCACTGGGAAAGCATCTGGCGCTCGCAGCAAGCCCGCGGTTACCAGGTCAGCACCCTGACCCCGGAGTTCGGCGCCGACGGCTACCTGCATCATTTGCCCTTCACCAATGTCCCGGTCGCCGACCTGTGGTCGTTGAACGTGTGGATGGGCCAGACCGAGCGCGAACACTTCGGGCGTTTCCACCACTCAAGCCATCCTTAGGGAGCCCACGCGTCATGCCTGACAATAAAAATAAAAGCATCAGCACTGACACACACAAAGCCAACTTCAACAGCATCCCGGTGGTCAACATCGCCGGCCTGTTCAGTTTTGAACTGGAACACCGCCTGGCCGTGGCCGAACAATTGGGGCGTGCCGCCAGTGAGGTCGGGTTCCTCTATATCACCGATCACGGTATCGACCCGCAGCTGATCGCCAATCTGCGCAAGGCAGCCAAGGACTATTTCGACCAGCCCCTGGACGCCAAGATGCAGCACTACATTGGCACCTCGCAAACCCACAAGGGTTTTGTACCCGAAGGCGAAGAGGTCTACTCCAAGGGCAAGCCGGACCACAAGGAAGCCTTCGACGTCGGCTTCGAAGTGCCGGCCGATGACCCGCTGGTGCTCGCCAACACTCCGTTGCTGGGACCCAACGACTGGCCCCGGCTGCCAGGTTTCAAGGCAGCGGTTTCGGCCTACTATGAAGCGATCTTCGCCTTGGGCCGGCGCCTGTTCGGCGGCTTTGCCCTGACCCTGGGCCTGGGAGAGAACTACTTCGACAGCCTGGTCACCCGTCCGCCGTCAAAACTGCGCCTGATCCACTACCCCTACGACGGTGCCGCCCATGACGCACCGGGACTTGGCGCCCATACTGATTACGAGTGTTTCACCATCCTCCTGGCCGACAAACCGGGCCTTGAGGTGATGAACAACCTCGGACAATGGATCGATGCACCACCGATCGCCGATGCCTTTGTGGTCAACATCGGCGACATGCTGGAAGTGATGACCGCAGGCGCCTTCGTTGCGACCGCGCACCGGGTGCGCAGCGTGAAGGAGGAGCGTTACTCCTTCCCGCTGTTTTATGCCTGCGACTATCACACCCAGATCAAGCCGCTGCCCGGGTTCGCCCACGCAAGCAACGACTACGAAGAGATCACGATCGGCGAACACATGTATGGCCAGGCCCTGCAGACCTATCAGTATCTGCGCCAGCGAGTGGCCAACGGGGACGTTCAACTGCCAGGCAAGGCACGCAAGCCCGCCAGTTTCGGACACCTGAAAAATCAGGCGCAAGCGTCCTGATTGAAGTTTTCAGCTACACCCCTACCTACGCCGGAGTCAGTAAAAATGAAAAACAATAAGAAAAACCTGTTGGGCCTGGCTGTATTGGCCGCCGGCATGCTTGCCGCCTCAGTGAGCATGGCCGCGTCAGACACCTTCAAGGTCGGCATGGAAATCACCTACCCGCCTTTCGAGTCCTATGACAAGGACAAGAACGTGGTGGGTTCGGACCCCGAAGTGGCAGCGGCGCTGGCCAAGCACATGAACGCCAAGGTGGAGTTCGTCGACACCAAGTTCCCGAGCCTGATCCTCGGTTTGAACTCTGGCAAATACGACGCGATCATTTCCGGCATGTACATCACGCCGGAGCGCCAGACCCAGGCGCAGACCATCGCCTATGCCAACACCGGTGCCTCGGTCATGGTGCCCAAGGGCAGCGAGATCAACGCGAAAAAACCTGAAGACCTGTGCGGGTTGAAACTGGGCCTGGAGCAGGGCACGACCTGGGTCAAGGAGTTCAGGAAGCTGTCCGATGAGTACTGCGTGCCCAACAACAAAGGCGCCATCACCGTCAGCGAATACCCCTCGGCGCCCGAAGTGACCCAAGCCCTGTTGTCCAAAAACATCCAGGCCCAGGTTGAAATCGCCGGCGCCGCAAAAATGATTGCGGAAAAGACCAATGGCCGGGTAGTGATCACCACCGAGCACCCGATTTACCAACAAACCCTGGGCATCTTCGTCAAGAAAGGTAACGACGAAACCTTCCAGGCCGTGCAAAAGGCCTTCGAGGAAATCAAGAAGAGCGGTGAGTACGCAGCCATCCTCAGCAAATATGGCCTGGAAGAACCGACCGCCAAATAAGAACCTGTCCTTGTAGTCTGGTCATCTGTCTCCCCCTGCACGGGGGCGGCAGATCGAGGTGCCCCATGCAATTCGATTGGTCGTATTTCTTATCCCTGTTCTCCCTGCCGGACTTCTGGAAGGCCTGCGTCACGGTGGTCCAGCTCAGCGCCCTGGCCTGGTTCATCGGCATGCTGCTAGGCTTTGTCCTGGCCACGGCCAAGCTGTCCCATTCGCCTTTGCTGCGCATTCCTGCAGCGGTCTATATCTGGTTCTTCCGCAGCATCCCGCTGCTGGTGCTGGTGGTTTTCGTCTACAACTTGCCACAGTTGTTTCCCGGCAGCGGGCCGATCCTGTCCAACCCCTTCTATTCCGGCTTGCTGGCCCTGGTGGTCACGGAAGCGGCGTACATGGCGGAAATCCACCGTGGTGGACTGATCTCCGTGGCCAAGGGCCAAAAGGAAGCCGGTCGCGCGCTGGGTGTCGGCCTGTTCGGCATGCAGCGCCTGATCGTGATCCCCCAGGCTTTCCGTATCTCGCTGCCGACCCTGATCAATGAATACATCACGGTGGTCAAGCTGACGTCGCTGGTCTCGGTCATCTCCCTGACCGAAATCCTCACGGTCGGCCAACGCCTCTATGCCACCAACTTCCTGGTCATGGAAACCTTGGCGGCGGTCGGCGTCTACTACGTCTTGATCGTCACCGTGTTCGGCTTTTTCCTGCAGCGCCTGGAACGCTACCTGGATCTGAACTTCCGCAAACCGCACACCCTCGATGACGCCGCCGTGGCCAAGTTCAGGGCCTGCGCCGAAGCCTTGCCCGACAGTGCGCGCAAAGCGGCCGGCAACAACGCGACGCCCATCCTGCAACTGAAGAACATCCAGAAAAGCTACGGCACGCACAAAGTGCTGCTGGGCATCGACCTGAATGTCGACTACGGCCAGGTGGTCTCGATCATCGGGCCATCCGGTTCCGGCAAGACGTCGCTGATCCGCACGGTCAACGGCCTGGAAAGCATCGATACCGGCGACATCCTGTTGTTCGGCGACAAATTCATCGAAGCCTCGGACAAACCCAACAGCGCCCGCCTGCGCAAAGGCGTGCGGCACATCGGCATGGTGTTCCAGAACTTCAACCTGTTCCCGCACCGCACCATCCTCGACAACGTCACCCTGGCGCCGCGTTACCACGGCCAGCCGGGCGAGCTGAGTGAACATCGTGCGTATGCGCTGCTGGACAAGGTCGGCCTGCTGGCCCATGCCCACAAGTACCCACACCAACTGTCCGGCGGGCAGCAACAGCGCGTGGCGATTGCTCGAGCCTTGGCGAGGGAGCCGCAGATCATGCTGTTCGACGAGCCGACCTCAGCCCTCGACCCGGAACTGGTCAACGACGTGCTGAACGTGATCCGCGACCTGGCCAAGGAAGGCATGACCATGCTGATCGTCACCCACGAAATGGACTTCGCCATGTCCATCTCCGATCGGGTGATCTTCATGGAGAACGGCAATATCCAACTCGATGCCGCACCTGACACCATCCTCTGCGATGCCGAGGGGGAACGCGTGCGACGCTTCATGGGGATCGCCGCCCGATCGCCAAACCCGTCGGCGACGGTGGACCTTGCATGAATAGCCCCCAAGGCGGCCTTAAATCCGACCTGATTGCAGGCCTGTCCGCCTTCCCCTGTAGGAGCCAGGCTTGCCGGCGAAGAACGATAACGCGGTACAACAGACACACCGCAGCGTCTGGTTCGCCGGCAAGCCTGGCTCCTACAGGGGATTGGGGGTATCTGCAAAAGTCAGGTCGGCTTTAAGGCCGCCTCGCTTTGCTTTGGATTTGGGTGCCCCGTTAACCACGATGGCCGAACGCAGGCATTGCGCAGTGGGGAAACCGGCAGGACGCCGGTTTAGCCGCGCCGGGCCAGGGATGGCCCAGCGCGGCGACCCACGGAGCAATGCCTTCGTTACGGCATGCCGAGCCTAGGCGAGGCACCAAGTGGTGGGGCAAAGCCTTTTGGTTCCTTTTTTGGCGTTCGTTTTGAAAAAGGGACTCGCCGTAAGGGCGAAACCATAAGTGGCCGTTACCGCAGCAATGGATATCCCCCCAATCCAGTTCTTAAATGCAACCCCATGCTTAAGTGAACAGTATTGACCCTTTCCCTTGAACTTTTATCTTTCAGGAACACACGCATGAATCTTGGAATAGCAGGACGCTGGGCGCTGGTGTGCGCTGCCAGCAAAGGCCTGGGTAAAGCCTGCGCACAGGCACTGGTCAGCGAAGGCGTGAACGTGGTGATCACCGCCCGGAGCGAACAGACGCTGGATGAGACAGCCCGTCAACTCCGGTCGATCAACCCTGAAGTGACGGTGATTGCCGTCGCCGGCGACATCTCAACGCCCGAGGGGCGTGCGGCAGCCCTCGCGGCCCATGGGCATTTCGATATCCTGATCAACAACGCCGGAGGCCCTCCACCCGGGGATTTCCGCGAATGGAACCGCGACGCCTGGCTCAAGGCGCTGGATGCCAACATGCTCACCCCCATCGAGTTGATCAAGGCAACGGTCGACGGCATGGCGTCACGCGGATTTGGCCGCATCATCAACATCACCTCGAGCGCAGTGAAGTCGCCTATCGAAAGCCTGGGCCTGTCCAATGGTGCGCGCAGCGGCCTGACGGGGTTTATCGCCGGGCTTGCCCGGCAGGAGAACCTTGCCAGTCGCAACGTGACGATCAACAACCTGCAACCGGGCTCATTCGACACCGATCGACTGCGTGACAACCTGGTCGCCGCTGCCCAGGAGTCGGGGCAGGACAGTGAGGCATTCCTCGACGAATGCCGTAGCGAAATTCCGGCCAGACGCTTCGGCTCCCCCGAGGAGTTCGGTGCGCTTTGCGCCTTCGTCTGCAGCAGCCATGCGGGCTACCTGACCGGGCAGAACCTGTTGATCGATGGTGGAGCTGTTCGCTCCAGCCAATAGACACGGCAGGGAGTCAGGGCTTGCGATTGCAGCCCTGGCCGCCCCCATCAACGACGGTGAGCAAGGGAGCGTACCAGTCGATCGCCAAGGCTTTGCACGCTCTGCACCAGAATCACCAGCACCACCACCGTGACAACCATCACCTGGTTGTTGAAACGCTGGTAGCCGTAACGAATCGCCAGGTCGCCCAACCCGCCGCCGCCAATGACCCCAGCCATGGATGAAAACCCGATCAGCATCACCAGCGTCAACGTGATGCCCGCCAGCAGTGCCGGCAGCGCTTCGGGCAACAGCACCTTGAAAATCACGTGCCAGATATCACCCCCCATGGCGAGGATCGCTTCGATCCGGCCCTTGTCCACTTCGTCCAGGGCGTTTTCGACGATTCGGGCGAAGAACGGAAAGGCACCAATGGTGATCGGCACGACAGCCGCGGTGCTGCCCAGCGTGGTACCGACCACCAGTCGTGTCAGCGGGATCAGGGCAATCAGCATCACCACGAATGGCAGCGAGCGACCAAGGTTGACCAGCCCACCCAGCACTTTGTTGAGCCGGAGCATCGCGTACAGGCCACCACTGCGGCTGATGAACAGCAGCACGCCCAGGGGCAAGCCGATCAGCAAGGTAAAGAACCCTGCCAGCACGACCATGTACAGGGTTTCTCCCGTTGCATTGAGTACCAGTTGAAAGATCTCGTTCCAGTCGATGATCCGGTTCATGAGCGCTCCACCCTGACGCCACGCTGCTTGAGAAACGCCACGACCTGCGCCAGTTTCGGTTCATCAAAGGCATCACGAAACGCCACGCGCAAGCGCCCGACCTTCTGTCCGCCGATGGACTCGATGCCACTGGCCAGCAAGTCCAGCTCCACGCCCTGTTGCGCCAGTTCGTTGAGCACCGGGGCAGCCCGCTGGTTGTCGAAAAAACTCAGTTCCAAAGCCTGGTCATCATGGCCCAAGGGCGTGGTGTACCCCGGCAGCAGTGAGCGGCCCAGGCTCGACGCCGGATCGGCCAGCAATCGGGCAATCGGCCCGGCTTCGACCAGTCGGCCATGGGCCAGTGACGCCGCGTGATCACAGATGGACTTGACCACGTCCAGCTCGTGAGTGATCAGCACGATGGTCAGCCCCAACTGACGATTGATATCGCGCAGTAATTCCAGGGTCGAGGCGGTGGTCTGCGGGTCGAGGGCGCTGGTGGCCTCATCCGACAGCAGATAAGCCGGTCGTGCTGCCAGGGCCCGGGCAATGCCCACCCGTTGTTTCTGCCCACCGGACAGTTGCGACGGAAAGGCCCGCGCCTTGTCACTCAGACCCACCAGGTCGAGCAGTTCCCTCACCCGGGAGTGACGCTGCTCTTTACTGACGCGGGCGATTTCCAGCGGCACGGCGACGTTGTCGAAAACATTTCGCGAGTGCAGCAGGTTGAACCCTTGAAAGATCATGCCGATGCGTTGGCGCTGTCGGCGCAGTTCCAGGTCGGACAGCGCCGTCAGGTCCTCGCCGTCCAGCAGGATGCGCCCGGCGCTGGGCCGTTCGAGCAGGTTGAGGCAACGCAGCAGCGTCGATTTACCCGCACCGCTGCGCCCCAGGATTCCGTAGACCGCACCGTCGGGAATGCTCAGGGAGATTTGATCCAGCGCCGGCGACGGCGCTGACGCGTAGGTTTTGCTCAACCGCTCGACGACGATCATGGCTTGCTGGCCGCCGCCACATTCACCGGGACGACCGGGATGACCGAACCGGAGAAACTATCGCTGATGAACCTGGCGACTTCAGGCGAGGTCAGGTCTTTGGCCAGTTGCTTGATCCGTGGGTCGTCCTGCAATTTGGGCGTGGTCACCAGGATGTTGGCATACGGGTTGTGCTCGGCTTTTTCCAGGCCCAGTGCATCCTTGGCGGGCACCAGACCGGCTTCCAACGCGTAGTTGCCGTTGATCACCGCCAGGTCCACGTCATCCAGCGCGCGGGGAATCTGCGGCGATTCGATTTCGAGGATCTTCAGCTGCTTCGGGTTTTCGGCGATGTCCTTCGGTGTTGCCTGGTCCTTGGCCGGGTCATTGAAACCGGCCTTGAGCTTGATCAAGCCGTTGTCCTGCAACAGGTACAGTGCGCGGCTCAGGTTTGTGACGTTATTGGGGACCGCTATCGTGCCTTTTACCGGTACCTGGGCGAAGCTCTTGTGGCGATGGGAATAGATGCCCAGCGGCTCGATGTGCACGGTCGCCGCCACCGCGAGTTTTTCGCCGAGGGCCTGCTCCTGCGACTTCAGGTACGGCAGGTGCTGGAAGTAGTTGGCATCGACGTCGCCATGCACCAGCAGTTCATTGGAATTCACGCCATTGGGAATCTCGATGACCTTGAGGTTCAGCTGCGGGTCGATCTTCTGGATGTACGCCAGAATCTGCGCGTGGGGCACGGGGTCCGCCGCAACTCGCAGGGGTTCGAGGGCCAGCGCGCTGAAGGACGTTACCAGAGCGCCCAGCACGGCCAGGGTCAATCCTGTTTTCTTGAACATGTTCGTAATCCTTTTTCGAAAGTGAGGGGTCAGGCGCTGAGTGCCTTGGGTATCAATGCGTCGGCGTAGTAACGCTGGGCGACGTCGGGATGGGAGCGCAGCCGGCCCTTGAGGTAGTTCCATCCCACGTCACGAAACAACGGGTTGTCCGGGTCACTGGCGGGTCCCCGCGCTTCGCGCAGCAGTGCCGTTGGCAACGGGTACAGCGGCACTGTCGCGTCCAGTTGCGCGCCAAGGAAAAACGCAATCGACAAGCGCTCGCTGCCTTCGGGCGGCGACACCACCCGATGCACCGTGGCGCGCAGATAACCGTTGGTAGCCAGCTCCAGCAGTTCGCCGATGTTCACCACCAGGGTGTTGTCCCGAGGCAACGCGTCAATCCAGCGCCCCTCCTCGATTTCGACTTGCAGTCCGGCGTGCCGGTCCTGCAGCAGAAAGCTCAGGAAACCCGAATCCTTGTGAGCCCCGACCCCTTGATGGCTGGCGTCTGGCGCCTGTCCCGGATAACGCATCAATTTGATGTGCTCATTCGGCTTGTCGCCGTACAACTGATCGAAAGCCTCCTGCGGCAGCGACAGCGCCTCGGCGAAGGCGCGCAACAGGCGCAGCGACATGCCGGTCATGGCCCGTTGCCAATCCAGCAGCAACGGCTTGAGCGCCGGTAACGCAGCGGGCCACTGATTGGGTCCTTGCAGCCGTGCCCAGTACGGGCTGTGCTGATCAAGTGGCAAAACGTCCCGCTCGGCCCCCAGGTCAAACTGCTCGCGCAAGTCCGGCTGGCCACGTGTGATCTCTGAAGCGGCACGGTTGTAACCGCGAAAGTGCGGCGAGTTGATCATCCCGACCGCTGCCTTCTCGCTGTCGGGCAATGCAAAGAACTGGCGGGCGTTGTCCTGAACCTGGTTCAACAGTTCAGTGTCGATGCCATGGCCGGTCAGGTAGAAGAAGCCGACATCCCGCGCGGCGTGGCGCAACGCGTCAAGAAACCCTTGGCGCTGTGCCGGTGTTCCATCCAGCAATGACAGGTCCAGGGTCGGTAAGGTGGTGATGTCCTGTGTGTACGGCATGGGTTCACTCCATGAAACTCAACGGAAACTGGTAACGCCTGCTTGAAGCTAAACGATCTTAAAAATTAATAGTAAATACCTTTTTGTCATTAGCTTAGGTTCGGCTGCAAAGGCAAACAAACCCCGACTGTTCCTTGCTAACAATACCTACAAGGTATCGCTATGCACCCAAACGATATTAGACCCTGCCGCCCATCACACTTAGCCTGTGATTCGGCAGGGTCTGCCTGTGCGCGCAAGAACGATAAAAAATGCCTTACTGAATGGAGCAGTCATGAGCACTCATTATTCAATCCCCGAGTTGATCGATAGCACTCGAGTCAGCGCTTTTCAGTGGCGGGTTTTCGCCCTGTGTTTTTTCGTCGCCATTCTGGACGGGTTCGATACCCAGGCGATTGCGTTCACCGGCCCTTCGATCACCCAGGCGTTCGGACTTGGCGCAGGCGCTTTGGCGCCCATCCTGACCGCGGGGATTGTCGGCATGGTGCTCGGGGCGATGGCGCTAGGCCTGATGGGCGATAAATTCGGCCGACGACCCGCGATTATCGGGTCGGTTGCCTTGTTTGGTTTCGCCTCCCTGGCGACGGCATTTGCCCAGACAACCGAGCAGATCCTGGTGCTGCGCTTTATCGCCGGGCTTGGCATGGGCGGTGCGACACCCGTGGTTCTTTCACTCGCGGCCGAGTACGGCTGCGCAAGACAACGTGGCACGATCATGACCACGGTCCTGCTCGGTTTACCCGCGGGCGCCATTCTTGGCGGGTTGCTGGCGGCCAGGATGCTGCCCTCCATTGGTTGGGAAGGCATCTTCGCCGTCGGCGGTATCGTGCCGCTGGTGCTGGTGGTGGTCTTGATGTTCGCACTGCCGGAGTCGTTGTATTTCCTGACCAGGCAGCGGACCCAGGGCAGCACTGAAAAGATCGGGAAAATTGTCGCCAGAATCACTAAAAACCCGATCCTCCCAGGCAGCACCTATAGCGTCCCGGAGGTCGATGTAAAAACCAGCGTGAGCTCTTTGTTCACGGCCGGCCTGGCGCGCAATACCTTTGGCATATGGACCATCTACCTTTTCAACTGGGTCGCATGGTTCATGTTCCTGTCCTGGTTGCCCACCGTGCTCAAGGCCACCGGACTGCCGGCAGAGCAGGCCCCCATGGGCACTGTGGCGGTCAACGCGGTGTTTGTCGTTTGTGCCATTCCACTGTCGATCATCTTGCCGAAAATCAACGTTCGCCTATTGCTGCTGGCGTTGTTTGTGTTTGGTATTGCCCTGTGCCTGGGCCTGGCGAACAGCGGCACCCACTGGGCACTGGTGTTCACCCTCGCCGGTTTGGCAGGCCTGGGTATCGGTGGTCAGCAAATCGTCTTGAACTACATGGTCGCCCAGGCGTACCCCACGGCATTGCGGGCCACGGCAACCGGCTGGGCGATTGCACTGGGTCGGGTCGGGGCCATCATCGGCTCGGCGAGTGGCGGCTGGTTTCTCGAGCACGGAGGCCCTGCCGGTTATTACTCAGCGCTGATCGTGCCGTTGGCGATTGCAGCGGCCGCACTCATGATCATTCGCACCCAACCCGATGCGCAGGCAAGCCAACCTGTCGCGGCGCATTGAACGGCGTCGCATTTGCCGAGTGCCACCCTTGAACATCATCAGAGAGAACCGACCTTGATCCGTTTTATCAAAGCTCCATTGTGCCTGGCCATCCTGGCAACGTTCGTCACCACCACCAGCCAGGCCACCGAGCCCAATTGGGTCGATGCGGCGGTCGGCGCGGTCAACCAGGACGTCATCGACCTGCGTCACACCATTCACCAGCACCCGGAGCTGGGCAACCTGGAGTTCAAGACCGCCGCCCTGGTTGCCGAACGACTCAAGGCAGCGAATATCGAGGTGCGCACCCAGGTCGGTAAAACGGGTGTGGTCGGGGTGCTCAAAGGGGGACTGCCCGGGCCGGTGGTTGCCTTGCGTGCCGATATGGATGCGCTGCCGGTCAAGGAGATGACCGACCTGCCCTTCGCCAGCCAGGCCACCAGTACTCGCCTGGGCAAAAGCGTACCGGTGATGCACGCCTGCGGACACGACACGCACACCGCCATGCTGCTGGGTGCCGCCAAGGTGCTGGCCGAGCATCGGGATCAGGTTCGCGGTACGGTGGTCTTCCTGTTCCAGCCCGCCGAAGAAGGCGCCGCCGATGTCGACGAGTTCCAGTCCGATACCCTGATCGGCGCCCAGGCGATGATTCGCGACGGGGCACTCGATTCGCCGAAGGTCGAGGCCGTATTCGGCGTGCATGTGATGGCGGGTTATCCGACCGGGCATCTCTACTACAAATCCGGAACCGTGCTCAACAGCAGCGACTCGTTCCGCATCACCGTCCAGGGCCATCAGACTCACGGCTCCGCGCCCTGGAGCGGGGTCGATCCGATTGTTGCAAGCCAAGGCATCATTAGCGGTTTGCAAACGCTGGTCAGCCGCCGGATCGACCTGACCAAGGGCATGGGCGTGATCAGTATCGGCACGCTCAATGCCGGATCGGCCGCCAATATCATTCCCGAGACAGTGGAGATGACCGGGACCATCCGCACCAACAATGCCGATATCCGCGAGACAATCCTGCAGAAAATGCCGCCCCTGGTCAGCGGCATCGCCAGTGCCTACGAAACCCAGGCCAAGCTGCTGCTGGTCAACAACGCCCCCGTGACCACCAACGACCCGGCGCTGACCGAGGCCATGGTGCCCGCGCTGGAGCTGGCGGCCCCGGGCAAGGTCACGCGCCTGGATGCCTCCCTGTCGCCGAGCGAAGACTTCTCCTACTACGCGCAGAAGGTGCCCGGGCTGTTCGTGTTCCTTGGCGCGACACCCGAGAACCAGGACATGGGCAAGGCGCCGAACAACCACAGCCCCTACTTCACTGCCGATGATGCAACGCTGGCGACCGGGGTGAAGGCGCATGTGCAGTTTGTCCTCAACTATCCAGGACGGCGCCAGGGCTGAAGGCCTCGGGATCGGGTGCGGTCAGGCGACCGCCACCCGCTCGGTGTTGCTGCTCACCTCGAACTGCCCCACCAGCTTCTGCAGTTTATTGGCATTGAGCCTGACCGTTTCGGCACTGTTTTGCAGCACCACCACGGTCTGGCGCATTTGCGTGGAGCAGTGATCGACCTTGCTGATCGTCTTGCCGTAGTCGAGGCTACGGGTGTTGAGCTGCTGGATGATCGCAAACATGCTTTCTACCACTTGATGCAACTGCACGTTTTCCGAAGAAGCATCTTCGGCCAGGCGCAGGCTGTTATCGACGTCCTTGACGCCCTCCTCCATGAAGCTGACGGCTTTCTGCGTTTCGTTCTGCAGGCCTTCGACCATGTGCCGAATATCGTCGGCCGCCCGTGATGTGCGCGAGGCGAGACTGCGTACCTCGTCGGCGACCACCGCAAAGCCTCGGCCATGTTCACCCGCGCGCGCGGCCTCGATGGCCGCATTGAGCGCCAGCAGGTTGGTCTGGTTGGTGATGTCGCTGATCAGGCCGGTGATCTTGCCGATCTGCGTCATCCGGCTGTCGAGCAATTGCACGCTCGAGGAAGAACGCTCGACCACGTCCCGAATCGATTGCGTGCCTTGCTGCACAGCCAGAAATTGCTCGCGGGCGCGGCTGACCACTTCATCCATCGCCTGCTTCATTTGTTCGGCACTGGCAGAGGCCTGCTGGATCTCGCCCAGTTGGTCCTCGACGATAATCATCATGCGATGCACCGCTTCGGCCACTTCATCGGAAGTGATACTGGCCTGCTGGCTGCGTCCCAGCATCATCTGGTTGGTGGTGCCGACGTTGCTGCTGGCCTTCACCACTTGCCCGACCACCGAGTCGAGGTTGTCGATGAAACTGTTGATCCAGCGCCCCATGTCGCCGGTCTCATCGTTGGCCATGCGCTCGATATCCAGGCGCTGGCGCAGGTTGCCCTCGCCTTCGGCGATGGTCCTGATCACACTCGTCATCTCGTTCAACCTTGCCGCAAGACGCTTGGGCCCGAGCCGGCTGAACAGGAGCGCGGCACCTGCCATGCTGGCAACCTCGACGGCATCGATCATGCCTTGGGCCAAGCCGCTGTAATGCTGGACCAGGACATTGCAGGCAAACAGTCCGGTCATGGTCGCGATGTAGGGTTTCATCAAGCCATGGCTAAGCGAGCGCCGGCGGTAGACTTCCTCAAGATCAGCCTCGCACATCATGCCCCAGCGATCAGGTGAACCCGGCAACTGGAAGGTAACGCCCTTGCCCACCACCGGAATGTACCGGTAGTCCGAGTAACCGGGATAGGTCACGAACAGGTTGGAACCCTTGCGGATGGTCTCGCGTACGCCGGGGTGCAATTGTTGCGTCGCCGGGTCGGTGAAGCGCAGCTCCAGCTCGGTGTGTCGCTGGATCTGCACGGTCTTCCAGGGTGTGTTCACACCGTTTTTGAGATTTTCACCGTGGCTGAAGGTGCCGTCCTCGAAACGTGAGCGTGACAATGCGGTGCCGGGTTCGATGGCCGGATCGAAACGCGATTGCGCCATGAACAGATAGTTGTCACCCGACTCGGCAAAGATGTGCCCGGCCTCGCGCTGGATGAGATCGCCCAATACATCGTTAGGTACGCGACCGCAGAGGCAGCCCAGGATTTTTCCATCGACCCTCAGGGGCTGATAGAACATCAGCGTGACTTCATCATGGAAGCGTGAAGACGAAGGGCCGATTTGCAAGGTCAGTGGATCGCTGTAAGGGCCATGTAGAAACGGCGCCTTCAATCCCTCGGCCAATGCGCGGGTTTGCTCCAGCCGGGTTTTGCCGCGCCGGCTCCAGGTTGAAACGATGACGCTGCCGCTGGCGTCAACGACAAACAACTCCGAAAAATCTTCCGCCTGAGTGAGCTTGTCCATCAACGAAGTGCTGTCGAGTTGGGCGAAATCACGACCCAGGTTCTCCGCCAATTCCGCCAGGTGTTCCCACTGCTCGCGCGTCCAGTTCTGCAACAACTGCACCCGGGTTTCAGCGATGGCGTCGAAGGTTTGCTCGATCACCGGGTAGGCCGACCGATTGAGCCAGCATGACCAGCCCATGCGGGCTTTGCCCGTCTTGCCGAACCAGGGAAGCCAGCGCTTTTCACTGGCGGACAACGGCATGAAATTACTTGATAGCGACATCCACTTCGTCCATTGCGACATTCAGATGGCTATTCGATAGCAAATACCAGGCCAATTCGTGAGCAGGCTAACCATTTTACCTGGCGACGAGCGCTCAGTTGAACGCTCGTCGCTGACCGGTTCATCTCACACTGCGCGTGCGCTGGTTCCGGACTGGATAGGCCTCGCGGTTGCGGCGTTGGCTATTTCCCAGGCATCACGGGGTTCGTCCAGGTCGCGGTTGAGGGTTTCCGGTGTCTTGAACGTGGCGTACAGGGTGATCAATGTGAGCAGCGTCAGGTAGCAGGCGATCGGCAGCCAGGCTTTGACACCGGCGCTGGCGTCGCCATCGTGGCTCGCCACGACCAGGGCGATGATGCCGGCACCGACCATCGGCGCAATGCCACCGGCGATCACGGCCGACACTTCCCGGGCGATCGACACCCCCATGTAGCGGTGACGCGAGCCGAACAGCTCAGGCAGGAGCGCCGCCTGGGTGCCGAACATGCCCCAGGTACCGATGCCCAGCGCGATGGAGATGGCTACGATGCTCGCCGCCACATTGCCCAGGCTCAGCACCCACCACACCGGGAAGGCCAGTGCCAGTTGCAGCAGCGCGAAAGCGCGGTAGACCACGACACGACCGAAGCGGTCGCTGAGCTTGCCGGCAATCGGCACGGTCATCGCGCCAAGGCTGGCCGCGCAGATAAGGGTCAGTACGCCCACCGGACCTTGCAGCCCCACCAACCCAACGATGTAGCTCACCGCCAGGGCCTGGTAAATCGATGAACCCCCGTTTTCCCCCAGGCGCAGGCCGATACCGACGAGCAAGGTTGGCCTGGAGTGGGTCATGGCACTTTTCAGCGGGTTGACGCAGATGCGCTTGAGCGCCTTGAGGCGGATGAAGGTCGGCGATTCCCTGAGCGACAGGCGCATGTACAGGCCCAACGCAACGATCACCACGCTGCTGTAGAACGGCAAACGCCACAGCCCGCTCTCGATCACGTTGTCATTGCCGCTGACCACCAGGAAATACACCAGCGCCGCGAGGATGGTGCCCAACTGGATGCCGAGGAACGGCAAGGCGGCATAGAAACCGCGCCGGCCCTCGGGGGCGTACTCGGTCATCATCACCGCGGCACCGGCCTGTTCGGCACCGGCGCCTAGCCCCTGGAGCAGGCGCAGGATCACCAGCAGTACCGGTGCCAGATAGCCGGCTTGATGGAAGGTTGGCAAGGCACCGATCAGGGTGCTGGAAATGCCCATCAGCAGCACCGTCGACGTCAGCACGAACTTGCGCCCCACGCGGTCACCGATCATGCCAAACAGTACGCCGCCCAGCGGGCGTATCGCAAAACCGAGGAAGTAGGTGCCGAAACTGGCGATCAGGCTCATGGCGCGGGTCTGTTCCGGAAAGAACAGCGGCCCGAAGATCAGCGCCGAGGCCAGGGTGTAAAGCGCGAAGTCGTAGTATTCCAGGGCACTGCCCAGGGAGCAGGCCCAGGCGGCACGGTGCAAGTCTTTCTTGCGCTCGCACGCGTCGGGGGTCGAAGCGATGTCGGATGGAGAATGATCGTGAGTCATCTGGGTACCTCCAGGTGCCTTTACGGCATCTTGTTATTGACAGGTCGTTGGGGTGCTTACAATTTCAACCGCCGGATTTCCTGGAGCATGGCCTGCTCCATGATGTCGATGGGTGCCTCTTTGCCGGTGTACAACTCGATTTGCCGACAGGCCTGGTGCACCAACATGCGGGTGCCAGCCACGGTGCTGCAACCCAGGGCCTTGGCTTGCAGCAGCAGCGCGGTCTGTACTGGCATGAACGCCACATCCATGACAATCAAGTGGCTGGCCAGGCGGCCGTCCAGCGGGTTGCTGTCCGGCTGCTTGAAGCCCACGGAAGTCGCGTTGATGACGATATCGAAGGTTTTGGCCGTGAACGCCTCGACGCTGCCGCCCCACCGGGCGCCCAGATCTTCGGCGAGGGCGGCACCGCGTTCGAGACTGCGATTGAACACCGTGACCTCGCCCGCCGCTTGCAGGCAACCGTAGACCACCGCACGAGCAGCGCCGCCGGCACCGATCACGGCGATACGCTTGTCGCGCAGTTCGGTGACTTCCTGCAGGGCGCGTACCGCGCCCAGGTAGTCGGTGTTGTAGCCGGTGAGAACCCCGTCGACGTTGTTGATGGTGTTGACCGCGCCAATTACCTGGGCGGATTCGTCGATCCTGTCCAGATACGGCATCACCGCGGTTTTGTAGGGCATGGAGACGTTCATGCCCCGCACGCCGAGGGTGCGTATAGCCGCCACGGCGGCAACCGGATCTTCGACGCCAAAACAGACAAAGGTGTAGTCCAGGCCCAGGGCGGCGTAGGCCGCGTTGTGGATCTTTGCCGAGAGCGAAAACGGCGACCCCATGATGGAGCCACAGAGGGTTGGCAGGGATTGAGGCATGTGGGTGTCCTTCGGATGAGTTAAACGACGCTGGTCAAGCCACCATCGACGAAAAGGGTCTGGCCGTTGACGAAGTCGGACGCTGGCGAGGCGAGGAAAACGGCCGCGCCGCACAGTTCCTCGACATGGCCCCAGCGCCCGGCAGGGGTGCGTTGCACCAGCCACTCGCAGAACGCCGGGTCGTCGACCAGGGCCTGGTTCAGCTCGGTCTGGAAATACCCGGGGGCCAGGGCATTGATCTGCAGGCCTAGACCTGCCCAATCGGCACACATGCCACGGGTGAGCATGCGCACGGCGCCCTTGCTGGCGGCATAGGGCGCGATGGAGCGGCGCGCCAGTTCGCTTTGCACTGAACCTACGTTGATGATCTTGCCGCGCCGGCGAGTGATCATGTGCCGGGCCACAGCCTTGGACACGTTGAATACGCCGTCGAGGTTGGTGCTCATCAGCCGGTGCCAGTCTTGCGCACTGACGTCTTCTAGTGCCTGGCGATGCTGCAACCCGGCGTTGTTGATCAGAATATCGATCGGACCCAGGCGGTTTTCCAGCCCATCGATGGCGTTGGCGACGGCCTGGTGGTCGGTCACGTCGAACACCGCGTATTCGGCGTCCAGGCCTTCATCGCGTAACAGCGCGCAGGCGCTTTGGGCGCGCTCGGTATCGCGGCCATTGAGCACCACCCGGGCGCCGGCTTGTGCCAGTCCACGGGCCAGGGCCAGGCCGATGCCGCGCACTGAGCCGGTGATCAGCGCCCGACGCCGGTTCAGGCGAAAGTTATCGATCATGTGTGTCTCCCTGTCCTGGATTTACCAATGGGCCATGACGTCACTTTCAACCGCTACCGCCCGGGCGTGCCAATCGTTTATGGTGATGCCGTGATCACCGTTCGTGATCACCACGCACGCTTTAGCCAATCGGGAGTGTTCAGTGGAACTTAAGCATCTGCGCGCCTTTACGGCCTTGGCCGAAGAACTGCACTTTGGTCGCGCGGCGGCGCGCCTGCACATTGTCCAGCCGGCCTTGAGTGCGCAAATACGTGCCTTGGAAGACGATGTCGGGGCGCAGTTGTTCGAGCGTGACCGCCACCGGGTCGAGTTGACTGAAGAGGGAGCGCTGTTTCTCCCCGAGGCCCTGGCGACCCTGCGCCAGGCCGGGCGTGCCCGAGAGGTGTTGCAGCAGGCCGCGGCCGGCGAGGTCGGAGTGTTGCGCCTGGCATTCGTCTCTTCAACCTTGTCGCACTTGTTGCCGGTGCTCGTACGTACGCTGGAGGAGCGCTACCCGCGTATCGAACTGGAACTCAAGGACATGCCTTCCCTGCCGCAGGCCCGGGCCTTGCTGGACAACGCCCTGGATTTTGGCCTGGTACGCCTGCCCTTGAACCTGCCTGGCGTGCACACGCGCCTGCTCTTCGAGGAATCGCTGGTGGTGGCGCTGCCGCAAGACCATCCGCTGTGCGCCCAGCGTCGTATAAAGCCTCAGGATCTGCTCGGGTGTCCGATGTTGGTGCTGGCACGCAAGTTCGCGCCCGGTTTGTATGACCAGATGCTGGCGGGTTTCCACCGACGCAAGATCACCCTGACGATTGCCCGGGAGATGGGCGAGTTCACCACCCAGTTGGCGTTGGTGGCCGCCGGCCTGGGCGTCGGCATCTTGCCGAGCGGTGCCGCATCGGCGCTGCCCATCGGCGTCGTGATCCGCCCGTTGGCGCTGGCCATGAGCGGAGCCGGCATCGGCGTGGCCTGGACCGGCCTGGAAAACCCACGCAAGCGCGCACTGATGCAAGTGCTCGACGAACTCTATCCCGCGTCGGGTCCCGAACTTACTTAGGCACACCAGCAGTTGTCATCAAATGAAAAGAAAGTGTCGTCCAATGCGGGGTCGGCAATCACGGAATACGCGTAGAACACACGCGTATTTTTTTGATTTTCATGTTCCAGACCATAATAGAAATCCGTACAAGGATCGCTTTTGATGCGCGTGAATTTGCCCGTAACCGACCATGAAAAACTATTTCCCGCCGAACAACGCCTGATCTCCACCACCGATCTCGACAGTCGAATCACTTACTGCAATGACGCGTTTGTCGACATCAGCGGTTTCACCTTCGACGAACTCGTCGGCCAGACCCATAACATGGTCCGCCACCCCGACATGCCGCCCGGGGTATTCGTGCACATGTGGCACACCATCAAGCAAGGCAAGCCCTGGATGGGCATTGTGAAAAATCGGGCGAAGAATGGTGATTTCTATTGGGTCAGCGCCTACGTCACGCCCATGTATGAAAACGGCCGCCTGAGCGGTTACGAGTCGGTTCGCTCGGTGCCCACTCGCGACCAGGTGCGCAGGGCAAGCGCGCTTTACGCAAGGATGCGCGCCGGCAAGCCGATCGTCGCGCTGAGTGCGCGGATTTTCCGGCCGCTGCAACAGGGCTGGCCATTACTGATGGCAACCACGGTTTCACTGCTGGCTGATCAGTGGCTGACAAAAACGGCGGCCCAGGGGGTGCTGGTGGTGAGCCTGGGCATTGCCTGGTTCCTGATCGTGTCCCGACAACGCAGCGCCATACAACGCACCCTGGCCGAACATCCGAAAGCCTTTGCCGACCGCTTGGTAGCCCTCACCTACAGCGACAATCATGGTCCCCAAGGGCAACTGGACATGGCCATGCTCAGTGAGGAGGCGCGCTTGCAGACAGCTTTGAGTCGGCTCGTCGATGCCGGCGTCAGTGTGAAGGCCAAGGCGGCGCAGTCATCCGAACTGTCCGGCTTGCAAGCGCAATCGCTGGACCGCCAGCGCAGCGAAACCGATCAGTCCGCCGCCGCCATCTCGCAGATGGCGGCAACCAACCAGCAAGTGACACAAAACGTCATCAGTACGGCCCATGCCGCCTGCGAGGCTGACCAGCTGACGAGGGACGGCAGCGAGTTGGCCGGACAAAGCCTGCGAGCCATGGAGGCCATGAACGCCGCCGTCAACGAAATCGGCCAGGCGGTCAATGCGCTGGCGAGCGAGACGCAATCGATCGGCAGCGTCGTGGATGTCATCACGTCCATTGCCGAACAGACCAATTTGCTGGCACTCAATGCGGCGATCGAGGCGGCCCGGGCGGGTGAGCAAGGTCGCGGTTTTGCCGTGGTGGCCGACGAGGTGCGATCTTTGGCCCAACGCACCCGCACCTCTACCGAGCAGATCCACGGCATTATCGCTTCCCTGCACATCGGTGCCGATCGCGCAGTCTCAACGGCGACCCGGGGTGAGCAGATTTCCCGCGACAGCATGCAGCGTGTCGAGGCGGTGCAGGCTGCTCTGGTGGGAATCAGCCAGGCCGTCAGCCGGATCACCGACATGAGCCAGCAGATGGCGTCGGCGTCGGAAGAGCAAAGTCACGTGACGGAAGATATCAATCAACAGATCACGCGAATTGCCCAACTGTGCGATCACAGTGCCGGGCAGGCCAAGCAAGGCGCCGCCATCAGCCAGGACCTTGAAGTCATGGCCGAGTACTTGCACAGCCTGGCCGAGCGTTTTAATCGATAACCCCAGGCATAGCGACGGGCTGGCTCAGACCGTCGCTTGTGCCCGGCATGAGGCTATGCGAATCCAAGGAACGACAGGACGACCGCGATAACCACCACCAGCCCGACGATGTAGATAATGTTGTTCATCAGTCCACCTCTCAATCTGAACAGGATTGAAAAACGCGGGTGCGACAACCACTAGCTCATGCACCGTTGCTTGTCACTCCATTCGACAACACACATCGCGCATTGTCCCCATCAGGCGCAGCACGGCTGATGGTTCGCATGCACCTGTCCTATGCTTCTATCCAGCCCACCACTTCGGACATCGCCATGCCTGCCGACGAATCCACCCTCCTGCAAAGCTGGCACCACAACGCCCACGCCTGGATCGAAGCGGTGCGCACCGGCGCCATTGAAAGCCGTCTCAAGGTCACCGACCAGGCCATCCTGGTGGCGATACTGGGCCGCCAGCCCGAACGCGTGCTCGACCTCGGCTGTGGCGAAGGCTGGCTGTTGCGGGCACTGGCGGAACGTGGCATCGAGGCCGCCGGCGTGGATGGCGACGCGACGCTGGTCGAGGCGGCGCGGGCGGCGGGCGCCTCAACGGTGTACCTGGCCAGTTACGAAGAGCTGGCAGAGGCCAAAGTGCAGATCGGCAATGACTACAACCTGATCTGCGCCAACTTCGCCTTGCTGCACCAGGACATCATCCCGTTGCTCGCGGCCATGAACGCCCTGCTCGCCCCCGGCGGCGCGCTGGTGATCCAGACCCTGCATCCGTGGACCGCCGCCGCGGGCGACTATCAGGATGGCTGGCGGGAGGAGACCTTCGCCGGGTTCGAGGGGCAGTGGCAACCGATGCCGTGGTACCTGCGAACCCTGGCCAGTTGGTTCAATGCGCTGGACATGGCCGGTTTTCGGCTGGCTGGCCTGCAGGAGCCGCAGCATCCGCAAAGCCCTGTGCCGCAGTCGTTGCTGTTGGTGGGTGAGCGGCGGGATGCTTCGGTATAGGAGCCCGGCTTGCCGGCGAAGGCGTCCTGACGGCCGATGGGGATTTTGTTGACTGAGTACATATCCATTCCTGCGGTAACGGCGACTTAGGGTTTCGCCCTTACGGCGAGTCACTTGGAAGCACGGAACGCCGCCCGGCCCTAAGTAACCAAGGGCTCTTGCCCCTGACGTTCGGTGCCTCGCTAAGGCTCGGCATGCCCTCGCTCCGGTCCTGCTCCGTGGG
>NZ_JAAVXC010000024.1:0-162819 GCF_013416725.1 Pseudomonas sp. SbOxS1
CGCTGGGCCATGGATGGCCCATCGCGGCGACCCACGGAGCAATGCCTTCGTTACGGCATGCCGAGCCTAAGCGAGGCACCAAGTGGTGGGGCAAAGCCTTTTGCTTACTTTTTGGCGTTTGAAAAAGTGAGTCGCCGTAAGGGCGAAACCCTAAGTGGCCGTTACCGCAGCAATGGATATGCCCCCCCCAATCCCTATTACAACCCCATGCTCAAGTGAACAGCATTACGCAGAGGGGCAGGCTTTTCTACCCGCCCCTCCCGTTGCCTAACCTCGAATGAAAGCAAGCAAGTCGGCATTGATCGTATCGGCGTTCGTGGTGGGCATGCCGTGGGGGAAGCCCGAGTAGGTTTTCAGCGTGCTGTTCTGCAACAGCTTGGCGGACAGGAGCCCGGAGTTTTCATAGGGCACGATCTGGTCATCATCCCCATGCATCACCAGCACGGGTATCGTGATGCTTTTCAGGTCTTCGGTGAAGTCGGTCTGGGAAAAGGCCACGATCCCGTCATAGTGTGCCTTTGCGCAGCCCATCATGCCCTGGCGCCACCAGTTGCGGATGATGCCCTCGGACGGTTTCGCGCCCGGGCGGTTATAACCGTAGAAAGGCCCGGCCGGGACGTCGTGGTAGAACTGGGCGCGGTTGGCCTTGAGTTGTGCCTGCAAGTCATCGAAAACCGATTTGGGCAGCCCGCCCGGATTGTTTTCAGTCTTGACCATCAGCGGCGGTACGGCGCTGATGATCGCAGCCTTCGACACGCGGTCTTCGCCGTGACGGGCAATGTAGTGGATGACTTCACCGCCGCCGGTGGAGTGCCCCACATGGACGGCGCCCTGCACGCCAAGGTGGTTGACGACGGCCGCGACGTCATCGGCATAGTGATCCATGTCGTGTCCGTCCCAGACCTGGCTGGATCGCCCGTGACCGCGCCGGTCGTGTGCAATGACCCGATAGCCGTTGGCCAGGAAAAACAGCATCTGCGCATCCCAGTCGTCTGCGCTCAGTGGCCATCCGTGATGAAAGAAGATCACCTGGGCATCCCGTGGGCCCCAGTCTTTGTAAAAGATCTCGACACCGTCCTGCGTAGTGACATGACTCATGCTCGCATCTCCTGTGTGGTTGGGAGGCCATGACCAAAACATCAAACCTGCGCCGCTTGGCTGCCAAAGAACTTTAGGTTTAAAGTCAACTTTAAGGTCAATGGTTTTTTGGGTGGACTATGAGAATAGGCGAACTGGCGAAAATCAGCGGATTGGCGCCTTCACGCATCCGTTTCTACGAAGCGAGCGGCCTGATCAAGTCTGTCGCGCGCAAAGCCAACGGGTATCGGGACTATGCCCCTGACACCGAGTGGGTCCTGGAGATCATCACGGGCGCACAGGCGGCGGGGTTTTCACTGGAAGAAATCCGCCAATTGCTGCCGATGAATGCAAGCGGTTGGCAACATGACGAGTTGCTCAGCGGGCTCAAGCGCAAGGTCGAGGAAATCGAAATCCTGCAGCAACGCCTGGCCCAGAATAAAGCGCAATTGCTGCTGGTGATCGAGGGCGTCGAGAGCAAGCCCGAGGGCATGGGCTGTGCGGACAACACGCAGTTGTTATTGCATCGTCTGCGCGAAGAGGGTGTGGCTTCAGGCAGCCGTGGTGTTGTGCCTTCCAAGTAAGACGCAGCCTGCCAGGCTTCCAAGGCCTGGCAGGCTTTTGCCGGATCGTTGAATCAGTGCGCACTAGCCAGTGCCGCTAACGGCTTCGGCGCGTAGAGGGCACTTTGGAACGCTGGCACATATTCGTACTTCATCATTTTCCCCAGCTTCAGGGAGCGCATGTAATTCGACAGGCTGCCCTCGCCTAGAGTGAGCGTTGCCGAATCCGCGCTCCGGCTGGAACCGTGGCTGAGTTGGCGGGACACCGCGTATCCATAGGCCAGTTGGCCCTGGTGATCGAGATTGGTGAAGCTGCTGGTGACGATATCGACATCACTGGAGAGGTCGTCGAGTTTCTTCGCCTTGAAGGACACGTCCACTTTGCCGGTCTGGCTGTCGGTGATGTCATAGATGACCGATTGGGCATCCTCTTTGCGCTCGATGCCCGTCAGCCATTTCGGCAGGTTGTAACCAACGACCCCGCGAACCCTGGCGAGCTCGGTATTGACCGGCAGCTTGAGCACATAGCCCCAGAAGTCTCCAGACATCGACTGACCAATCAGGGTGAACGGACCCAGGTTGGATTTGCCGGGCTTGTTGGTGATGATCGACACGGCCACTTCGTTATAGGCGTCGTTATCGCAGTGTTCGTAGGTGTAGGCGGTAAACGCGATCAAGCCTCGACCTGGCCAGATCTGCAGGGGCTGGACGGTTGCCAGTACTTCAGGCGGCATCAGTGCCCGCAGCCGGTCCAGGTCTGCCGTATACACCGCCGTGACGCGACTGTTCTGGTAGTAGAAGTTTGGCGAGTACGACTCAAAGCCAATGTCGACCTTGTTCTTCTCCAACCCTTTGAACCAGCTCAAATCCACGCCCGGGACTTCTGCTGCAATCACCGACAACGGCGGGTTGGAGCGAAAGCGATCGTACAAGCCGCCCTTGACGACTGGCACCTGGTGACCCGCTATGTCGATCAGGGTTGAGTCGTTGTGGGTGGGCATTTCAGGCACCTGCGCCAACGCAGGGTTGGCCAATGGGTTGAACAGCAGTCCTGTTAAAACGGCGCTTGCGAGTTTCAATCTGTCTCTCTCCAGGTGATTGCATCGGCTTGATGGCATCGGCCAGGGCAGGCTTGCGGGGCCTGCTTGAAATCACCCTAACGTTAAACTGAGCTTTAAGGTCAAGCGCCGCCTTGAGTATCGAACGAAGGTTTTTGAACGTCGTTGAAAAAGGTATTGACCTTAAAGTTCACTTCAATCTTAAGGTGGCCCCACATCAAATGAGGACCACCCCATGAATGTGTTCGACACCCTGCTGCTTCCCAATGGTTCGACCATCAAGAACCGCATCGCCAAAGCCGCCATGGAAGAGAACATGGCGGACGCCGAGCAAGCGCCTTCCGAGGAACTGATGCGCCTGTACCAGGCGTGGGCCGACGGGGGTGCCGGCCTGATTATCACCGGCAACGTGATGGTCGACGGCCGTGCCATGACCGGACCGGGCGGCGTGGTGCTGCAGGATGACCAGCAACTGGACAAGTTCAAGCGCTGGGCACGCATCGGTCGATCCGCGGGTGCGCAGTTCTGGCTGCAAATCAATCACCCTGGCCGCCAGATGCAGGCAAACCTTGGGCAGAAGACCTGGGCGCCGTCGGCTGTACCGCTGAACCTGGGCACGATGTCCAGGCATTTCGCCACGCCTCACGCGATGACCCCCAGCGTGATTGAAGAGGTCATCCAGCGTTTTGCGCGTACCGCACAGCTTGGCGAACAGGCCGGTTTTACCGGCGTGGAAATCCACGCCGCCCATGGCTATCTGTTGAGTCAGTTCCTGTCGCCGCTGACCAATCAACGGACGGACGAATGGGGCGGCTCCCTGGAAAACCGCGCGCGCCTGTTGCTTGAAATCGTTGACGCGGTAAGGGCCGTGGTTTCCCCGGACTTTGCGGTGGCGGTCAAACTGAATTCAGCGGATTTCCAACGGGGTGGATTCACCGCCGATGACGCCAGGCAGGTGGTTGAACGGCTCAACGATCGGGGTGTGGATCTGGTGGAGTTATCCGGTGGCAGCTACGAGGCACCCGCCATGCAGGGCGAGGCGCGCGATGGTCGCACCCTGGCTCGCGAAGCTTATTTCGTTGAATTCGCCCGTGACATCCAGACCGTCGCCAAAATGCCCGTGATGGTCACCGGCGGCGTACGTCGACGCCCCGTGGCTGACAGGGTCGTCCAGAGTGGCGTGGACATGGTGGGCATCGGAACGGCGCTGGCCATTGACCCTCACCTGCCTCGTGAATGGCGCTTGGGTAACGACAACGCCCCGCAATTGCCGCCAATCACTTGGAAAAACAAAGCCATCGCCTCGTTGGCCAACATGGCGGTCGTCAAGTTCCAGCTGCGCAAGCTGAGTCGGGATAAAAAACCCGATCCGAAGGTATCACCGCTGCGCGCGTTGATCTTGCAACAGCTCGCCAACGCATGGCGCACTCGCCAATATCGGCGGTGGATTGAAAAGCGTTCGACGTGACTCGACGCTTGCCTGGGTGTTGTCGCAGCAATTGCCAGGCGCCTCGTCTACGCATAGGCGTATCTGCCGTAGCTCGGTAAACTAGCCGGCAAGCTAGTCGGGGCAATTTTTCAATTCAGGAATCAACGTGGCCAAATCTATTGAGGACAATGCGTCTCTCGAGTCTTTTTCGCTCGAGAGTCCCTCCCCGCTGTATGCGAGGGTCAAGCAAATCATCATGCAGAAGATTCGCTCCGGTGCCTGGTTGCCCAATTCCAAGGTGCCGTCGGAAAGCGAATTGCTGAATTTGCTGGGGGTCAGTCGCATGACCATCAACCGCGCCTTGCGCGAGCTGACCATTGAAGGCTCGTTGGTGCGGATGCAAGGGGTTGGCACCTTCGTCGCGGAGCCCAAGGGGCATGCCGCATTGTTCGAGATCCACAACATCGCCGAAGAAATCGAGGCCCGGGGTCACGAGCATCGCTGCGAAGTGATCGTGCTCGAAGAGATGCCTGAACGGGCCCGTGCGTCGATGCCCTTCCCACTCGAAGGGGTCAAGCGCCTGTTCCATTCGGTGGTGGTGCATCACGAGAATGGTGTGCCGGTGCAGATCGAAGAACGCTTCGTCAACGCCGAGGTAGCACCCGCTTATCTGCAGCAGGACTTCACCAAGGTCACGCCCTATGCGTACCTGATCCAGTTGGCCCCGTTGACTGAAGGCGAACATGTGGTCGAGTCGATCCACGCCAAATCCGCCGAGTGCAAGCTCTTGCAAATCAAACGCTATGAGCCGTGCCTGTTGATTCGCCGCCGTACCTGGGCAGCCAAAGGCCAGGTCGGCTGTGCGCGGCTGGTTTATCCGGGGTCGCGTTATCGACTGGAAGGCAAGTTCGGTAGCTGATTCCACGGGTCGAGCGGCCCCCGCTTGCCGCTCGACCTGCTTGTTGTTGCAGACATCCTGCCGACATTGTTACTGCCACCGCCCGAAGTGGCAAAAAGGTGACATTTCGTCGTTCCCCACCGCACAAAAGTGTTACGCAATGCTCGGCTTCGCATCAGCTTATCGAAAAGTTGCAACAGAATTTTGTCTCAGCTGCGCATGGGTCATTTTTTCTTTGTTTTCTTAACTCATTGATTTAAATCATTTTATTTTACTTTTACATTTTTCTTGAGGTCGTTAAGTCAGATTTTGGCCTCTCACTTGCATTCACTTGTACATACAGGTTGATATAAGCGCATATAGATAAGCTGAACCGCGCCGCCAACCCGCTAACCGCTGAATGAGAGGAGATGACCATGACCGCCAAGACCACCCGCCTGCGTGACGTCGAAATCCGCGCTGTCCGCGGCAGCAAGCTGACCGCCAAGAGCTGGCTGACCGAAGCGCCGCTGCGCATGCTGATGAACAACCTCGATCCGGAAGTCGCCGAGAACCCTAAGGAACTGGTGGTTTACGGTGGCATCGGTCGTGCGGCACGTAACTGGGAGTGCTACGACAAGATCGTCGAGAGCCTGACCCACCTGAACGACGACGAGACCCTGCTGGTGCAATCCGGCAAGCCGGTCGGCGTGTTCAAGACCCACGCCAATGCCCCGCGCGTGCTGATCGCCAACTCCAACCTCGTGCCACACTGGGCGAATTGGGAGCACTTCAACGAGCTCGACGCCAAAGGCCTGGCCATGTATGGCCAGATGACCGCCGGCAGCTGGATCTACATCGGCAGCCAGGGCATCGTCCAGGGCACCTACGAAACCTTCGTCGAAGCCGGTCGCCAGCACTACAACGATGACCTGAAAGGTCGTTGGGTACTGACCGCAGGCCTCGGTGGCATGGGTGGCGCTCAACCTCTGGCAGCTACATTGGCCGGCGCTTGCTCGCTGAACATCGAATGCCAGCAAAGCCGTATCGACTTCCGCCTGACCAGCCGCTATGTCGATGAACAAGCCAAAGACCTCGACGACGCGCTGGCACGCATCGCCAAATACACCAAGGAAGGCAAGGCGATCTCCATCGCCCTGCTGGGTAACGCCGCTGAAATCCTCCCGGAACTGGTCCGTCGCGGTGTGCGTCCGGACATGGTCACCGACCAGACCAGCGCCCACGACCCACTGAACGGCTACCTGCCAGCGGGCTGGACCTGGGAACAGTACCGCGACCGCGCCATTACCGATCCGGCGATGGTGGTCAAGGCCGCCAAGCAATCAATGGCTGTGCATGTCCAGGCCATGCTGGATTTTCAAAAGCAAGGCATCCCGACCTTCGACTACGGCAACAACATCCGTCAGATGGCCCAGGAAGAAGGCGTGGAAAACGCATTCGACTTCCCAGGCTTCGTACCGGCCTACATTCGTCCACTGTTCTGCCGTGGCATCGGCCCGTTCCGCTGGGCTGCGCTGTCGGGCAACGCCGAAGACATCTACAAGACCGACGCCAAGGTAAAAGAGCTGATCCCGGACGACGCCCACCTGCACAACTGGCTGGACATGGCGCGTGAGCGCATCAGCTTCCAGGGTCTGCCGGCGCGTATCTGCTGGGTTGGCCTGGGCCTGCGCGCCAAGCTGGGCCTGGCGTTCAACGAAATGGTACGCAGCGGTGAGTTGTCCGCGCCAATCGTGATCGGTCGCGACCACCTGGACTCCGGTTCTGTTTCCAGCCCGAACCGCGAAACCGAATCGATGCAGGACGGTTCCGATGCCGTGTCCGACTGGCCACTGCTCAACGCCCTGCTCAACACGGCAAGCGGCGCGACCTGGGTGTCCTTGCACCACGGCGGCGGCGTCGGCATGGGCTTCTCCCAGCACTCGGGCATGGTGATTGTCTGCGACGGTACCGATGAAGCGGCCGAGCGTATCGCGCGCGTCCTGCACAACGACCCGGCGACCGGCGTCATGCGCCACGCCGATGCGGGTTACCAGATCGCGATCGACTGCGCCAAGGAACAAGGGCTGAACCTGCCGATGATCACCGGTAAATAAAAAGCCGGCTTTGACCGACGCAAACCTGTAGGAGCTGGCTTGCCAGCGAATGACGCACCTCGGTGTGTCAGGAAAGACGCCTTCGCGGGCAAGCCCGCTCCTACAGGGAAAACGACAGCTTTTACACGAGGAAACTGCCATGAGCAGCAGCCCGTTTACCCAACAACTGCAAGGTGTTCGCGTGCTCGACTTGAGTCGCGTCCTGGCCGGCCCGCACTGCACCGCGATGCTGGCGGACCTTGGTGCCGACGTGATCAAGTTCGAAGTGCCGGGGCACGGCGATGACAGCCGTCACCTGGGGCCCTTCAAGGACGGCGAGAGTGTTTACTTCGGCCTGATCAATCGCGGCAAGCGCAGTGTCGAGATGGATTTCAAGTCCACCGAAGACCTGGCCCGCCTGTATGAACTGGTGCGCGACGCCGACGTCGTCGTGGAGAACTTCCGACCCGGCGTCACCCGTCGCCTGGGCATCGATTTCGACACCCTCAAGCAATACAACCCGAGGCTGATCTACGCGAGCATCTCCGGCTTCGGTCAGCATGGCCCGCTATCAGCCAACCCGGCCTATGACATCGTCGCGCAGGCGATGTCCGGGCTGATGAGCGTCACCGGTTTTACCGAGACAGGGCCGACCCGCAGCGGCGAGGCCATCGGCGACTTGTGTGCCGGGGTCTACGCCGCCTGGGCCATCAGCTCGGCGCTGTTCGCCCGCGAGCGGCACGCGCCGGGCCCGCAATACATCGACGTCGCCATGTTCGACGTGCTGTTCAGCCTGCAAATGACCGGCCTTTCCAATCTCTTTGCCAATGGCGTCGCGCCGGGCCTGGTCGGCAATCGCCATCCGGTGTCGACCCCCTTCGATACCTATCGCGCCGCGGATGGCCAGGTGGTCATCGCGGTCGCCAGCAACAAACTGTTCCAGCGCCTGTGCGAATGCATGGGCAAGCCAGGACTGGCCAGTGACCCACGCTTCGCCGATGACCCGCAACGCACGCAGAACGAGCCGGCCTTGCGCGCCGAAATCGAACACTGGACCGGCCAACTCAGTGTCGACCAGGCCTGCGACACGCTCCTCGATGCCGGCGTGCCGTCCTCCCCGGTGTGGAACCTCGCCCAGGCTGCCGACAGCGAACAGGCGCACGTTCGTCAATTGCTGGTTCGCCCCGAGGGCTGCGAGCAGCCACTGGTGCCGCAACCGGTTTTCTTCAATGGCCATAAACCCCATGCCCTCACCCTCGCCCCTCGCCTGGGCGCTGACAACGAGGCATTCGGACTGAACAAACAGGAGCTTTCCCATGAACTTTGAATTGGACCAGGTCGAACTGGCCGTGATCGAATCCGCTGAAAAACTGGCCCGTGAAGTGATCCAGCCGCGCGCCCAGCATTACGACGAAACCGAGACGTTCTGTGCCGAGAGCCTGCAAGCCCTGGCTGAACTGGGTGGCATGGGTATCAACCTGCCCGAAGAATATGGTGGCCTGGGCATCGGCAGCCTGGCGATGAGCCGCGTGGTCGAGGCCGTCGCCGGTGCCTGCACTTCAACGGCGTCGGCCCTGACCGCGCACTTCCTGGCGACCGACTCGATCCTGATCGGCGGCACCGAAGCGCAAAAGCAGGAATGGCTGCCCCGCGCTGCCAGCGGCGAGTTGCTCGGGGCATTCGCCCTGACCGAACCGGCCGCGGGTTCCAACCCGGCCGACATGCGTTGCCGGGCGCAGGCTGAAAACGGCGGCTGGAGAATCCGCGGCAGCAAGCACTACATCACCAACGCCCGCGAAGCCGGTTTCATCGTGCTCTACGCCAAGACCGATGCCGACGCCGGGCACAAGGGCATCAGCGCCTTCATGATTCCCCAGGGCACTGCGGGCATCAGCTTCTCCAGCCCGGAAAAAACCATGGGCCTGCGCGGCAGCACCATCTATGAACTGTCCCTGGACTGCTGGCTGCCGGCATCGGCACTGCTGGGCAGCGAAGGCGCTGGCTTCAACACCGCCATGGCCGTCCTCGATCGCGGCCGCGTCGAAGTCGCCGCCATGTCCCTGGGTGTTGCCAATGCGGCGTTGCAGGCAAGCCTTGGCTGGGTGCGCGAACGGCAGATCGGGCCCAAGCCGCTGGCGGCGTATCAAGGCACCCAATGGCGCATCGCTGACATGTACGCGCAGCTCGAAGCGGCCCGCATGCTCACCTGGAAAGCCGCCGCGCGCCGCGACAGCGGTGAACGCTTCAGCCTGGAATCGGCCACTGCCAAGTTGTTCGCCGCCGAATGCGCCGGCTTCATTACCGATGCCGCACTGCAACTGCATGGCGGCTACGGCTACATCCGCGACCTGCCGCTGGAACGCTATGTGCGCGACGCTCGGATTCTGCGGATTTTCGAGGGCACCTCGGAAGTGCAGAAAATCATCATTTCGCGAAGCGTGCTCGACGCCCAGCGCTAACCAGGCAAAAACCGGGGCCTGACTTGCAGGCCTCACCCCAGTGTCCCCACCTGAGAAGGCTGTCGTATCCCACGACACCCGAGAGGAACCGCCATGTCCGCCTCCAAAGAAAGTGCGCAGCGCAAGACGTATATAGAACGGCGATCCATCGATTACATCCCCGAATCCGAGCGCCATGGACGGCTGCTCAGTCAGTTCACCCTGTGGTTCGGCGCCAACCTGCAAGTCACCGCCATCGTCACCGGGGCCCTGGCCGTGGTGCTGGGCGGCGATGTGTTCTGGTCGCTGATCGGCCTGCTGATCGGTCAACTGCTGGGGGGCGCGATCATGGCCCTGCACGCAGCCCAGGGCCCGCAGCTGGGCCTGCCGCAAATGATCTCCAGCCGTGTGCAGTTCGGTGTCTACGGCGCCGTCATCCCCATCGTTCTGGCCTGCCTGATGTACGTGGGGTTCTCGGCCAGCGGCTCGGTGCTCGCCGGCCAGGCTATCAGCCAGTTGGTAAACGTCAGTGATGGCACCGGCATTCTGATTTTCGCGGCGATGATCGTCGTGCTGACCGTGCTGGGCTATCGCACCATCCATTGGATCGGGCGGCTGTCGAGCCTGATTGGCGTGGTGTCGTTTTTCTACCTGTTCTACCGCTTGCTGTCCGCCCACGACATCGGCGAACTGCTGGCCAACCGGCATTTTTCCCTGAGCAGCTTTCTGCTGGCGATCTCGCTGTCGGCCTCCTGGCAGATCGCGTTCGGCCCCTATGTCGCCGACTATTCGCGGTATCTGCCGAGAAGCACATCGGCCCTGAAAACCTTTCTCGCCGTCGGGCTGGGATCGGTCATCGGCACCCAGATTTCAATGATCTTCGGTGTGTTCGTCGCCGCACTGGCGGGGGATCAGTTCGCCGGGCACGAGGTGTCCTACATCGTTGGCCTGGGTGCGAGCGGCTTTGTGGCGTCGCTGCTGTTTTTCAGCATCGTGTTCGGCAAGGTCACCATCACGACCCTCAACGCTTATGGCAGCTTCATGTCATTGGCAACGATCGTCAGCGGTTTTCGCGGCAATCAGGAAATTTCCAGGGTGTCGCGCCTGCTCTACATCCTGGTCATGGTCGGCGCGGCGACAGCACTGGCCTTGATGGGACGGCACTCGTTCCTGCATGACTTCTCCGCCTTCATCCTGTTCCTGCTGGCGTTTTTCACCCCCTGGAGCGCGATCAACCTGGTGGACTTCTACTTGGTGACCAAGGAGCGCTATGACATTCCGGCCCTGTCGGATCCTGATGGCCGCTACGGCCGCTGGAACCTTCCTGGCATCGCTGTGTACACCCTCGGCGTGCTGATCCAGATGCCATTCATTGCCACCAGCTTCTACACCGGCCCGCTGGTCGAAACCCTCGGCGGCACCGATATTTCATGGCTGATCGGCCTGATAGTGCCCGCCTTCATCTACTACTGGGTGGCACGGGGTTCGCACCAACGAGTGCCTTCGCGGCTGATTCTCCCGCAAGAGTCCAATCCGGTCTGATCCGGCTGCAGGGCGGCGCGCCAGGGCCGCCCTGCCTGGCAACCCTGAACGATCAATTTTTCCCTGATGACACCACCATGCTTGCAATCGACGCCTCCACCCATTCGCCACTCAGCGCTCGCGACCGGCTGGTTCACGCTGCGGTCGAGCTATTCGCAACACATGGCTTCCAGGCCATTGGCTTGCGTGATCTGGCAGCTCACCTCGGGTTGCAGGCCGGGTCGCTTTACCATCACATCGAAAATAAGCAGTGCCTGTTGTTCGAGCTCATCGAGTCCGCTTTGTCCGACCTGCTGACCATCACCAGGCGTCGCATGAAAGGCGCCAAGACCCCAGCCGAACGGGTACGTCGCTTTGTCCAGGCCTTCGTAAGCTTTACCTTGAACGAAAAGCACCGATTGATCCTGGTGACCCGCGAGTTCGTGAACCTCAACGAGACCCACAAACACCACGCTGACAAGTTGAAGCGTGCGCACCACGCGATGTTGAGCGACATCATCGCCGGTGAACACGAATTGAAGAACAAACCCTATGCCGAGACTTGCCTGATCACCCATGCAGTGATGGGCATGCTCTATGGCCAGTTGCACTGGAACGAATTGAAGATTACCGAGCAGCACCTGACGGAATTACTCACGGGTTGCGTCATGCGCATGATCGCAAGCAGCAAGGAAGATTCTCGACAAGCAACGTATTGAGGGGCCACGAGCGGGCGGATTGCTGCTACGTCAGCTCAAATCGCTCCAGCGCATAATCCTTGCCGGCCAGGGTGAGTTCAAAAATGGTGGCGCCGAACGTCCCCCTCGTCACTTTTTGCTTCACAAGACGTTTGGCCTGGAGTTGCTTCAGACCGACTTCGACTTCCAGTGTGCTGAGGGAGACAAGCTTGCAAACCGAGTCCAGGTTGGCAACTTTCCTGAAGTTCGCATGATAGGCCAGGGCTTCCATCAACAGCGTCTGGTTTTCCGTCAGGCGTGGAAATTGAGGGTTGTTCTTTTTGTAAACTTTTCGCTCTATCTCGTGAAGCTCGCCGTCAATTCCATCCGTGATGCGGGCGTAGAAAATCGCTATAGACAGCGTGCCGATTAGAATCGCGATAATCATCAGCAGCGACCAATTGGGCATTGGCGTTTCCAGCAAAAGCCAATCCCAAAAAAATAGCAGCCAGCCCGTGGTAGCCGCCAACAGCGACAGTTCGAAGTAAGTGTCGAGCAGCTTCATGGCAGCCCCAGCGACAAGGAAAACGCCAGCCGGGTAGGCCATCGCCTTGAAGATGAGCGGGGAATGCGTGCCTTGCGCTGCCATGCTACTCGTCTCGAGTATGGAAACAGATGTAATCAGCATAGCAGCGCAAAAGTGATCGTCTGGCTGCAAGATCAGTTATCGATCCAGCAAAGGTGCCAGCAGTGCACACATGCCGCGCCAGTGCGAACCCTCCCAATAAATCCGTTGGCAACCGTCGCAGCGCAGGAAGTGCGAATAGAGGGCGCCAATCCGTGGCGGCACCTGCAAGCGGGCCAGTTCCGGGCTGATCTCGTGCAGCGGCAGGTTGCAATGAAGGCACAGGCTGAAGGGCCGCGCGCTACGCGCCAGGTCGAGGCGCTCGTATATTTCACGTAGCTGCAACGACGGCTTCAGGGCATGCACGTAACAGCCGTGGCTGATGATCCGCCGCTTGAGCAGTTCGCGGTCGCGGGTCAGCACGATGCGCCCTTGGGTTGCGGCGATCTCGGCGATCTCGCCATCCTCGAAGGTATTGTCGTAGAGCGTGTCGAAGCCGCTCATGCGCAACAGGCTGGCCAGCCCGCCCAGGTGAGCATCCGCGACGAAGCGCAGCACCCGTAAAGGGTGCGCACGCACCTTCAGCAGCGGGCTGATGTCCAGCGCTTCGAACTTGGGATACACCGCCAGCCGGTCACCGTCGAAGATCACCCGGTCCAGGCCTACCGACTCGCCGTTGAGCAGCACCAGCTCGACCTCCGTGTGCGGTATCCCGAGCGCCTCGATCATGTGCTTGACCGTCGCCCCTTGTGCGCACTCGCAGGTAAAAGACTGCCGCCGCCGCTCGGCCGGCAGGAAATCGTTGAGCTCCTCATAGAAGCGAAACGTTGCACTGGTCATGCTCAACAGTATGGCAGGCCTGCAGGATGAACGAGCCCAGGCAGGCCACGACGCGTTTTCATCAGACCGAATAGGGTTTGTTCAGCGGGCCCTTAGGTAAAAATCAACTAAGTCAGTCGACCAGCTGACGGAACTTTAAGCAGATTAGCCCCATAATCAGCAACCGAGTTGAGCGCGCAAGAGTGCGCGCAATAAAACAACTCGATTTAGTTCACCAAGTTTGGAGGTATCCACCTGCGCGGAATCCTGGCGCGGGTGGATAGGCGCAGGCAGGCATGGCATTGAGCGCGGCAGATGTTCACGCGTTTCATTGCCGGCAACGCAACCAACAGGAAGTAACGCGGTTCATTCGGCACTCAGTGTACCGGTCGCGTTACAACTCAATATAGATGCCATGGAAGAACAGCGCCAGTGATGGAGTCAACTTGCGCAGTTGCATGAGCGATCAGCAGTCGTTCCAGTAATGAATGCCAGCTCGATTCGAGCGTCAACAATCGGACTGGGCTGGCAGGATTGGATATTAGCTGTCGCGTGCATGAAGTCGGTAAGTGAGCTTCCGGTTGACGGGCGGACAAGGGTTGGCCCAACGCATACAACCCACCCGAAACGACATAGGCCAAAAAACGCCCCTGCCGCCGCCCCACCTAAAAACTGTACTCACGCACAGGAAGACGCTCATGCACACCATTCGCAACACCTTGGTGGTGGTGGATTCACAGCAGACCAACGACCTGACCCTCAACAGAGCCAAAATGATTGCCAGCGCCACCCAGTCGCACCTGCACCTGCTGGCCTGCGACAAGGGCAACCAGCACTCCTCCTGCTTGAACGACATTCAAGGCACCCTGGTACAGGAGGGTTACAGCGTCAGCACCGAGCAGGCCTGGCATGGCAGTTCACACAAGACCATCATCGCCGCCCAGCAAGCGCAAGACTGTGGCCTGGTGATCAAGCAGCACCTGCCCGACAACCCACTGATGAAGGCCCTGCTCACCCCAGAGGACTGGAAGCTGCTGCGCTACTGCCCCAGCCCGGTACTGATAGTGAAAAGCGCAAGGCCTTGGACCGGTGGCGCCATTCTCGCGGCAATCGATGCTGGCAGCAGTGACATGGAACATCGCGTCCTGCATTCCGGCATCGTCAGCCACGGCTATGACATCGCCACACTGGCCGGCGGCACCCTGCACATGTTGAGCGCCCACCCCTACCCCATGCTGTCGGCGGCCGATTCCGTATTCCAGCTCAAGGAAAGCATTCAGGCGCTCTATCGCGAACTGTGCAAGACATTCCAGGCCGAATTCAATGTCAGCGATGATCGCCTGCACATCGAGGAAGGTCCGGCCGATGTGCTGATCCCGTACATCGCGCACAAGCTCGAAGCCGTGCTCACGGTGATCGGCAGCGTGGCCCGCACCGGACTGTCCGGCGCATTGATCGGCAACACCGCCGAGATGATCCTGGACACCCTGGACAGCGATGTACTGGTGCTCAAGCCGGACGACATCATCACCCACCTGGAGGAACTGGCAGCCCCCTCACACGGCACATCGGCAGATGCCGTGGCATTCTCCTGGCCGTATCACCACCATAACCATCGGCCACATACTTAGGAGCCACAACAGGCCACCTATCCCGCCGAGGTCGCCCGCGCAGCCTGCCCCGGCTCACGGGATGTCACCAGGCCAATGAAGGAGATCGCCAACGCCAGGCCGATGGTCGTGCTCACTTCAGTACGGTGTTCAGGCGTGATCATCATCACCGCCAGCGCCGCACAGATGAACAGGATCACCAGCCAGGTGAGCCACGGGAACAACCACATGCGAAAGGTCAGCTCGACCTTCTGCCGGCGCAACATGCCCCGCATGCGCAACTGCGACACGGCAATGGCCAGGTACACCAGCAAGGCAATGGCACCGGAACTGGCGAGCAGGAACTCGAACAGGCCGGCGGGCATGAAGTAGCTCCATACGGTGATCGCGGCGCCCAGCACGGTACTGGCGATGACGGCTGCCCGCGGCACGCCTTCGGCGGAAGTCACCTTGAGCGCCTTTGGCGCATCGCCACGACGGCCCAGGGAATACAGCATGCGCGAGGCAATGTAGATCGAGGAGTTCATGCAACTGGCCACGGCGATCAGCACCACCACGTCCACCATGAACTTGGCGTGGGGAATGTTCATGATTTCCAGTGCGCGCTGGTAGGAACCCACGGAAGCCAGCAGCGGATCATTCCAGGGCACCACGGAGATGACCACGAAAATCGACAACACGTAGAACACGCCGATGCGCCAGATCACCGAACGCGTGGCCTTGGCGATGTTCTGTGCCGGGTTGTTGGATTCTGCGGCGGCAATGGTCACAGCTTCAGTGCCGATGAAGCTGAACATGATGGTGATGAAGGCGCCGACTACCGCCGACAGGCCGTTGGGGGCGAAGCCGCCGTGGTCCGCCATCAGCTGGCTGAGGCCGCTGGCTTGGCGCTCGGGAATCCAGCCCATCAACACCGCGAAACCCAGGGCGATAAAACCGATGATCGCCACCACCTTGGCCATGGCGAACCAGAATTCGAACTCCCCGTACTTGGACACGCTGAACAGGTTGGTCACCACCAGGGCAATGATCGAGCCCAGGGCGAACAGCCAGGCATCAACCTGGGGAAACCATTGGTGCAGCACATGGCCGGCAGCCAGCGCTTCGATGGGAATCACCAGGACCCAGAACCACCAGTAGAGCCAACCGATGGTAAAGCCGGCCCAGCGCCCGATGGCCTGGTCGGCATAGGTCGAGAAAGACCCGGTATCGGGGTTGGCCACCGCCATTTCCCCGAGCATGCGCATGACCAGCACGACCAGCAGGCCGGAGAACAGATAGGCCAGCATGACCGCCGGGCCAGCCGCCGCGATGGCATGCCCAGACCCAACGAACAATCCGGCACCGATGATGCCGGCGATGGAAAGCATGGTGACGTGACGAGGCTTGAAGCCCTGCGCCAATTGGCCGTTCGAATCCTTGAAGCTAGGGCTTGTCATTGTGGGCACCGCGACAAAAAGATGCGCCACCTTACCCGGCTTCTCCGCCAAATCAATTACCTGATCACGCCGCCTCCGTACCTGATCTCGACACGGGCGAGGTGTTCGTTCGCAGCCAGAACTCATCGGTCATCAACAGGTAGCGGGTTAACAGCTGGCGCGAATTATTCACAATACGTGCGCAACGTCATCACTTTAGCGCTCTTGATGCAGAATTTGCGATGAATATGCTGTTCATACGTTGAACCCGTGATCTCGCACAAGACAGAGAAAGAGCCCACCCCATGAACAGCCCCAGAACGCTCTACCAGAAGCACATCGACAGTCACACCGTTTGTTCTCTCGACGACCAGGGCCATGTGCTTTTGTACATTGACCGCCAGGTCGCCAATGAATACACCAGCCCGCAAGCATTCAGCGGCATGCGTGAAGCTGGCCGCAAGGCCTGGCGCCCGAGTGCGACGCTGGCGGTCGTCGACCACGTCAACCCGACAGCGCCTGTGCGCATTGCAACCATGCCGGATGCCGGCGGCGCACGGCAGGTGTCGTACTTCGAAGAAAACTGCCGCGACTTCGGGATCGAACTGTTTGACGTGCTCGACAAGCGCCAGGGCATCGAACACGTCGTGGCTCCCGAGCAAGGATTTATCCTGCCGGGAATGGTCGTCGCCGCCGGCGATAGCCACACCACCACCTATGGCGCATTAGGTGCGTTCGGCTTCGGCATTGGCACGTCTGAAATAGAACACCTGCTGGCGTCGCAGACGCTGGTCTACAAGCGCCTGAAGACCATGCGGGTCACGGTCAACGGCACACTGGGGACAGGCGTGACGTCCAAGGACATCATCATGGCGCTGATCGAAAAAATCGGTGCATCGGGCGCCACCGGCTACGCGATCGAGTTTGCAGGGCCGGCGATCAACGACCTCAGCGTCGAAGCCAGGATGACCATCTGCAACATGGCCGTGGAGGCCGGCGCCAGGGGCGCATTCATGGCGCCGGACGATAAGGTCTTTGCCTATCTGCAACTCAAGCCCCGCGCACCCCGAGGTGAAATGTGGCAGCAGGCAGTCGCCAAATGGAGAGGCCTGCGCAGTGACGAAGGCGCTGTGTTCGATTGCGAAGTCACGCTCGACGTCGACGCGTTGGAGCCCATGGTCACCTGGGGGACCAGCCCCGACCAGGCCGCGCCGGTGGGCGGGTATGTGCCGGATCCCGCCACGCAACCAGACCTTATCCTGCGCCAGGGCATGCAACGCGCGCTGGACTACATGGGCCTGGAACCCGGAATGCCCCTGAGCGACGTGGTGATCAGCCACGCATTCATCGGCTCCTGCACCAATGCTCGCATTGAAGACTTGCGTGATGTCGCCCGTGTCGTGCGCGGCAAGCATGTTGCTCCCCATGTCCGGGCAATGATCGTTCCCGGCTCAACCCTGGTGCGTAACCAGGCTGAAGAAGAAGGGCTGGCGCGAATTTTCCTGGACGCCGGTTTTGAGTGGCGCCAATCCGGTTGCTCGATGTGCCTGGCCATGAATGACGACGTGCTCGCAGCCGGCGACCGCTGCGCATCCAGCACCAATCGTAACTTCGAAGGGCGTCAGGGCGCGGGGGCACGTACCCACTTGATGAGCCCCGCCATGGTTGCCGCTGCCGCGATAACCGGGCATTTGACCGACGTTCGTTCTTTCGCCCTGGAGGCTTGAAGCATGCAACCTTTCGACCTGGTGAGTGGCAGCGCCGCCCCGTTCCTGGCGTCCAACATCGACACCGACGTGATCATGCCCAAGCAGTTTCTCAAGGGCATCGATCGCAAGGGCCTGGACAGGGGACTGTTTTTCGATTTGCGGTTCCTTGAATCCGGGGAGCCAAACCCGGCATTCATCCTCAACCAGCCGGCGTGGCGCGATGCGGCGTTTTTGGTGGTGGGGCCCAACTTCGGTTGCGGTTCAAGTCGAGAGCACGCCGTTTGGGGCTTGAAGCAGGTGGGTATCCGCGCCCTTATCGGCACCAGCTTTGCGGGCATTTTCTACGACAACTGCCAGCGCAATGGGGTACTGGCGATTCAAGTGTCCGAGGCGCAGCTGCAACAGATTGCGGGCGTTATCAGCAACGCTAAAACAGCGAAGATCAGCGTGAACCTGCCGGCGCAACAAATTGAGCTGGCTGACGGCGCGGTCATTGCTTTCGAGATCGATCAGTTGCGCAAGCAATCGTTGCTGCTGGGTCTGGATGCCATCGGCACCACGCTTCAACGTGAAGAGCAAATTCGCAGCTTTGAAGCCCGGCACCTGTCAGAGAATCCCTGGCTGTAAGGGCAAGGTGTGCGTTGGTGGTGTCCGATCACCAACGCATTACTCCACCGACAGACCGCGGAAATACGCTTCGAGAAACTCGACACACACCCGCAGTTTCGCCGACTCGCTGAGCCTGGTGGGGTACACGGCCCACACGTTCGCACTCTGGGTGTATTCGTGCAGTACCTGCACCAGCCGCCCTTGCTCCAGCATGGGCTTGACGTCCCACATCGATCGCAACAGGATCCCGCCGCCGCTCAACGCCCATTCCAGTACGATCTCGCCACTGTTGGAGGACAAGGGGCCGCTGACACGCACCGACTCCTGCTGTCCATCCTTGGTCAGGTTCCAGACGCCGAACGCGTTATCGCGCTCCTTGAGCACCAGGCAATCATGGCGTTGCAAATCATCCAGCGTGCGAGGCGTGCCCCTGCGCTCCAGGTACTGCGGTGTCGCGCACAGCACCCGTCGATTGCTCACCAGTTTGCGACCCAGGTGCTGACCCGGCAGGTCGTCCCCCACACGAATCTCCAGGTCGAACCCCTCGCCGACGATATCGACGACGCGGTCAAACACGTCCAGGCGGACGTCGAGTTTCGGGTAGGTCTGCGACAGTTTGCACAGGGCGGGAGCTACGTGGTTGCGTCCAAAACCGAAGCTACTGCAGATGTGCAGCGACCCCGTTGGCTGGTGCCGCGCTTCGGAAATTTCGCCAACAAAATCGTCGAGGTCACCCAGCAGTTTCTCCGCCCATATCCGCGCTCGTTCGCCGTCGTCGGTCAACGCGATGCGCCTTGTGGTGCGGTGCAGCAGCTTCGTGGAAAGGGTCGACTCCAGTACGCCAATACGTTTGCTGATGTAGGCCGGTGAATATCCCAGCTCTTCGGCGGCACTCGCGAAGCCATTTTTTCGAATGACGGTCAGGAAGACTTTGAGGTCTTCCGGCAAGGGAAATTGATCACGATTCGTGTTCATACGCCGCATGGTTCCGCTATTTATCTCTCAATTTGCGAAGGATAGCATCGATTTACCGAGTGGTGACCAGGCCCTGGTCAACCGTGAGTTCTTGAATCCTCGATAAAAACAACATGAGGAAATAGCCACATGAACAAGCCTTATGAGCAATCCCTGAAAGTCGATGAAGTGCGTGAGGGTGCGTTTCGTCAACGCCTGCGCAGCCTGTGCGCCTATGAAATCGGGGTGATACCCCTACCGGTGTTTCTTGGCATCGCCGTGATCGTTTACCTGTCGGCGCACTTGGGCTTTTTGCCGAAAAACATGATCGGAGGACTCGCCGTCATCATGACGATGGGCATGTTCTTCGGCCAACTGGGTTCGCGCCTGCCCGTTCTGAAAGAGATCGGCGGCGGCGCCATCCTGTGCTTGATGCTGCCATCGATCCTGGTGTTCTACGGCTTCTTCGGGCCGGCCACGATTGACGCCACGAAAATGCTGATGAAGGAAGCCAACTTCCTGTACTTCGTGATTGCCAGCCTGGTCGTCGGCAGCATCCTGGGCATGAGTCGCTTCATCCTGGTTCAAGGCATGGTGAGGATGTTCATACCCCTGCTCGTCGGAACCCTGGCGGCCGTGGGCAGTGGGCTGATCGTAGGCAAACTCGTCGGCTACAGCTTCCACCACACCTTTTTCTTCATCATTGTGCCGATCATTGGCGGGGGTATCGGTGAAGGAATCCTGCCGCTGTCGCTGGCCTATTCGGCGATCCTCGGTGGCACCCCGGATATCTATGTGGCCCAACTTGCACCCGCCGCTGTGGTGGGCAACATCGCGGCGATTATCTGTGCGGGATATCTGGCGCGCCTGGCCCTTAAACGCCCGCATCTCAATGGCGAGGGTTCACTGATCCGTGCCAAGGACGAAAATGACAAGTTCCAGGTCAAGGAAGAGATCAGCAAGGTCATTGATTTCAGAGTGATGGGCGCAGGCGTGCTGGTCATCTGTGCTTTCTTCGTCCTGGGCGGCCTGCTTGAGAAAGTCGTGGGTATTCCCGGCCCCGTGATGATGATTCTGGCCGCCGTACTCTTCAAGTACGTGCGCGTCCTGCCGGAAAAACTGGAAATAGGCGCAAACACTTTCTACAAACTGGTGTCCGCCGCCTTCATCTGGCCGGTCATGATCGGCCTGGGCATGCTGTATGTACCACTCGACAGCGTCGTGAAGGTCTTTTCCATCGGCTATGTGCTGGTCTGCGTATCCGTGGTTGTCGCCATGACCGTCGCCGGTTTCTTCATCGGCAACTGGATGAAGATGTACCCCATTGAATCGGCCATCGTGACCTGCTGCCACAGCGGCCTTGGCGGCACCGGGGATGTTGCGATCCTGTCAGCGTCCAATCGCATGTCGTTGATGCCCTTTGCACAGATCTCCACACGCATAGGCGGTGCTTCGACGGTGATCCTGGCGACTATTCTTTTGCGGATGTTTGTTTGATCGCCAATTCATAGACCCCCTTCAATTAACATAGAGGTGTTCACTTTGCGGTGAACACCTTTTTTGCCTATGACTCATCATGATCGAAGGGAGCGAAACCTGTGACGGACACCCTCAACCCACGCAGATTGAAGATTCTGGCTGTCTGCGCAGCGATGCTGGCGGCAGGCCCGGCGCTCGCGCAGGACAGCCTCGAATCGATCGTCGGCGACGCCGTGCGCCCAGTCATGCAAACCCAAGGCATCGCCGGCATGGCCGTGGCCGTCACCCTCAACGGCAAACAGCAGTACTTCAACTATGGCGTGGCCTCAAAAGAGACCGGCAGCCCGGTGACGCAAGACACCCTGTTCGAGATTGGCTCGGTCAGCAAAACCTACACCGCCACCCTCCTCGCCTACGCCCAGGCCACCGGCAAGCTGGCATTGACCGACAACGCCAGCGCAGTGCTGCCGGCCTTGCGCGGCAGCGCGTTCGACCACATCAGCGTGTTGCAGCTGGCCACCTACAGTGCCGGCGGTTTGCCGCTGCAATTTCCGGCCGAGGCTGATTCGCCTGAGAAGATGCTCGGCTACTTCCAGCAGTGGAAACCGGTATATGCCGTTGGCAGCCACCGCCTGTATTCGAATCCCAGCATCGGCTTGTCCGGCTACCTCGCCGCCCACAGCATGGGCCAGCCCTTCGATGACGCCATGGCAAACACCCTGCTGCCCAAGCTTGGCCTGAAACACACCTGGCTCAAGGTGCCGCAGGAGCAGATGACGCGGTATGCCCAGGGCTATGACAAGGCCGACAAACCTGTGCGGGTTGGGCCGGGGGCGCTGGATGCTGAAGCCTATGGTGTGAAAACCAGTGCTGCGGATTTGATTGGTTTTGTTCAGGCCAGCCTGCAACCGGCCAGCCTGGACAAACCCTTGCAACAGGCCATCGCCTTGACCCATACCGGTTACTACAGCGTCGGCGACATGACTCAGGGGCTGGGTTGGGAGATGTATCGCTATCCGGTCACTCTTGATCGTTTGCTGGCGGGGAACTCGACGGAGATGGCTATGCAGGCGCATCAGGTTCAGTGGCTGAATCCACCACAATTACAGACAGGGAATATGTTGTTCAACAAAACCGGTTCGACCGGGGGGTTCGGGGCTTACGTTGCGTATGTGCCATCGAAGGATATTGGCGTTGTGATTCTGGCTAATAAAAACTACCCGAATGGGGAGCGGGTGAAGATTGCTCATCAGATACTGAGTGCGTTGAGCGACTGAGGAGGAGATCAAAATCAAAAGATCGCAGCCTGCGCCGCTATAGGCGTACGTCTTACCATTATCGCTGCAGGCTGCGATGTCCACTGAATCAGTAAGTAGCACCCAAAAGAATGCATTCTACCGCTCCGCCGTATTCATTTGCAGCCCGTCTTCTGATGGACACCACTGTGCAGATCTATGATTGTGTCATCAGCACTTCGCTCATCCAGACTCACGAACAGGTAGCGGTATCGCTGATTCTCCAGTGCCACTTTGAAACCTTTCGGTAATTCTATATCGGGCAGTCGACGCAGTGGTCCCAAGTGTGCCAAGCCATTGCTCTTCGGCCATGGAGTAGTGTCTGGGTACCCCTGGCACAGCGTAAAATTTGACCAACGAAAAGATGTAATAAAGCCGGCCTGATCAGTGAGTGCGCCTGCGATGGGGCCGCTAATGCGCCCGTGGAATACCCTAGGTTCTGTGGAGTTTTGGAAATTGTCCACCGAGAACAGCTGCTGGCCGTTAATGCCAAAAACTCGGTCGCTATCTGCTGGTTGGAAATAGGCGAACTCAGGAACATCGAGAATGCGTATTATTTTATCAAACTGCCAAAAATTCAGAACGTCGCTTCCAATACGAGCAAAACGAAATCGTTCGCTAGTTCCATTGGACAGATCAAAGGCTTTGGAACACCGCAGTTCAGGATGCCCAGGCACAGGACAGGAAGGACTAAGCATTTGGATATCACCTGCAGGTATTTCCTCCAAAGCTTTGCCATTCAAGTAAACACGTTCACCATCACTAACTATACTTCCGTAATATACACTTGCAGGAGAAAGTAGAGTAAGATCAGGTCGTACATCTGATCTAAGATAAACTCCGTCGATCGAATCAAACCGGTATACCAGATTATTATTAACTACAAACGGACCCGCAAACTTCACACCTCCGCGCACCAAATCCGGAACAACAGATTCTTCATAGTAAACATGGTCTTTGTCTCCTGCCCATTTAGGATTGCGGTCGCCATCCTTAGCATCAATCGGATGAAAAGTGTCGGGATCTGCACCTTTGACGACTGTAGTGAGGAGAAATACCGTACGACCATCGGTCACATAGCCGGAATCTCCAATTGGACGCAAGTCGGCGCCGTTGGGTGTAAGCAGGTAATAGTTACGCTCTTCAAGCAGTACATCATTCTGCAATGTTTTAGGAAGCATACAAGCGAAGTGTGGAATCCCATCACCAGAGCCAACGCGCGGGCAGGCATAGGAGGTTTTTTCTGAACGAGTAATAAAGTAACCCTTGCCTTCAATCACACCAAATCTGCTGCTCACCATGTCAATCTTTATGTCCTGACATTTAGCTTGCTTTGTCGGTTTCAGTTCGTAAATCGCCTCGTCAACTTCAGCCTGCGGGTACCAAGTTTCTTTACATTCACGTGTCAAGGCGGCTTGTGCAGTAGAGACTCCACATATAAGTAGCAACCCAGCCAATAGCATAACTTTAGGAAAGTGATTTCTCATCAGAGTAGGCACCATTCAACCGCTTGCTCAGATCGTGTGATCTTGTCGGAGAAGGGCCAGGTGCGTATGTGATAACGCTCCACCAGTTGCATCGGCAAGATCTCGCCCTGCTCGAAATACCGGGTGTCGTTCCCGGCCTTCACTGAATGATGGCGAGGAAGCCAACCAATCTTCCAGTACCCACTTACCGGGCAGACTTGGCCGCTATAGCAGTACGGCGCGGATAAATGAGCCTGGCTGAACGCTGGGGACCCCGGCAGTCCCTGGCCGGTGGCCGGGTTTAGGAGTTTGGCCTTGGCCAGTTGGTTGATCAGCGCGGTGCTGGGTTTTTCTGGCGGGACATTGGCCAGGCGCTCTTCGAGCCATTGGAGCTTGCCGTCCCAGGCGGGCAGCTTGGCGGGTGGCAGGGGGAGAATTTCGTTGATTTCGGGGACTTTGGGGTTGGCATAGGAGTAGTTGGCGAGTATTCGCCAGATTTTTTCGTAGCGTTCGGCGCGTTCGAGGTCTTCCTGTTGGCCGAGGTAGTAGAGTTCATTGGAAGGAGGGGGATTACGAAATGCTTCTTCTAGGTGGCCGGCAGCATTTGAGTTACCAGCAGCCGTCCCAAGTTGATAGGCTTCGAGCGCTTCCTGGTAACGCCCTTTGCCCTGAAGATTTACTCCCAATGCATTAGCCGCTTCGCCATGGCCTTGCTCGGCAGCACAGCGGCGCATTTGCCGGGCAATGTCCGGGGCCATATCGCTCGGAGCCAGTTTCTGGCCCACATACGCCTGGGCTTGGGCATTGCCGCTATCGGCAGCTTTGCGGAAGTAACGCAGGGCCATTTCCGGATCCTGCTTCAGCCCGGCTGAACCTTGTTGTAGGAAGATCCCGACGATGTAATAACCCGTCGCCACACCCTCGCTGATCAATCGCTCGCTCAACCGCAAATGTTCGTCACCTCGAAGCTGGAAGTGCCCGCGCATGGCGCCGTTCTGCAGGTTGATGTTGGCCTTGTAATGACCGTTTTCGGCGGCAATGCGGTACAGCCTTTCGATCTCCACATCGACGCTTTTATCTTCTTTGAGCTGATTATTTTTTTGCAGCCAGCGTGCGTACTGGAACAGCACATCGGCCTCGGCTGACGGCGCGGGAAATTGCTCATGCACACAGCTAAAGGCCAGATCGGCCTTGGTCTCGTTAAGTGATTTCACCTGAGGGTCCTTCTTCATATAGGTAAAGGTGCTGCGGCTGTCGCAAGCAGTCAGCAGCAGGCATGACAACAAAAGAGCGAGACGCATCAGTCGATGCCCTTGAGGGTGGCTTTGTCGTAATAAAATTCGACGAGGGGGGCGTAGGGTGCCCCCATAACCTTTTCACCCTGGCGATCGATATTTACATCGATGATGTCTTTCCAAGCCTTGAATGCTCCCCCCGGGTCATCCTGTGCCCCCATCCCCTTCGTATGCAGATCCCACAACCGCCGCCGCAACGCCTGCGTCACACTCGCCCACTCATGGGCAATGTTCAGCTCACTGTCGACCTGCATGCTGCGGGTGTTGATGTTGGCCGAGCCCTGGGTGGTGAACACGTCGTCGATGATCATCAACTTGGAGTGGACGTACACCGGCATCCACCGCTGGCCCGCGGGCGAGTCAGGGGCGACCAGTGAACACAGATGGACCTTCAGGCCGGGACGTTCCTCCTGTTGAACCGTGCTTTCCTTGATCGCCCTGGTTTGCCGATCGAGCTCGGACTCCCACCTGGCCAGTTCCTGCTGCCCGACGCGGTCGTGAGGTTCGAAGGTCGGCTGGGGCGGCGCGTTTTGTTTGACCTCTTCGATGCGCTGTAACTTGGTGACTCCGGGAATGATCTCGCCCCGTCCGAGGCTCTGGAGCATGCGCTGGGTATTGACCGCGCCGGGGCCTACGCTGTCTTCGCTGGCATTGGTGATCACGAACAGATGCAAGGGGCCATGTATGCCGGGATCGCGCCCGGCCTTGGTCTGGCCGGCCGCCACCGCCTTGATCAGTTCGGCCAGGGGTGGCCAGCGGAAGTACTGGTTTTCGATGTAGATGAACTGGGTGGCGTTGTTGACGGCTTGCAGGTAGAGCTGCTCGATATCGCGTTTGCCATCCTGGGCCTGGGTGCGGACGATCTGCGCGATTTGTCGGGTGGCGTCCGGGGTGCATTGCAGTTGCGGTCCGCATTGCATGGACTGCCGTGAGGCAATCAGGTCCTCGCCGGTTTCCTTGCGCCAGGCCTTGGCGAAGTTGTTGTGCAGGGCTTCCAGGATCGGCCCGCTGACGCGGCTGGAAATGTCCTGACGCGGGGTCATGCCGCGCGGGCCTTTATGGGGTGGCGGCTTGCGCTCCTCGGAACGATTCAGCGCCGAATGGGCGTTGGTGTCCCAGTATTCGTCGAGCATGTTGTGGCCCATGACGAAACCGACGGCACTGTCCGGCAGTTCGAAGTCCACCAGCACGGTTTTTTGATGATGCGTGGGGGTCGCTTTCAGGAAGAAGCGCGTGGCCCCGCTGACCTGCGGATCGAGACGCGCGCGTCGCACTTGATGGGCGATTTCCGCTCGTTCATTAACATCGAAACCACGACTGACAAACAGTGGCAGCCTGAGTTCGCCACGCTCAGCCGCCTGATCACCCTGGACCGCAAACTCGGCAAACCATTGGCGGTCATAGTCGTATTGCGCCTGGGTGGAGCTCTGCAAGGCCCGATCGTTGATACGCAACATGCCTTTGCCCGGCAAGTTGGCTTCACCTGACAGGCCTGCGGCATTGAACGGCGCTTCCCAACCCAGTATCCGAACCTTGACGCCCTGTTTCGCCTTGGCCTTGAGTAACTCGCCGATGCTCGGCACCTCGCGATCGCGGATGAAATACATCGACGGCTGGAAGCCCCAGCAGATGATGTCGACAGTTTTCGTGGCGTTGAAAATAGCCTCGTGAACTGCCCTGAACGTGTCTTCTCCGTTGATCAACGGTTCATAGGTTGCCAGGGCGGGAGGGTATTCGGTGTTCCGCACATACCAGGGCGGGGTGCAGGTCACCTCTTGGCTGTGCTGGAATGCAACCGGTGAGACGAACTCATATTTGCTCATGACGTCATCCCTTTCTGATCGTTGATTGCGTGTAGCGCCGCGTCGTACAGCGCGCGGTGATCCGTGTGCGAGGTGGGTTGGCTCATCTCTGAATCGGCCTGCGTGGGGTGGTTGTGCAAGCCACGATTGGCTAGGTGCGCCTGTTCGGGGTTGCGGTAATCGGTGGGCACCGGAATCTGGTAGGTCACACCGTTGGCCATGACCAACCGGTAGCTTCGGGTCACGACCTGATGATCGATCAGCAATTGCCCGGAAGCGTCCAGCACGCCTTGCTTGAGCTCGGCACCGTCGGCGTACAGCGTGTAGGGCATGCCCGCCCAGACCTGGCGGTTGGCATTGGGGGCTTGCGACAAGTTGAATCGCAGCGTCTGTTTGGACAGGCTTTGTGGGTAATCCGGATGGGCGGCGGTCATGCTGGCCGGGCCGCTGTATTCGAAGTGCGCCGCCTTGACGTTGTGATCTCCCAAGGTTCCCGATTCGATGCAGCACGCATCGAGGGTGTAGTAGCTGCCGCCACCATTGAGGGTGATTTTCTTTTTCGCCGTGATGCGGACTTCGTCTTCGGTGCTGGTGATGTCCAGGCCATGCCGCGCCAGCAGTTCCAGCTTGTCGTTCTGGGCCTGAATCTGTACCGCGCCCTGGTTGGCAATCAGCTTGATCCCCAGCTTGCGCACGAACAGGCTCAACCCTTGGCCCACACCGATGAACAGGCGCTTGACCACGCTGAGATCGGCCTCGCCGCCGGCGTTGAGCATCAGGTTTTCCTGCGCCGCCAATTGCAGGTGCTGGCCGCTGGTGAGGGCGATGCCTTGGGGCGCGCTCAGCAGAATCACCTGGGCCTCGAGCTCATCGAGCTGATCGCGCATCAGTGACAGTTGCGCCTGCACATCGGCAGGTTCGGCGTGGGCCGCCTGGGCATCACTGGACAAGCCTTGCATCTGCTCGCCAGCCTGTTGCAAGCGGGCCAGTGCGGCTTGCATGTCCAGCACCTGACCCTGGGCTTTCGGTTGTTCATCGGCGCTGATGAACAATCCTTTGCCTGCACGGAGGGCGCCATGACCATCGCTCCTCAGCTCAAACCCTTCCCCCCGCTTCTGCTTCTTGGCATCCACCAGATGCCCCAGGTTCAGCTGACTCTTGCCTCCATATTCCGTGCTGAGCTTGACGTGCTCCTGCCCGCGCAGGTCTTCCATGCGCAGCTTGTTGTTCGCCGGGGTGCGCAGCACGTTACGGGTGTAGTCGCGATTGCGCAGGGTCACGTGGTCCGGGTGTTCGCTGTCGTGCAGGGCGTGGGCGATGTAGGGGCGGTCGGGGTCGCCCTGTTCGAAGGCGATGGCCACTTCGGTGCCGCAGATCAGCGGCAGGTGCAGGCCATGGGTGTCGCCGGCGTAGGTGCGCGCCTGGCGTAGCCACATGCTTTCCTCGCCGAGCTTCCACGGGTCGCGGTCGAACAGGAAGTTGACCTTGTAGCGGCCTTGGAGATCGATTTCGGCGTATTTGTCGTGGGCTTCACCGCTGGTGACCCGGGCCGGGACGGTGCCGGCGATTTGTGGTTTGGCCAGCAGTGGCGGGCGAAAGCACAGGGTTTCCGAATAGGGCATGGCTTCAAAGCGACACTCGAAGCTGACATCGCGGGCGGCACGGGTGCGTACGGCGACGATCGCGCAACGCGGGGTGAAAGCCTGCGGTGCTCCGCCGCCGGTGATGGTCAGCACCTGGCCCGGTGCCAGGGTGGCGCTGCTGCTGATACCGCTCAGCTGGGTCTGCTCGTTGAGGTAGCGCTCGTGGCGCAGGAGCGCGTAGAAGTAGCCGCTTTCGCTTTCCAGGTCTTCGTGCTGATCGTAGGCGCCACCGAGCACGCGGTAAGGCTCGGCGTAGTGGTAGGCCTCGCCGTAGGTGATTTTCGCACCGCGGGTCTGGTCGACATCGGCGTCGAGGTGGGCGCTGGCGTCCAAGGGCTGATAAGTGCGGATGTTGACGTTTTTTTCCACCACCTGGTGCCTGGTTTGCAGGCCCCACACGCCGTCCTCATCGCTGCTGCTGAGCCCGGCGGGCGAGAAGTTTGGCAACTCGACATCGAACTGGTAGCCGCGCTGGCCGTCGCAGAATTCCACGACGTCGATGTGCAGGCGTTGGTCGCTGGTGAGGCGGTACCAGATGCCCACTTCAGCCAGCAGGCGGCTGATGAAAGCCAGGTCGCTTTCGCCGTACTGCATCACCTGTTCGCGCCGGGGGTACTCTCGTGCCAGGCGGAACAGGAAGTCCTGGCCTCGGAAGTCGTGGCGGCTGCGCAGGATGCTTTCGACGATTTCCGGTACCGACTGTTGCTGGTAGATACGGTATTGCCGGCCGCGCTCGAGCAAGGCCAAACGCGGTTGCAGGGTCAGTTCGTAGCGGGCTTCGTCGACGGAGGCAGACAGGCGTTTTAACCCGGTGATCACGCCGTTGAGGGTGCGCAGCGGTTTGATTTCAGGGGTGGGCAGGCCTTTGATGACCGGTGGTTGTTGGGCGGCGTACAGGCTGAAACTGGCGTCCTTGCCCAGCAGGTGTTCGGCCGCGAGATCCTGCTCGGTGCTGGTGAATTCCACGCGGTAGGTGAAGGGTTGGCTGAGGCGTTCTTCGCCGTGGAAAGCGAGGACGTCGAGGTGGGTCGCAAGATCGCGGACCCAGAGTTTATGATGGCTGTGGTTGAAGAAGATGCGCGATTGTGTGCTCATTTCAGGCCTTCCTGGTCTGCGGGGGGAACGTGCAGGAAGGGTTTGGCGTTCACCCGGGTCCTGACGGGTAAAAGCTTTAGTGAAATCGAAGGAAGCTGGAAATAGGACGTTTCTGAGGATGGCGTAGGGCGTTTCTGTATTGGAATACGGGGGTTAACGTGTCGGACAACGCTGTAGGAGCTGCCGCAGGCTCGGGCCGCGTTCGGACGATCTTTTGACGTTGATTTTTCAAGATCAAAAAATCGCAGCCTGCGGCAGCTCCTACAGAGGGTTAGCGCTATTGCTGCGGGTCGATGTTGTCCAGCGCCCTATTCACCAGTAACTCCCCCACCACTGCCAATTGCTGAATCGACAGCGCCACGTTGCGTTTGGAGCTTTCCAGTTCGCAGGCCAGATCGGTGACAAGGACGTTCAGAGAGGCGAGGGTTTCGCAGGCGTGGCATAGCAGGGTTGCGGTATCGACGCCGGGGACGATGGTGAAGATGTGGCTGACCGGATCGGATTGCCTGGGGTTACGCAGACGAGCGCTGATGGCGGGTTCGGTGATGTCAGAAAGCGGAGCAGTATCGAGGGGATCTGAAGCGGATGCGGGGTCTGGGGGGTTGGGACTCAATTTTTTCATGTGCGAAGAACCTCGGTAATTAAAGAAACTGCCGATCTCACTTCCACAGGAGGGTGGCAGCTGTTCGCAGGTGTGGAAGTCCGGGATACCGAGAGAAACCCAGTGCACTCAAGAGTGCTCCTGCGCGCAGCCGCCATAAGCAACAATGTTGGCATAAAAAACGCCAAGAGTTGTTTACAGGTGCACATGCGTTCTCGGTAACCAACGGACTTCCACATCCGACCACTGACTTCACAGCGGCCAAAGAAGGTTATCGATACGCCACAACGCGCACCAGTTCATGGGATCCGCCGCGTCTTGCAGGACATTTCCGACGCCAGTGAAGGTCATTGCCCACACTTATTTAATGAGCATCCAGTTACAAACCCCTTTCCGCAGTTTGTGCAAACCGCTTAGGATCGCGCCTCATTTTTTTCCACCCCCGCCACGCATCAGCCCCCCGCGGCTCCATGTCGCCTGGGGACTATGCTGAAACAGGACATGAGGGCTGATCCATGAAAGTGCTGTTGGTCGATGACCACGCTGTAGTACGCATGGCGATCGCGATGATTCTGGGCCGTGAAGGTCACGACATCGTCGGCGAGTGCGACAACGGCGTGGACGCGTTGAGCCTGGCGTTCGAGCTCAAGCCCGATGCGATCGTGCTCGACCTGGATATTCCGCAGCTCGACGGCATGGCGGTGCTCGACCGCTTGCGCATTGGCGGCAGCAGCGCTCATGTGCTGGTGCATACCGGGTTGAAAAGCCAGGCGTATGCCGCCCAATGCATGCGGGCCGGGGCGGCCGGTTTCCTGTCGAAAATCGACGATCCGGTGGAAATCGTCACGGCGCTCAAGGCCGTCGCCAGCGGCAAGTCCTGGTATCCGGTGGGCACTCTCAACTCGGTGCGCCACAGCGATTTCGCCCGTGACGACGCGCAATTGCTCAGCGGCATTACCCGGCGCGAGCTCAAGGTGCTGCACGGGCTGGCCCTGGGCCTGAGCAACAAGCAGATCGCCGACGACATGCTGCTGAGCAACAAGACCGTCAGCACCTACAAGACGCGGCTGATGCTGAAGCTCAACGTCAATACCTTGCTCGAGCTGATCGAGTTCGCCAAGCGCAATGACCTGGTCTGAACCATGAACCTCAAGGGTTGGTTGCTGCTTGGGCTGTTCGCCTTGTCGCTGGGGGTGCTGAACGCGTCGGCCGAACCGCTGACGCTGCTCAGCCGTGCCAGCGAAAACACCGTGCACCTGTCGCTCGGCACGGCGCAGCGTCAGTGGCTCGACGAGGTTGCCGTCCTGCGGGCCGGTGTTTACCTGCCTGACCGACCGCCGCTGGACATCACCGCCAATCAAAAGGATTACGAAGGGCTTTCTGCGGATTACCTCGATGTCCTGACGCGCGCCTTGGGCGTGCGCGTCAAGGTCGAACGCTACGCCAGCCAGTCCGAAGCCCTGGCCGCCCTGCAACGGGGCGAGGTCGACCTGGTGCCGCGGATCAATCACCTTGAAAGCCAATACACCGATCTGCGCCTGAGCGCTGCCTATGCCTACGACCAGGCGGTCTTGATCAGCCGCTTCGGCACCCATTGGGCCAACAACGAATTGCCGGCGGGCACCACGGTGTTGTTCGACCCGGGCTGGATGCAACAGGAACGGGTGAACGCGTTGTTCCCTGAGCACAAGGTGCAGGCCGTCGACTCCATGCAGGACGGTTTGGGGATGGTGGCGTACGGCGAAGGCAAGGTGCTGCTGACCGATGCGATTTCCGCCCAGTACCTGCTCGAACGCAGCTATCAGCAGAGCCTCAGGCAAACCGTCCAGCGCGACTCCGAAGGGCTGGGTTTCAGCTTTGCCGTGCAGCGCCAGAACAGCCAGCTGCTGACCCTGCTCAACAGCGTACTGGCCGGTATCTCGATCCAGGAGCGAGTCGCGATTGCCCACCGCTGGGGCATCGGCGCCAACCCGAAACTGGCTTATAACCGCCTGCAACTGAGCGCTGCCGAGCAGCAGTGGATCAAGGATCATCCACGCATCGACGTGCTGGCCAACGATCTGTACTCACCCTTCAGCTTTTTTGATGGCCAGGACCAGTTTCGCGGCATGGCCGCCGACGTACTGGAGATGATCAACGACCGCACCGGGCTGATGTTCAAGCCGAGCAAGATGTCGTCGGTGGAAGCCATGACCCGACGCACCGAGCGCGACCCACCCAGCCTGATCGCTGCCCTGACCTACAGTGAGCGCCGCGAGGACCGCCTGGCATTCGCCCGGCCCTTCGCGGTCAACCCGTTTGTGCTGGTTACCCGGGTGCAACCGGAACGCAATGGCCTGGCCGGCATCCATTCCGTGGCGATCATCGACAATTCGCAGGCCGCCAACTGGCTGCAGCGCGAGTGGCCGGGCATCAAGGTGGTGCAGGTCGATACCCCCATCGAAACCTACGAATTGCTGGCCGAAGGTCAGGTCGACGGCGTCATTCAGCCGCAAATGACGGCGTCCTACCTGATTGACCGGTTCTTTCGCGGCCGCTTGCAAATCGATTCGGTGCTCGGTTCGCAGCCAGCCCTGATTGGCTTCGCCAGCGGCAAACAGAATGCCGAACTGCTTTCAATCCTCGACAAGGCCTTGCTCGACATCTCGCCCGACGATCTCAGCGACCTGGCCAACCGCTGGCAGAACCCGCAGGAAAGCCACGGCGCCTGGAGCGCCTACAAAAACTGGTTCCTGCGCGCCGTGACGGGGATGGTCCTGCTGGTGCTGGTGGGGCTGGCGTGGAACCTCGCGCTGCGCCGGCAAATCGCCGAGCGTCTCAAGGCGCAGAAAGCCTTGAACGACCAACTGGTGTTCATGAAGGTGCTGGTCGATGGCACGCCGCATCCGATCTACGTCCGCAACCGCGAAGGTCTGCTGCAGACGTGCAATCGCGCCTACCTGCAAGTGATGGAAGTCGAACTCGGGCAAGTGCTGAACAAGGGATTGATCGAAGCGAACATCCTGCCGCTGAGCGATGCCCACCGCTACAAGCGGATTCACCGCGCCACCCTCGAAAGCGCCGAGCCGTCGTTCGACAACTTCACCATGACGGTCAAGGGCAAGACCTACCACGTCTACCACTGGGCGCTGCCGTACCGCGATTCCGACGGCACCATGACCGGGGTCATTGGCGGCTGGATCGACCTGACCGAGCAGCATCACCTGCAACACGCGCTGATCCAGGCGAAAAACCAGGCGCAGGCGGCCAATCGCGGTAAAAGCCATTTCCTGGCGGTGATGAGCCATGAGATTCGCACGCCGATGAGCGCCCTGGTCGGAGTCCTTGAACTGCTGCGCGGACAGCCAGCCGGACAGGGCAAGGACGTCGATCTGATCGACATCGCGCAGAAATCCGCCAGCGGCATGATGGAGCTGATCGGCGAGATCCTCGACCTATCGAAGATCGAATCCGGGCACCTCGAATTACGCAGCGCCAGCGCCCATCCGCAACGCCTGGCGCGCACGGTGCTGCAAAGTTTTGCCAGCCTCGCGCAACAGAAAAACCTCGAACTCGAATTCATCAGCCATGGCCCCGACAGCGCGGTGCAGCTCGACTCCCTGCGCTTTCGGCAGATCCTGTCCAACCTGGTCAGTAACGCCATCAAGTTCACCGCCCAAGGCACGGTCACCGTAGAGCTGACCCTGGACGCCGACACGCCCATGGCGCACTTGCAACTGGGGGTGCGCGACACCGGCATCGGCATGGACGAACAGCAGCGCCAAAGGCTGTTCCAGCCCTACACGCAATTTTCCGGTCAGGACAGCGAACTGCAGAGCGGCACCGGCCTGGGGTTGGCGATCTGTCAGCAACTGACCCGGTTGATGGGCGGGCAACTGGATTGTGCCAGCACACCGGGACAGGGCTCGTGCTTCACCCTGAGGCTGGACGTTGCGCCCGTCACCGAAGCCGAAGCCGCGGTGCCGCTCGACAGCGCGCCCCTGCCGCCGCTGCCGACGCGCAATGTGCTGATCGTCGAAGATCACGAGTTCAATCGCATGGTCCTGCAACGCCAGCTCGAATCCTTAGGGATGCGCGTCACCTGTGCCGAGAACGGCCTGGAGGGCCTGCGCCTGTGGGGCGAGGATGCCTTCGACTACCTGATCACCGATTGCAACATGCCGTTGCTCAATGGCGACAAGTTGACCCGTCAGCTACGTGCCATCGAGGCCGCCGAAGGGCGCACACCGACCCACGTGCTGGGGCTGACCGCCAACGCCCAGCCCGGGGAAGTCCAGCGCTGCCTCGAAGCCGGCATGAACGACTGCCTGTTCAAGCCGCTCACCCGCGGCGTACTGGAGCGCTACCTGCACGAGGCCGAACACACCCGTCAGGCCACCGCGCCGTGTTTCGACCTGTCCAAGGTCCACGACATCACCGCCGGTGACGCGGCGCTGACCCGGCAACTGCTGGCCACGGTATTGCGCACCAACCAAGAAGACTTCGACGCCCTGCAGGCACTGTTCTGCGCTGGGGATTTCAGCAGCATGGCCCGGTGTTGCCACAAGATCCTCGGCAGTGCCCGAATCATTCACGCCGCGCCTTTGATCTGTGCCTGCGAGCAACTGGAGTCAAGCTGCGGGACCACCGTCACGCAACAGGAACTGCATCGCCTGTTCGACGCCTTTGCCGGCCAGATGAGGCGTCTACAGAAGCACCTGCAAGGCGTGCTTGATCGACAAGCACTGTAGGACCTTTCCTACAAAAACTTCGGAATCACCCGCAATACCCCGTCCTCGCGCCTGCGCAGAATTCGCCGCCTCATCTCTCTGTTGGCGGCGGATCATTATGTTTGCGTTGAGTCTTTCTCGGGTTTCGGTGTCGGGCGCGTTGCTGTTGTTGGGGGCCGCTCCCGGTCTGGCGCTTGCGGACAGTTGTGATGCCCTCACCTGCCTGCACTCGCCACAGGCCAATGTAGTGATTGACGATGGCGCCTGGTTCAACGTCGGCACAGGCGGTGAACTGCGCGACAGCAGCGTGAGCAACGGCCGGATCAACCTTCTGGATAGCGCGTCGGCGCTGGGCACTCGCATCATCGGAGCAGGATGGATGGTGATGGAGGACAACAGCACGGCGGTCGACAGCACGGTGGCGCGCGACGGGACCCTGGTGGTGGTCGGTTCGGCTACGGCGCTGGGCACGCAGGTAGACCAGGGTAATTTCGAGGTGACGCAAAACGCGGTGGTCAGCGACACGCAGCTCAACGCCAGTACGATGTATGTCTACGGCAGCGCCACGGCCAAGAACACCCGCGTCGGCGACAGCCAGATGACCGTCTACCAGAACGGTCATGCCCAGCAGACCAGCGTCGACAACGGCGGGCTGATGTCCGTCGCTGACTCGGCGTCGGCCCTCGACACCCTGGTCAATCAGGGCGGCGTGATGGAAAGCGTGGCAGGCACCCACGTACACTTCACCACCGTGAGGCCGGGTGGGCTGATGGTCCTGGGTGACCGCGCCGACGCCAGCGACACCCGGCTCGATGCAGGGGCTGTGCTGCAACTCAAGGGTGATGCCATCCTGGGTGGTGCGAACCATGTCGACGGTCAGGTCAAGTTCGCCGACCCCGCGGTCAACGGCTTCCATACCCTGTTGATCAAAGGCCCGCTGAGCGGCAACGGCCAGTTCCTGATGAACACCGATCTGGCGGCGCTGCGCGGCGACCGCCTCACGCTGCTGGGCACGGTCAGTGGCAGTCACACGCTGGTTGTCGCCGACTCGGGCAACGCCCCCACCGGCGCATTGCAAAAACTGCTTCTGGTGGACGGCGACGGCAGCAGCGGTGACTTCAGGCTGCACGGCCAAACGGTGGATGCGGGCGCTTACCGCTATCAGTTACAGCAACAGGGCGATGACTGGTATCTGGCCAATCTGGCGGCGGTCGACCCGGTGGTCCCGCCTGTGGAGCCGCCGACGGATACTGTTGATCCAGTTGATCCAGTTGATCCTGTTGATCCGGTCACCCCGGTCACGCCCGTAGATCCCGTTCCCCCCGTTGAACCGGTTTCTCCTGTAGCCCCTGCCGAGCCCATCATCCCCGCCCAGCCACCTCAACTGCCACAGGCCGAAACCCTGAGCAAAGGCGCCAACGCCGCCGTGGCCAGCCACGCCGCCAGTGCCGCCTTGATCAGTGCCCAGATGAATGCCACCACCGGGCATTTCGGCGAGCTGCGCTCAGGCAAGGACAAGGGCGGTATCTGGACCCGCGGCTATGGCGCCGAACAACATCTGGACAGCGGCACCAGTCGCGCCTTCCAGCAACAGGTCGACGGCATGGAAATCGGTGCGGACAAGGCCCTGCCCTCTGCCGATGGCACCCTCTACGTCGGCGGCTTGATCGGCCAGGGGCAGGGTCGGCAGGATTTCGGCGAGGCCAGCAAAGGTAAGATCGACAGCCTGACAATCGGCGGTTATGCCAGCTACCTGGATCGAAGCGGGCTGTACGTCGACGGCGCGCTGAAATACAGCCGACTGGACAACGAGATCAACATCACCAGCAACCTTGGCGACAAGGTCAAGGCCGACTACCAGACCCACGCCGTGAGTGCTGACGTGCAAGTGGGCAAGCATATCGAGCTGGCCAGGGACTGGTTTGTCGAGCCGCAGGTGGGGCTGCAAATGGCGCGCGTCAGTGGCGGCCACTACACCGCGACTAATGGCCTGGAAGTCGAGCAAGATGCAATGCTCTCGGTGCAGAGCCGGGTCGGCGGCATCGTTGGCCGTGACCTGAAACTGGACAGCGGCATGTCCGTCAAACCCTATGCCAAGGCCACCTGGATCACCGAACATGCCGGCGACAGCCATGTGCACGTCAGCGGGGCGAAACTGGACAGCCGTCTGCCGGGCGCACGGGGTGAACTCGGTGGCGGGGTCATGGTTTCAATGGTTCAGGGACACAACCTGTTCGTCGAGGGTGGCTACACCCAGGGCAACGACATCGAGCAGCCCTGGGCAGTGACAGCGGGTTATCGCTACCAGTGGTAAAGCGGTGCCGGCTCAATCATCCGGCATTTCCGGTGGCTTGGCCGGTTTTGCCGGTTTTGCCGGTTTGCCGTTTTTTGCAGCCTTGGCCCCTGGGGGCGGTGGGGTTTCGGCAACCGGCGGTGGCGTGGGGGCTGCGGCTTCCTTCTCGGTCGCCGGCAAGGCATCGACGGTGGCGAAGATTTTCTTCAGGTCGACCGACCTTGAGTCTTCCCCCGAGCTTTCGAGTTTCTTCTCGCCGTCCTTGCCCACCAGGATCACCTTGGGTAACGCGCCGGCCCCCAGTTTCAGCGCACGGATCAACGCCATGGTGTCCTGTTGGCCGAGGTCCTTGCCGTCCAGCTGGCCGGACATGTTCAGCACGCTGTAGACCCGGATGTTGCGCTCGGCGACACCCTGCTTGTTGGCGGGATCTTCCAGGGACTTTTTCAGGTTGACCCAGACGGGGTCGACGGTGCTCGGGGCAATCACGATCAGCGGCCGGGCCCTGCCCTTGTCGATATCCAGAGGTGAATCGCCATCGGAGGCGAACAAGGGGCCGGCAATCGCCAGCAAGGTAGCCAGGGTCAGTGACCTGATGAGCATGCGCATCTCCTTTTGATATCCACGCTCTAATGATTGCGCATTACGGCGTTCGTTCCGGTGACACTTGGCAAATGTGTTTCGCCATGCTCCAAGCTTAGGTCAGGGCGGTCATTGCGCAACAGGCTGGACTAATCTGAAACATATCCCGGCTCGTTGTGAGAGACCGCTATGAGTGCTCAGTTGAACCACACCATTGTCTGGTGCCGCGACAAGCACAGGTCGGCACATTTCCTGGTCGAGCTCCTCGGCCTGCCGCCCCCGGAGCCCTTCGGGCCGATGTTGATCGTCAGGCTCGACAACCAGGTGTCGCTGGACTTCTACGACAACGATCCGCCGATCGCCTCGCAGCACTACGCGTTCCTGCTCGGCGACGACGATTTCGACCGGGCCTTCATTCACCTGCAGGTCAACGGGCAGCCGTGGTGGGCCGATCCGGGCAAGCAGCGACCCAATGAAATCAATGAGCATGGTGGAGGACGGCGGGTGTATTTCGACGACCCGGACGGGCATCTGCTGGAGATTTTCACCCGCGAATGACGCCCTTTCGCGGTTACTGCCGCTCTTTCAGCAATTCGGCTATCAACTGCGTGGGCTGCATCTTGGCTGCCTGGGCGACCTGGTTGAGGCTGTCGCTGGGCGATGCCACCGAATACCCGCGTTGGCGCAGTCGCTCAACCAGTTCATCAGGGGTGTTCTTGAACAGCGCTGCGCTGTCGGTCAAAGGCGCCTTGGTCACCAGTTGCACCGCGGCAAAGGCCGGATTTCCGCCCTGCTTGCCACCCATGCCTGAAACGACAAAAGGCACTGCCACCAGGATCGACAACAGCAGCGGTATATAAAGTGACTTGCGCTTGATATACCCCATCAACGGCCCCCAGTTTTTCCATAAGTGCAGCGCAAATGGAACCAGCAGCACAATACTCAGCCATTCATGCATGCCATGAAACAGCGCCGGCGCCCAATGGAAGAACAGTGCCACGCCAGAAATCACAGAGACGACAAACAAGCCTGTGGTCAGCGGGGTTGCGAAGCGATTGATCAGGTTTTTCAAGTGACAGTTTTCCATGGATCAGTGGTCTTGGTGACGGCGGGCAAGCGCGAGCACTGGACTGACAAAGAGGGATTTTCATGCAAGGGTTCAAGTGCATGATGGTACCGCTGATCCGTGTAAGGAGTTTGTAAGCCAGAGTAAAGTTTGAAGTTACATTGAGCCCGACAAGTGCCCACACCCCTGTTTCTTAATGAACCCTTAGTTGACGAACAGTGGAAAAATCCCGCTCAACAGCGACACCGCCAGCAAGATGAAACAGTTGATCACCGACCACTTCATGGTAAAGCGCTGGTTCTCGGCGTAATCGAGCTTGAGCATGCTGACCACCAGGTAAGTCGACGCGACCAGGGGACTCAGGATATGCACGGGCTGCCCCACCAATGACGCGCGGGCCATTTCCATCGCGCTGATACCGTGATGCTGGGCGGTCTCGGCAAGGATCGGCAAGATACCGAAATAGAACACGTCGTTGGACACAAGCCAGGTCACCGGAATACTCAGCAACGCGGTGATCACCGCCAGGTAAGGGCCAAAGCTGTCGGGAATCACCTGCAGCAAACCGCTTGCAACGGCATTGGCCATACCGGTACCGGAGAGCACGCCGGTAAAGACGCCGGCCGCGAAGATCAGGCTGGAGACCGCGAGGATCGGCGGTGCGTGTAACGCCAATTGTTCCTGCTGGGCCTTGAGGTCGGGAAAGTTGACGACCACCGCCAGACAGGCCGCGACCATGAACAGGTAGCTCAGGGGGAACAGCTGCAGGCACAGGCCCAGGATCAACAGCGCGGTCAACGCCCAGTTGAAATAGAAACGCCACCCCTCACCACGATGTTCCTTGTGCACGGCGAAGTCGCCGTTCAAGTCGATGGTGCCACCCAGTCGCGCACGTTCACGGCGCCCAAACAGGTAGGCCAGGACGAAGGTCGAGCCGACACAGGCGAGCATGGCGGGCAGCATGGGCACGAACATGTCGGCGACGTCGACATTCATCGAGGTCGCGGCCCGGGCAGTGGGCCCGCCCCATGGCACCATGTTGCCCAGCCCGGCCACTTGCAGCAAAAGGCAGCAGACCATCGGCAACGACAGGCCGAGGCGTTTGTAGATCGGCAAAAATGCCGAGAGAACGATCATGTAGATGGTCGCGCCATCGCCATCCAGCGCGACGATGAATGCGAGCAGAACGGTACCGATGAAGATCTTCACCGGGTCACCCCGCACAGCCTTGACGATCCGGGTCACCAGCGGGTCGAACATGCCGGCTTCCGTCATGGTCAGGAAATACAGCATGGCGAAAATCATCAGCACCCCGTTGGGCGCCACCATTTTCAAGCCATCGATGACGTATTTTCCCAGGTCGGCATGGAAGCCGCCCATCAAGGCGAAGGCCGTGGGAATGAGGATCAGCGCCGTCAGCGCGGACAGGCGTTTGCTCATCAGGAAATAGATGAAGCTGGCCAACATCAAGAAGCTGAGAAGCATGAGCATGGCGTTACCCTGTTTTTATAGTTGTACAGGCTGGCGGCGTCCGGCCGACGTCGGCTGGACGCGTTGCATCGTTCAGTCAGACCGGCAATCCCTTGGCCCGTAAAAGGGCATTGAAGCGTTCGGGGTCAGCGGTGCCCTGCTCGTTGGTTTCGCGAATCCCCGCTTCACGCTGCAGATGAGCCAGCGTTCTGGGCAACAGCGCCGCCGCGTCTGCAGCGGCAATGGCGATCACGCCGTCCGCATCGCCAAGCACCAGGTCGCCGGGTAATACGCACAAGCCCGCGCAGGCAATCGGCACGTTGATTTCCCCGGGGCCATCCTTGCTCGGACCGCGATGGGTGTGGCCGGCGGCGAATACCGGAACGATGCCCTCGGCGAGTTCTTCGAGGTCACGCACAGCCCCGTCGATAACGATCCCGCCCAGTTTCACCCGCAGCGCCGTGGTCCTTACCAGGCCGCCGATAACCGCCTGGCTGACGTCACCGCCGCCATCGATCACCAGCACATCACCGGGCTCGACCATCATCAGCGCCTTGTGCACCATCAGGTTGTCACCCGGGCGAATGCGGATCGTAAAGGCCGGTCCGCAGAGTTTCAGCGACAGATCGCCGTGATAAGCCTTCAAGCCCCGGGCGCCGACACTACGGCCCATGCAGTCGCCCGCGACCGCGACCGGGATGGCCCGGAACGCCTCGACCAGATCGGCGGGGAGACTGTCGACACGAGGGTTGATGCGATAGCCCGCGGGCCAGTGTTCATTGGTATAGCCAGTCATGGACAAACTCCTGATCAGTTGCAGAGCACAGTCGGATTGACGCAGGCAGTCGCCGATACCGCTGCGCCGTTGAGATAGCCGAGTACATTGCGTGCAGCACCTGCCGCCATGGCGGCCAGCGCCGCCGGGGTCGAGCCGCCGACGTGGGGCGTCAGCACGACGTTGTCCAGGCTGAGCAGCGGGCTGTCGGCGGGCAGCGGCTCGATGGCCATGGTGTCGAGCCCGGCGGCGTAAAGACGGCGCTCACGCAGAGCGACGATCAGCGCCGACTCATCGATCACTTCGCCGCGCGCGGTATTGATCAGCAGCGCGTCCCGGGGCAGCAACGCCAGCTGCTCGGCACCGATGAACCCACGGGTTTTTTCCGTGAGCGGCACATGCAGGCTCAACACCTGGCTGCGGGGCAGCAGTTGCTCCAGCGATTCGACGCGTTCGGCTCCTTGCAGATCGCTGTCTACGGGTAGCAGCGGATCAAAGACCAGCACACTCATGCCAATCGCCTGGCAGGCCAGCGATACGCGCCGCGCCACCTGGCCAAAGCCGACCAGCCCTAATGTCCGGCCGCTCAACTCCAGGCCGTCTTGCGCACGGGACCAACGCCCGTCGCGCAGCTCCTGGTCCATCCAGCTCACCCGGCGCGCAGCGGCGAACATCAGTGCCAGGGTCATTTCGGTGACCGATTGCGCATTGGCGCCGGGCGTCACGTACACCGGAATGCCGCGTGCGGTGGCCGCACCTACGTCGATGTTGCTGACACCCACGCCATGCTTGGAAATGACCTTGAGTGTCGGGCATGCGGCGATCGCCGTGGCGGTCAGGTCCAAGGTGCGTGAAATCACTGCATCGACCGGCTCACGGGCGAGGATCTGTTCGATCTCCGTGGCGCCTTGACCTGGCGCGACGAACAAAACCCGGCAATGGTGCGCGTGCAGCAAATCAAGGCCGGCGGCCGCCAGTTTCGGGGCCGTGACCAGAATGGTATGGGGCATGAGTCAAGCCTTCAGCGAGGGAGGTGGGCAAATAGGTGGGGCGAGCGGATTCAGCGGAACCTGAAGCGCAAGGCACTGCACAAATGTGGCGGACAACTTCATGGAGTGATCTCCGGCTTTTATTGTTATGCCCCCCACCGGGGAGTACGCCGTCAGTATCACTGTGCAGATTGTTGGAATCTATTATCGAATTTTCAACAAACCATTCCTGCGAGGAATGTAATGATTGGACGTCTTAGCTGCTGGCTGCATCGCCCTGCTGCTGGAGGATGTCGATAAAACGCCGCGTGGCGGGAGACAGGTAGGCATCGGTGCGATGGATCACACCGAAACGCCGAGGCATGGTGGTTTTTTCGTTGGGGATTTCTATCAGCACATCGCCGGTGCTCGCCAGATTGCGCCGGGAAACGAAACTCAACAGGCCGGTTTCAGCAATCAGGTTGCGCATCGACGCCAGGGAGCTGGACACGATGGCGACGTCCGGTGCCGGCAGGCCGTTGGCGCTGAACGCAGCTTCCAGCCATTGGCGCGTCGCCACCGAGGTGGGCGACAGAATCCAGCGGTATTCGCACAACGCTTGCATCGGTACGTGCCGGCCCGCCAAGGGGTGATTAGCGCTTGCGACCACCACCACTTCGTCGTTCAGGATCGCCAGTTCGCTCAGTTCTTCATCACGGGTTCCCAACGGCCCCACCACCAGGTCGAGCGCGCCCTTGCGCAGGGAGTCGTGCAGCACGTCGTTCATGCCGATCTGGATCTCAAGCAACACGGCAGGCGCTTGTTCCTGAAGCAGGCGGCATGCCTTGGGCAAGACGAATTCGGCCGTGGTAGCCGCCGCCCCGACGCGAATGACGCCCGCCAGGCCCTTGCCCATCGAGACCGTCTGACGCCGGGTTTCGTCCAGCAATCTTTCAACCTTCTGCGAGCGCTCGCACAGCAACTGACCGGCGCTGGTCAACCTGATCCCGCGCCCTACCCGCTCAAACAGCTCGGCGCCGTAGGCGTCTTCCAGCCGATCAATGCATTTGGATAGCGCCGACTGCGAAACATGCAGCACCTCCGCCGCTCGTCCCAGGTGGCCCAACTCGGCGATTTTCATGAAGTACGCCAAATCACGTATCTGAAGATTGATGCTCATCGAGGCACTGTTCCCTCACGCGAACCCAGAGTGGCGGGCAGGGTAACCCATCAAACAGGAACATGGGGCAGCAGGTTCAGCCCTGCATCAGGAAGGCGCCTGACGGAATCCGCTTTCGCAGCTTCTTGCAGCTGCCTGGAGGAGGCTGATGCCCAGGCGGGCGATCGGGGAACCAGATGCGGCATTGACCCGGCGGCGGCCAATGGCCGCGGGGAATCGCAATCTCATCGTTCGCGGATTCTGCCGCGGTGGAAGCCACCTGAAATTGTCCTTCGGGCTGCGTTCTGGCAGTCGCCGCAGAATCCGCCACGCGAGCGAAGTTGCCAGGGAGGGGCTGCGTCTGCGCAGTGGATTGTTCAGCCGCCGCCCGTTCTGCTTCGCGGAGCCTTTGCGCCTGCGCTTCGCGGGCCTTCTGTGCGGCGACCAGGTCCTCCTGGGCCTTGGGTGGGGTACCCGAAGCCTGGGCCTGCTGCGCCGCCTGGATCAACTGGAAGTTGCGGTTGCGCAATTCGACGTTGCTGCCAACCCGCAGGTTCGAGCGCGCCGCCAGGGTTTCAGCCTGCTGGTACTGCCCCTGCTGCAGGCGCAGTACGCCGAGGTAATGCAGGGTTGCGGGATTGTTCGGCTGGATATGCAGGGCACGCTCCAGCGTGGCGGCGGCCTGGTCCAGCTGGCCATCTTCATACTGGCGCGAGGCGGTTTCGATCAGAGTGGTGGATGCGCTGTTGCTTTGCGCGGGCACCCGCCGCTCGGCAGCCACCGAGGAAAGCGACGCGACGGCGCAGCACGCCAGGATAAGGCTCGGCAGAAAACGCAGGGTTGGCATCGGGGCAGACTCGGCTGATGTCGGACGGCACCGCCATGAGAGCAGGCCACCAGCACTGCTCGGAATCTCCGATGCAGGGCCCCTACTGACCTGGCCAACAGCCTGAAGTTCCCGGCCACAGGCCACTTCAGGCAGTGTTCGAGCGCTGCCCTTCTATCAGCCAAATCCTGCCTTTTTAAAAAGCATTAAATTTTCAACTTTAAAAAAATTGAACTATACCCAATGAGCAACTGTACCTAGCCCGGTCTCAAACACCTGTGCAGGCGTTTGTACCCGGTATCTCATCGTCAAAACAGACCAGGAGCCACTGGTTATGAATGTTTTGAAAGTTGCTGCAAGCGATGCTGTCCTGGGGTGCTTCCAGACTTCCCGCCCGATCGTTGCCCTGGATCAAACTGACTTTACCGATGTCGCCGCTGCGGTGTTGACCGTGGACGATGTGATGGGCGGCGCGCTGGATACCATTCAACGAACCGGCTTCGACATCCCGCTGTTTCTGGTGGTGCCTCGCGGTGGCGCGGGCAATCGTGCACTGGATGTCTACAAGCGTTTGCACGAGGTGATCCTGCTGGTCAACGGCGTGTTTGACCTCTCCAGCTACAACGCCGAGTACTACGGCAACCAGCTCGAAACCGCCGCCAAGGCCTATGAAGAAAATTTGCTGCCGCCCTTCTTCGACGCCCTCAAGCACTACACCGAGGCCGCCAATGCGACCTTCGCCTGCCCCGGTCACCAGGGCGGCCAGTTCTTTCGCAAGCATCCCGCCGGCCGCCAGTTCTTCGATTTCTTTGGCGAAACCCTGTTCCGCGCCGACATGTGCAACGCCGACGTCAAGCTCGGCGACCTGCTGATCCACGAAGGCCCGGCCCTGCTGGCGCAGAAGCATGCCGCCAAGGTATTCAACGCGGACAAGACCTACTTCGTGCTCAATGGCACATCGGCGTCGAACAAGGTGGTCACCAACGCACTGCTGACGCCTGGCGACCTGGTGCTGTTCGATCGCAACAACCATAAATCCAACCATCAGGGGGCGTTGATCCAGGCCGGCGCTACGCCGGTGTACCTGGAAACCGCGCGCAATCCCTACGGTTTCATCGGCGGCATCGACGCCCATTGCTTCGAGGAAAACTACCTGCGCGAACTGGTCAATGAAGTCGCCCCGGACAAGGCGCGGCTGCCACGGCCGTTTCGCCTGGCGATCATCCAGTTGGGCACCTATGACGGCACCATCTACAACGCGCGCCAGGTAGTCGACCGCATCGGCAAGCTGTGCGACTACATCCTGTTCGACTCGGCGTGGGTGGGCTACGAACAGTTCATCCCGATGATGAAGGATTGCTCGCCCATGCTGCTGGACCTGGGTGAAGACGACCCGGGGATTTTCGTCACCCAATCGGTGCACAAACAGCAGGCCGGCTTCTCCCAGGCCTCGCAGATCCACAAGAAGGACCGCCACATCAAGGGCCAGGCGCGCTACTGCAATCACGCACGCTTGAACAACGCGTTCATGGCCCAGGCCTCCACCAGCCCGTTCTACCCGCTGTTCGCCTCGCTGGATGTGAATGCGCGCATCCACGCCGGCCGCAGTGGCTTGCGCCTGTGGGAAGACTGCGTGAAATTCGGCATCAACGCGCGCAAGCTGATCCTCGAGGCCTGCACCTTGGTGCGTCCGTTCGTGCCGGAAACCATCGACGGCCGCCCATGGCAGGACCACCCCTCCGACGCCATCGCCAACGACCTGCGCTTCTTCGAGTTCCACCCCAAGGATCGCTGGCACGCCTTCCCCGGTTATGCCGACAAGCAGTACTTCATCGACCCCTGCAAGCTGCTGTTCACCACCCCCGGCATCGACCCGATTGACGGCAGTTACACCGATTTCGGCATCCATGCCGGCATCCTCGCCAACTTCCTGCGCCAGAACGGCATCGTCCCGGAGAAGTGCGACCTCAACTCGATCCTGTTCCTGCTCACGCCCGCCGAAGACTGGGCGAAGATGAGCCACCTGGCCGCGCAACTGGCCCGCTTCGAGCAGTTCCTTGCCGATGATGCACCCATGAGCCGGGTGCTGCCGGCCATCTACGCACGCCATGAAGACCGCTACCGCAACTACAGGATCCGCCAGCTCTGCCAGGAAATGCACGACCTCTACCGCAGCCATAACGTGCAGCAACTGCAGAAGGACATGTTCCGCAAGGAACACTTCCCGAAAAAAGCCATGAACCCGCAACAGGCGCAGATCGAATTCATCCGCGGTAACGTCGAGCTGGTCGCGCTGAGCGATGCCGATGGCCGTGTCGCTGCCGAAGGCGCGCTGCCCTACCCACCGGGTGTCCTGTGCGTGGTGCCGGGGGAAATCTGGGGTGGCGCGGTACTGAAGTACTTCCTGGCGCTGGAAGAAGGCATTAACGCTTTGCCCGGGTTCACGCCGGAACTGCAGGGCGTGTACCTGAAAGAACAAGGCGGCCGTATTCGCGCCTATGGGTATGTGCTCAAGAGCTGATCCTCGACTTGAACAGGGCAAGGAGTGTGCGATGGCTGATTCAAGCAAGAAAATGGGCCTGATGGGGCTCACCACGCTGGTCACGGTCAACATGATGGGCTCAGGCATCATCATGCTGCCCACCAACATGGCCCAACTCGGGGCAGTCTCGCTGTTGTCGTGGATTTTCACGGCGATCGGCTCGATGGCCATAGCTTATTGCTTCGCCCAGTGTGGGGTGTTCTGTTCGCGATCCGGCGGCTTGTCCGCCTACACCGAAGAAGCCCATGCGAAGTCGGGGTTCTTCCTCTGTTCCTATCTGTATTTCCTGTCCCTGGCGATCGCCAACGTCGCCGTCGCGATCTCGGCGGTGGGCTACATGAGCGCCTTCCTGCCCTGGCTCAGCAGTGGTGCCATCCCGCTGTTCGTCGGCACGGTCGCGCTGATCTGGATAACCATCATCGCCAACTTCGGTGGCCCGAGCATCACCGGCAAGATCGGCGCTTTCACCGTATGGGGGGTGATCATTCCGGTGGCGGGCCTGAGCATCATCGGCTGGTTCTGGTTCGACTCCGATGTGTTGGCGGCCGCCTGGAACCCCAACAACCTGGCGATTTCCGAAGCCATCGGCAAGGCCATCCCCTTGACCCTGTGGGCCTTCCTCGGCATGGAGTCGGCAGCCCAGGCCACCGACGCGGTGGAAAACCCCAAGCGCAACGTACCGCTGGCCTGCCTGTTCGGCACCCTCGGTGCCGCCGCAGTCTATGTGCTGTCGACCACGGTGATCCAGGGGATCATTCCCAACGCCGAGCTGGCCAATTCCTCAGCGCCTTTCGCGCTGGTCTACGCCAAGATTTTCAACCCGATGGTGGGTAACATCGTCATGGCCCTGGCGGTCATGGCCTGTGTAGGTTCTCTGCTGGGCTGGCAGTTCACCCTGGCGCAAACCGCCAAGATGACGGCCGATCAGAACCTATTCCTCAAGCTGTTCAGCAAGGTCAACGCCAGCAATGCACCCGTAGTCGGCATGATCGTCTGCGGCGTGCTGCAGACGATCATGGCCGTGTCGACCATCTCGCCCGACGCCGCTGCGCAGTTCAGCAAACTGGTGAGCCTGGCGGCAGTGACCAACCTGATCCCTTACATCACAGCGCTGACCGGCTTGCTGGTGATCATGCACAAAGCTCAGGTGGGGCCCGCGGTGTACTCGCGTAACGTGGTGGTGCTGCTGATCGCGGTGGCTTACTCGTTGTATGCGCTCTACGCCTGCGGCAAGGATGCGGTACTGGGCGGCACGCTGGTGCTCGCCTTTGGTTACCTGCTCTATGGCTTCCTCGCCAAGCGTTTCGTCGACGCGCCAACCGTTGCCCAAGTCAGGACCGGCAATGTTTAGGCATGGCAATCAGGACTGCTCAGACTTGTACACGGGGAAACCGGACATGAACGTACCCTTTGCAAAAAGCACTCGCCTGCTGCTCGCTTTAGTGTTCACCGCACTGCCGATGGTGGCGGGTGCCAACACCCTGGAGCGCGTCCGCGCCAGCAATACCTTTACCCTGGGCTACGTACCGGACCTGTCGCCCTTCAGCGTTGCACAAGGCGACAAGGCCAGCGGTTATGCCATCGACCTGTGCCTGAAGATCGCCGACAAGCTCAAGACCGAGCTCAACCTGCCCAACCTGCAGGTGCGCTACGAGCCCGTCACGGTTGCCGAAGAGACCAGCGCGGTGAAACTGGGCAAGGTCGACATCCTCTGCACGCCGACCCCGCCGACCCTCGAACGGCGCAAGACCATCAGCTACTCGATACCGGTGTACACCGCCGGCCTCTCGGTACTGGTGCGCAAGGATGCCGCCGAATCGCTGCTCAACGCGCTCAATGGTAAAGAGGCCAACCCCGGCCCGACCTGGCGGGCGACGATCAACCGCGGCCTGGCCAACCAGACCTACGCCACCATCGAGGGCGGAGTGACAGAGGACTGGATTCGTGAACGGATGCGCATGCTCGGCGTGATCGCTTCGCTGGTGACCGTGGCCAATACCGAAGAAGGCGCCGGGCTGGTGGCTGCGCGCAAGGCCGATGCGTTCTTCGCCGAGCGCATGTTTTTGAAAAACCAGGTGGAAAAAGGCGGCGCCAACAATGACCTGATGGTCCTGGACCGCATCTTCGAGTACGCCCCGGTGGCCATGATCGTCGAACGCGGTGACGAGGACTTCCGCCTGCTGGTTGATACGGCCCTGAGCGAGGCTTATCGCTCTGGCGCCATCGAGCAGGGGTACGACAAGTACCTGGGCGGGATCAACGGGACGATGAAAAAGCTGTTCAGGGTGTATGCATTGCCTTGAACTGTGGGAGCGAGCCGGCTCGCTCCTACATTATTAGAACGCCAGTTTGTAGCCGATCAATACCAGCATCGTCGCCAGGCAAGGGCGCAACCATTCATCGGAGATGCGCCCGGTCAGGTGGCTGCCCAGGTAGATACCCGGCAACGAACCGACCAGCAAGTAGCCAAGCACGTGCCAGTCCATGTTACCCATGCTCGCATGGCCAAGGCCGGCGACCAGGGTCAGGGGCACGGCGTGGGCGATTTCCGTGCCGACCAGGCGGCGGGTCGGCAGCAACGGGTAGAGGATGAACAACGCCACGGTGCCCAGGGCGCCAGCGCCGATCGAGGTCAACGCGACCATGGTGCCCAGGACCAGGCCGGTGATCACGGTCAGGACATTCAGCCGCGCACCGCTGGGTTTGTAGTTGCCGCCCGCACGCTTGTGGGCGAAATCGAGCAGGCGTTTCTTGAACAGGATCGCCAGCGCCGTGGCGAACAGGACAAAACCCAATGCCTGCTTGATGATTGCATTCATTGCGTCGGGGGCTTCGTTCAGGCTGCTCAGGAACCACAATGTCAACGCCACCGCCGGCACGCTGCCGAGGGTCAACCAACCGGTAATCGACCAGTCGATGTTGTTGTTCTTCCTGTGCACCAGCACGCCACTGGATTTGGTGATGGCCGCGTACAGCAGATCGGTGCCCACCGCGGTGGCCGGGTTGATGCCGAACCACAACAGGATGGGCGTCATCAACGACCCGCCACCGACGCCGGTCATGCCGACGATAAAGCCAACCACCAGCCCGGCTACGACCAACCCGATATTCAACAGATCCATTGATACGTCCAAAAACCACAGGGAATAACTGGCCCGCAGCATAGCGACATTTCTTATAACCAGTTATATCGATGCGATCTATCTTTATGCCCGATTCGTATTTCGTCGGGTAACTTTCAAACCGCGTCATCGATTTCTTCTCTTGTAGGAGCCAGGCTTGCCGGCGAACCAGACGCTGCGGTGTATCTGCCATACCGCGTCATCGTTCTTCGCCTGTAGGAGCGAGGCTTGCCCGCGAACCAGGCGCCGCGGTGTATCTGTTTCACCGCGTCATCGTTCTTCGCCGGCAAGCCTGGCTCCTACAAATAAAAGCAGGTCATTGGACTGGCAGGAAATTCAGGAACAGCAGGCTCTGGGCGTAATTCAAGCCGATCCGCCGGTAGCGCTCGTCGAGCATCTGGGTCAGCAGGTCCAGCCGCGCGACGATCTTGCCGAACTCCACGGCGAAACTCAGGTTGCTGCCCTCCTCCGAGATTTCGTTGGAGAACAGCATGGGTTGGCCGTCCTTGTTCTGCCGCTGGCTGAGGATCCAGGTGGCGATCTCGATGTTGCGCGCGGCATTGCTGACGAACGTCGGGTTGATCGCGTCCGTCATGTAGAACTCCAGGCGATTGCCATGGGCCGTCACCAGCATGCTGCCGATGGCATAGATGAACGCACCGACCCGATCACCGAGAAACTCCGGGCTCATGGCAAACCGCAACGCCGCCAGATCCTTCTTGCCACCCAGCGTGGGCAACGGCTCCTGCTGCTCAATGGCCATGCGCACCTGTTTGCCCGCGGTACGGGCATCCAGGAAACCGGACTTTTTCAACTCCTCGGGGTTGCGCAGGTACAGCTTGCCCATCAGCAGGTAAAGGCTGTCGAGGTTGTCGCGCATGGTCAGCGTGGCCATGCGGTCGACGCTGGTCTGCAGGAACTCCTGGGGTTTGCCATCGCGTATCTGGGTGAACAGGTCGTTGCCTGGCTGATGGCTGCAACCACTGGCCAGGGACAGCGACAGGCCGGCCAGCAGCAGGCGATGGCGACGGATTGAGCGGGCAATGTGGGGTGAAACTCGAGCCATGGGTATTGGACTTGGGCATGGGCCGACGGTGGGGATCGCCATCGGCTGGCAAGGGATAGAGCCGTTGGTGGCGCAAAAGTGCAGTGGGGAGGGTCGGCAATCGATCACCGGCAGTTGTAGGAGCCGGCTTGCCGGCGAAGGCGTCCTTGAACATTGCGTTGGTCTTTCGGACGCTTTCGCCGGCAAGCCTGGCTCCTACAGTAGATCGGGTACATCCGCGGGTGGCTGGTCGGCTATCAGGCCGCCACGAGGGAACCCGAGGGACTATCCTGATGCCAACCGCAATAATGACCACAAGGAGCAAAACATGCGCACCCAGCAACTGGCCGGCACCCAGGTCCCCGTCATCGGCCAGGGCACCTGGCAAATGGGCGAGGACCCCGCCCGCCATCAAGCGGAAGTGGCCGCGTTGCGCCTGGGCATCGAACTGGGCATGACCCTGATCGACACCGCCGAAATGTACGGCGAAGGCGGTGCCGAGCTCGTGGTGGGTGACGCCATCGCCGGCCAGCGCGACCGGGTCTTTCTCGTCAGCAAGGTCTACCCGCACAACGCCAGTCGCCAGGGCATCCCCCTGGCGTGCGAACGCAGCCTGCGCCGGTTGAAAACCGATACCATCGACCTGTACCTGTTGCACTGGCGTGGCCAGTATCCCCTGGAAGAAACGGTGGAGGCCTTCGAACGCCTGCGTGAAGCCGGCAAGATCGGCCGTTGGGGCGTATCCAACCTTGATCTCGACGACCTGCACGAACTGAACGCAACGGCCTGCGCCACCAATCAAGTGCTCTACAACCTCGAGGAACGTGGCATAGAATTTGATCTACTACCCTGGTGCCAGGAGCAGCGCATGCCGGTCATGGCCTACTGCCCGATCGGCCAGGCGGGGAAAATGCTGGCCAATGCTACGCTCAAACTAGTAGCTGCCCGCCATGACGCCACGCCTGCCCAGGTTTCACTGGCATGGCTGCTGCGCCAGGACGGCGTGATCGCCATCCCCAAGGCCGTCCGCCCCGAACACGTGCGACTCAATGCGCAAGCGGCGCAACTGAAGTTGGAGGCTGGGGATCTGGAGGCGCTGGACCAAGCGTTTCAGGCGCCCAAACGCAAGCAGCGGTTGGCCATGGTCTAAGCCATCGCGGTGACAGAGGGCTTCCACATGAGAAGCACCGATCAACCGGACGTCTTCAACCTGCAACGCTTCGTCCAGGCGCAAAACCCGGTGTTCGAGCGGGTCCAGGCTGAACTGGACGCCGGCCACAAGCGCAGTCACTGGATGTGGTTCGTTTTTCCGCAGTTTGCCGGGCTGGGTGACAGCGAGATGTCCCGACGCTTCGCGATCCGTTCCCGGGAAGAAGCACAGGCCTACCTCGCACATCCGCTGCTGGGTGTGCGGCTGAGGACCTGTACCCAGCAAGTGCTGAACATCCAGCAACGCTCGGTGGCGGCGATTTTCGGCCACCCCGACGATCTGAAGTTTCGCTCCTCGATGACCTTGTTCGCCCAGGTCGCGGCCGCCGACAGTCTGTTTCATCAAGCCTTGAACCAGTATTTTCACGGCATCGTGGATGACTGGACCTTGTCGCTGATGGACTCAAAACAAGCCCAGTTGCCCCCCCACCAGGGTTGAGAAGTCGTCATCGACGAACGGCAGGATGGCGTCCGCCACCGGTTGCAGTTGCCGGGTGATGTAGTGGTCGTAGTCGATGGGCGCACTGCGGATTTCCAGCGGCTCGGGGCCCGCCAGGGTGATCACGTAGCTGATCCAGCCACCATTCTGGTACTGCCGCGGGCGGCCCTGGCGATCGTTGTAATCGTCGGCAAGGCGCGCCGCCCGGACATGGGGCGGGACGTTGCGCTGGTAGTCGTCCAGCGTGCGGCGCAGGCGCTTGCGGTAGATCAGGCGGTCGTCAAACTCACCGGCCAGGGTCTTGCGCACATACTCGCGCACGTAGTCCTGGTAGGGCTTGCGGTGGAAGATCAGCGAATACAGCTCCTGCTGGAACTGCCGGGCCAGCAGCGACCAGTCGGTACGCACGGTTTCCAGGCCCTTGTAGACCATTTCGTCGCTGCCATCGGCGCGCGTGACCAACCCCGCGTAACGCTTCTTGCTGCCCTCCTCCGCGCCGCGGATGGTCGGCATGAGGAAGCGTTTGTAGTGGGTTTCGAATTGCAGCTCCAGCACGCTCTCCAACCCATATTCTTCACGCACGTGCTCGCGCCACCACTGGTTGACGTGGTCGACCAGCGCGCGGCCGATCTGCGCGGCTTCCTGCTGGCCGTGGGCGCGCCGCAGCCAGACGAAGGTCGAGTCGGTGTCGCCGTAGATCACCGTATGGCCCTGGGCTTCGATCAGCTTTCGGGTGCGCAGCATGATCTCGTGGCCACGCAAGGTAATCGATGACGCAAGGCGCGTGTCGAAGAAGCGGCATCCACTGGAACCGAGCACGCCGTAGAAGGCGTTCATGATGATTTTCAGCGCCTGGGACAGCGGCGCGTTGTGCTCGCGCTTGGCGGTTTCCCGGCCTTCGGCGACCCGGGCGACGATGGCGGGCAGGCAATGCCGGGTGCGGGAAAACCGCGCCCCGCGAAAACCCGGCACGGAATCCTGGTCATCGGGGTGCTTGAGCCCTTCGATCAGGCCCACCGGGTCAATGAGGAAGGTGCGGATGATCGACGGGTAGAGGCTTTTGTAGTCGAACACCAGCACCGACTCGTACAGCCCCGGTTGCGAGTCCATGACAAAACCGCCGGGGCTGGCTTGCGCCGGCTTGCTGCCCAGGTTGGGCGCGACGAAGCCCTGGCGGTGCATCAGCGGCATGTAGAGGTGGGTGAACGCCGCCACCGAACCGCCCATGCGATCGGCCGGCAACCCGGTGACACTGGCCCGTTCCAACAGGAACTTGAGCAGCTCGGTCTTGGCGAAGATCCGCGTGACCAGCTCGCAGTCCTTGAGGTTGTATTTGGCCAGCGCCGGCTTGTCCTCGGCGAACATGCGGTTGATTTCATCCATGCGCTGGTACGGGTTATCGATCGACTTGCCTTCGCCCAGCAGGGTTTGCGCGACGTTTTCCAGGCTGAACGAGGGGAAGCTCCAGGTCGCCGAGCGCAGGGATTCGATGCCGTCGATGATCAGCCGGCCGGCGGCGGATGCGAAGTAATGGTTGCCGCTGCCGTGTTCGCGCCACTGCATTTCCTCGCCGCCACGCCCCAGTCTCAGCGGCACGGCCAGGCGCCGGGCGTGTTCATGCAGGACCCGCAGGTCGAACTGCACGACGTTCCAGCCGATGATGGCGTCGGGGTCGTGGCGGGCGAACCATTCATTGAGCTTTTTCAGCAGCTGGGTTCGCGACTCGCAGTATTCGAGCTGGAAATCCACCGCGCCATGGTCGCCATTGGGCGGGCCGAGCATATAGACCTGACGCTCGCCGCAGCCTTCCAGGGCAATGGAATACAACTCGGCCTGGGCGGTGGTTTCGATGTCCAGGGACACCAGTTTCAGACTGGGACGGTAGTCGGGGTCGGGCTTCATCTGCGCATCGAGCAGCAGGCCGTCGGCCCCCGGTGTGCCGCCAAAGCGCACGGGCGCGGTGATGAACCGTTCCATCATGTAGCGCTCCGGCGGGCGCACATCGGCCTCGTACACTTCGACGCCCGCCCTGCGCAGCGCGGTTTCCAGGCGCATCAGTTGTCCGTGCTGCCGGCAGTACAGGCCGAGTACCGGGCGGTGGTCGAAGTCCTGCAGGGCCAGGGGCTTGAGCTCGACGTTTTTTTCGTCGCGCAACAGCGCCTCGGCCTGCTCGCGCTGGTCTGCCGGGATGAACGCCACCGACGGCTGATGAGGCAGGCGGATGCGCCGGGGACCGCTATCGGTCGCCAGCCAGAACTCGACTTCGGTGCCCGCCGGCGTGTCGCGCCAATGCCGGGTCAGGACGAAGCCCTGCGGTAAATCCACCACTGCAAACCTCAACGCTGATTCAGAGGGTGATTCTACCCGTCATCATCAAACCTGTGGGAGCGAGCCTGCTCGCGATAGGGGACTGACATTCACCCTTTATGTCGACTGACACGACGCCTTCGCGGGCAGGCTCGCTCCCACCGTTTTTTTGCCAACCTGGAATATGAGGCTTACCGAAGAAAAACCGCCCAATGACGTTTTTTGCGTGCTATCTGCCGCTTTTGCCCTTGCCCTGAACGCCTGGGTCTACGATTCTTCAAGAACAACGACAACACCCGGACAACCGCCATGAAAACCGTCGCGCAACTGCTCAAGATGAAAGATCAGAAGAACCAGGAAGTGCACCAGATCAAACCTGATCACATGGTGCTCGAAGCGCTGATGAAGATGGCCGAAAAGAACGTCGGTGCCTTGCTGGTGGTGGAAAATGACGAGGTGCTGGGCATCATCAGTGAGCGCGACTACGCGCGCAAACTGGTGCTGCATGGCCGCTCCTCCGTGGGCACGCCGGTACGCGACATCATGGTATCGCCCGTGATTACCGTGGACACCCATCAAACCGTCGACACCTGCCTGGGCATCATGTCCGACCGGCGTTTGCGCCACCTGCCGGTGGTGGAAAACGGCAAGTTGATCGGCCTGCTGTCGATCGGCGACCTGGTCAAGGAGGCCATCGCCGAGCAAGCCGAACTGATTCGCCAGCTGGAGCAGTACATCCGCGGCGAATGACACAACCCGTTACCTTGTAGGAGCCAGCGGTGCGGCGATCCGACTTGCCTGCGAAGAACGATAACGCGGCTTTACAGATACACCGCGTCATCGTTCTTCGCAGGCAAGCCTGGCTCCTACAGATACGGGGGATTGAGGTGTCTACGACGGCCAATGCCGGGCAAACACCGGCGCCAATGTCGGATGCCGGTCAATCCGTTCCAGCCAGGCGGAAAAACCCGGCCGGGTCCGGCGCAAATGTTCGCGGCTGCCCGCCCACCGCGTGATCACCGCCGCCAGCACATCCAGCGCGCCCGGTGTCTCGTCCCCCAGATACAACTCCGCGGAAAACTGGTCGGCAAACACTTCCCAACTCCAGTGGAGTCGCTGCCGGGCACCGGCCATGAGGTTTTGCCGCGACGATTCATCCGCACTGGCCAGCCAGCGCTCCGGGTAATCGATGATGCCGATGGCCGCGTAACAATTGCTGACGATGAACGCCAGGCCCCGAATGGCCTGGTCACGGTCGGCGGGGTCAGCCGGCAACAGGTTCGACTGGGGAAACGTCAGCCCGAGATGGATCAGGATTGCCGCGCTCTCGGTGAGGATGCCGCCGTTGGGCAACTGCAGCGTCGGAATCTGCTTGAGCGGATTGAGCTTCTCCAGCGCCTGGGCGGCCTCCGGGGAGGTTTCGACATCGATGAAGCGATAGGCGATTTCGCACAGCTCCAGTGCGGCCTCGATCGCGGCCGCGCCCGAGTTCTGATGCCCGTAAAGTTGATACATACACACCTCCTGGTTGGCCGCGATCAGCACCAGCTAACCAGTGTAGAAGGCGCCATCGACCACGGCCCGAACGTCCGACGACTGCAACATCACGCCCACGAACGGTATCGCCGCACCCCTATCAATAACGTCGATGTTCACCATCACGTCAATGAAGTTCTCTTAAAAAATCCGCGGCGTAACATCAGCTCCATACCAACCAACAACACCCCGGAGCACACGATCATGAAACGCCAAACCCTCCTCAGCATCGCTTTCTCGGTTTTCGCAGTTAACGCTTTTGCCGCTACTTCTGTTCAGCCTGTCGTGGCTGAAGGTGGCTCGGATCGTCTGATTGAAAGCCGGGTGGCCGAGGGTGGTTCGGATCGCCTGATCGAGAATCGTGTGGCTGCCGATGGTTCTGACCGCCTGCAAGGCAACACCATCGCTGCCGATGGCTCTGACCGCCTGCAAGGCAACACCGTTGCCGCCGATGGCTCCGACCGCCTGCAAGGCAACACCGTCGCTGCCGATGGCTCTGACCGCCTGCAAGGCAACACCGTTGCCGCCGATGGCTCCGACCGCCTGCAAGGCAACACCGTTGCTGCCGATGGCTCCGACCGCCTGCAAGGCAACACCGTCGCTGCCGATGGCTCCGACCGCCTGCAAGGCAACACAGTCGCTGCCGATGGCTCTGACCGCCTGCAAGGCAACACAGTCGCCTGATCCCATCGCTGCACCGCACACACAAAAAGCCCGGCCTGATCAGCCGGGCTTTTTCATGCATTTATTCCGGGTCTGCTCAACGCGCCATGCAGCGCTGGTAACGCTCGTCGACCCTCTTGGCAAACCAGGCGGTGGTGAGCTTGCGAGTGATTTTCGGGCTTTGCAGCACGATCCCCGGCAATACCGCCCGCGGCAGGGAACGCCCTTCGGCCTGTTCGGCCAAGGCAAAGACCCGTTGATAAAGCTCGCTGTCCTCGAACGCCAGGGTGTTGCCCTCCTCCAGTTGATCCCTGATCGTCGGATTGCGCATGCCCAGCTGTTTACCCAGGGTGCGCACCGCCCGCTCCGTGGTGCCGGGCATGATCGAACCGTAGCGCACCAGGTCGCCATCCAGCGCCAGCGGAATGCCCGAGGCCCGGCTCACGGCGTTCTGGAAGGCGGCGTTGCGACTGGCGTACCAACCGGCGTTGAAATCGGCGAAGCGGTACAACGGCTGCTTGTAGCTCACCGGATAACCGAGCAGGTGCGCGATGCCGAAGTACATGCCGCCGCGCCGGGTAAAGACTTCACGCCGTATCGAACCGTCCACCGGATACGGATAGCTTTTGGCCTGCTGTTCGGCAAAGTCGATGCTGACCTGCATCGGCCCGCCGGTGTGCACCGGGTTGAAGCCGGCGAACAGGGTCTTGCCCATGGGCACGATGCCGATGAAGTCATCGAAAATCGCGCTCAGTTCTTTTTCGCTGCGCGCCGCATTGAGTCGGTCGTTGTAGGTTTTGCCGTTGGGCGAATTCACACGCAGTGCACCGCTGACCAACAGTTCGGGGATATGCGCCTTGGCCGCGCGGCGATCGATCTCGTCCCGGGCGATCTTGCCCAGCCCCGGCACACCGGGATCCACCTGGAAGGTCGACTCCTGCTCGGTGACTGCCAGCACCGAACAGAGGTTTTGCGTGGTCGGTGCGATGTTCTGTGCGGCAAACGCGGCATAGATGTCCGTGGCCCAGCCCTGGCGGTCGACGGTCTTGGCCGGTAGCAGGCGCACGATCTGCGCCTTGACCTCGGCGGGTTTGCGCGCCGCGGGTTCCTGGGGCCGCTGGCTGCTGCAACCGGCCAGCACCAGTAAGGCGGCGATGCTCATGATCAATCGATGGTTTTGCATGTTGCTCCAGGGCGTTCGTTGAACCGGGTTAACCATACGATCAATGACAGGGCGCAGGCTATGACCGGGGGCGAACCCGGCTGTTCCTCAGGCACCCGCGAAAATCGCTGGCCGCTGCGGTTTTTCCTCTCGGGACTCATTACCTGCAGCACGTCATACAAACTGATTGCGCCACACGACTGCGAACTCTTATCATTTGCACCTGGAGTCGCATTTGCGCAAGGAGTTCCGCGCCGTCATACCTTTTTATTTGCGGCGGCGCCGCCCAGGAACCCAGCATGATGACTCCAGCCAGAACCGCCATCCCCTATCGGTCGACGCTACTGGCCTTGCTTTGCTCATTGTCCGTCACGGCCCACGCCGCGACGCCCGCGCCAGGCAACTCGCCTGCGCTGGTGCTGGACAACGTCAACGTCAATGCCCAGCCCCCCTCACCGTCCGACCTGCCTCCGGTGTACGCTGGCGGCCAGGTCGCGCGCGGTGGGCAACTGGGGGTGCTGGGCAACCAGGACATCATGGACGTGCCGTTCAGCGTCACCGCCTACACCGAAGAACTGATCCGCGACCAGCAGGCCGAAACCGTGGGTGATGTGCTGCTCAACGACTCGTCGGTGCGCCAGGCCTCGGGGTTTTCCAACCAGGCCCAGACCTTCATGATCCGCGGGCTGCCGCTCAACGGCGACGACATCTCCTTCAATGGCCTGTACGGCATTTTGCCCAGGCAGATCATTTCCACCGATGCCCTGGAGCGCGTCGAAGTGTTCAAGGGCCCCAACGCCTTCATCAATGGCGTGACCCCGAGCGGTTCCGGCATCGGCGGCGGCGTCAATCTGCAACCCAAGCGCGCCGCCGATGCGCCGTTGCGCCGTTTTACCACCGACATCAGTGATGAGGGGCGTATCGGCGAACACCTGGACGTCGGCCAGCGCTTCGGCGAGGACAACCGCTTCGGTGCGCGGATCAACCTGTCCCAGCGCGAAGGCGACACCGCCATCGACGATGAAAACCAGCGCTCGAAACTGTTCGCCATCGGCCTCGACTACCGTGGCGACGCCCTGCGCGTTTCCGGCGACTTCATCTATTCCAAGGAGCGCATCAACGGCGGCCGCAGCTCGGTCAACCTCGGCACGGCCACGCACATCCCGGATGCGCCGTCGGCCGACACCAACTATGCGCAGAAATGGGGCTTCAGCCAGATCGAAGATACGTTCGGCATGCTCCGCGCCGAGTACGACCTCAACGACGGCTGGACCGCCTACGCCGCCGCTGGCGCCAAGCACACCCGTGAAGTCGGCAACTACGACGGCACGACCCTGGTCGGCAACGATGGCAGCTCCGTGACCACCGGCTCGTTCATTCCCCATGACGAGGACAACAGCAGCGCCATGGCCGGCCTCAACGGCAAATTCGCCACCGGCCCGGTCAGTCACCAGCTCAATTTCGGCCTGGCCGGGATCTGGACCCAGCAGCGCAACGCGTTCGATTTCGACCTGACCCGATACCCGAACAACATCTACCACCCGGTCGACGTGCCGGCGCCCCAGGGCGGTTTCTCCGGCGGCGACCTGCACGACCCGGGCATCACCGGTAAAACCTTCGTGCGCAGCGGCGCGGTGTCCGACACCCTGGGCTTTTTCGATGATCGCCTGCTGGTCACCGTCGGGGTGCGTCGCCAGCAACTGGTGGTCCAGGGTTATGCCTATGGCACCGGAACCCGCACCTCCAACTACGACGAATCGATCACCACCCCGGTGTACGGCATCGTGTTCAAGCCGTGGGAACACGTGTCGTTCTATGCCAACCGTATCGAAGGCCTGGCCGAAGGTCCGACAGCGCCCAACACCGCCGGTTCGCGCGTGGTGGTCAACGGCGGCGAAGTCTTTGCCCCGGCCCGCTCCAAACAGATCGAAGCGGGTGTGAAAGTCGACATGGGCACCTATGGCGCGACCCTTGGCGTGTATCGCATCGAACAACCGGCCGATGGCTACACCGAGGTCATCGACACCAGCACCGCGCGTTTCGTGCACAAGGGTGAGCAGATCAACAAAGGCGTGGAACTCAACGTCTTCGGCGAACCCCTCGACGGCCTGCGCCTGCTCAGCGGGGTAACGGTGATGGACACCGAACTGAAGAAAACCCAGGGCGGCCTCAACGACGGTAACCGGGCCATCGGCGTACCGACCTTCCAGTTCAATGCCAGTGTCGATTGGGACGTACCGGGCCTTCCGGGCGTAGCGTTGAACGGTCGGATGCTGCGTACTGGCGGTCAATACGCCGATGCGGCGAACAACCTCAGCCTGCCGACCTGGAACCGCTTCGATGCTGGTGCCCGCTACGCCTTCAAGGTGCAGGAAAAGGACGTGACCTTGCGTTTTGGCGTCGAAAACGTGGCCAACAAGAAGTACTGGGAATCAGCCCAGGGCGGCTTCCTGACCCAGGGCGAACCACGGGTGGCCAAGCTGTCGGGGACCATCGACTTCTGATTTCGGCCTGCATCCATTCAGCGGCCAGTCTGGCCGCTGCGCAAGGCTGGACCATACTTGCTGCACACGGCAAGAGGACGGGTTCATGCAGCGTAGCGATGTGTTGATCATCGGCGCCGGCCCGACGGGGCTGGTCCTGGCGCTATGGCTGAGCAAACTGGGGGTGCGCGTGCGGATCGTCGACAAGACCTCTGCACCGGGTACCACCTCACGGGCACTGGCGGTGCAGGCGCGCACGCTGGAGCTGTATCGCCAGCTGGACCTGGCCGACGCCATCGTGCGCGACGGTCATCGGGTCGCGGCCGCCAATTTCTGGGTCAAAGGCCAGCCCGTGGCGCGCCTGCCGTTAAGCCGCGTCGGCGAGGGCCTGACGCCCTACGCTTTCCTCGAAATCTACCCACAGGACGAACACGAACGGCTGCTGATCGACCGCCTGCAAAGCTTCGGCATCACGGTGGAGCGCAATACCGAGCTCGAAGGTTTCGAGCAAACCGCTGACGGCATCAGCGCCACGCTGCGCCTGCCCGACGGTCAGCAGGAAAACTGCCAGGCCTGCTACCTGGCCGGTTGCGACGGCGCCCGCTCGATCGTGCGCAAGACCCTCGACACTGGTTTTCCAGGGGGTACATACCAGCAGATTTTCTACGTCGCCGACGTGCAGGCCAGCGGCCCGGCGTTCAATGGCGAGCTGCATGTGGATCTCGATGAGGCGGATTTCCTCGCGGTATTCCCGCTGGCCGGCAGCGGTCGCGCGCGCTTGATCGGCACCGTGCGCGACGAACGTGCCGAACAGGCGCAAACCCTGCAATTCGATGACGTGAGCAGTCGGGCCATCGAGCATATGCAGGTCAAGGTCGAACAACTGAACTGGTTCTCGACCTACCGCGTGCATCATCGGGTGGCGGATCACTTTCGCAGCGCACGCGCCTTCCTGTTGGGCGACGCCGCCCATGTGCACAGCCCCGCCGGGGGCCAGGGCATGAACACCGGGATTGGCGATGCCATCAACCTGGCCTGGAAACTCGCGGCGGTCCTGAGCGGCGCCGCCGAGGCGAAACTGCTCGACACCTACGAAACCGAACGCATCGCCTTCGCCCGCAAACTGGTGGCCACCACCGACCGGGTGTTCACGTTCGTCACCGCCGACGGGCCCATGGCGGATGTGTTACGCACGCGGCTGGCGCCCTTCCTGATTCCAAAAATGGCCTCGTTTGAGACCACCCGCGAGTTCCTGTTCCGCACGGTGTCGCAAATCACCCTGAACTATCGCTCGATGCCCTTGAGTGCGGGCGTTGCCGGACGCGTGCATGGCGGCGACCGCCTGCCCTGGGCGCACGACGGTGAAGGGGACAATTTCGAATCGCTCAAATGCCCGACCTGGCAGGTGCATGTGTATGGCGACACCAGCGACGAGATGATCGACTGGTGCCACGAACACCATCTGCCGCTGCATGTGTTCGGCTGGCGCCCGGCATTTGAAGCAGCCGGGCTGGGGCGTAGCGGGTTCTACCTGCTACGGCCGGATACGTATGTGGCGATTGCCGAAACCTGTTCGGACCCGAAGGTCATCGAACGGTATTTCCGTGACCGCGGGATCCGGCCGTATTTTGGTGCTCCCTGATTTTAGGTTGGGCTACAGGTGCGTATTTGGATTGGGTGTATATCCGTTGCTGCGGTAACGGCCGCTTATGGTTTCGCCCTTACGGCGAGTCACTTGGAAGAGCCCCAAGTAACCAAGGGCTCTTGCCCCTGGCGTTCGGTGCCTCGCTAGGGGGCAAGAAAATCAAAAGCCAAATCAACAGCCAAAGCGAAAACGAGGCGGCCTTAAAGCCGACCTGATTACAGGCCTGTCCACATTCCCCTGTGGGAGCCAGCCTGCTGGCGATGGACTTACAGGCAACGCGTTCATCCAGACAGGGCGCGTTATCGTTGACGTCCATCGCCAGCAGGCTGGCTCCCACAGGGGATTGGGGGTATCTGTAAAAAGTCAGGTCGGCTTTAAGGCCGCCTCGCTTTTGTTTTTGATCTGGGGCGCCCCGTTAACCACGCTGGCTGAACGCAGGCATTGCGCAGTGGGGAAACCGGCAGGACGCCGGTTTAGCCGCGCTGGGCCATGGATGGCCCATCGCGGCGACCCACGGAGCAATGCCTTCGTTACGGCATGCCGAGCCTAGGCGAGGCACCGAGTGGTGGGAAAGAGCCTTTTGCTTACTTTTTGGCGTTTGGAAAAGTGAGTCGCTGTAAGAGCGAAACCATCAGTGGCCGTTACCGCAGGAATGGATATGTACTCGGTAAAACCAACCATCCCAGTCATCTGTCAGACCGCCTTCGCGAGCAAGCTTCGCTCCTACAAGGTGTTTTTCAGATCCCCGCCTGCGCCAGGTCCATCGCAAAATACGTGAAAATCAGATCAGCCCCCGCCCGCTTGATCGCGCCAAGGCTTTCGCGCACCACGCGATCCTCATCGATGGCCCCCGCCTGGGCGGCGAACTTGATCATCGCGTACTCCCCGCTCACCTGATACGCCGACAAGGGCAGGCGCGAGGCTTCGCGAATGTCGCGGATGATGTCCAGGTACGCACCGGCCGGCTTGACCATCAGCGCATCGGCGCCTTCCTGTTCGTCCAGCAGCGACTCACGCACCGCCTCGCGGCGATTCATCGGGTTCATCTGGTAGCTTTTGCGGTCGCCCTTGAGCGCGCTGCCGCCGGCTTCGCGGAACGGACCATAGAGTGCCGAGGCGAACTTGGTCGAATAGGCCATGATCGCCGTCTGGGTGAACCCGGCGGCATCGAGCGCCCGGCGAATGGCCTGGACCTGCCCGTCCATCGCCGCCGATGGGGCAATCACGTCTGCGCCGGCACGGGCGGCGGCCACTGCCTGTTTGCCGAGGTTGAGCAGGGTCTGGTCGTTATCGACTTCATGGTTGTGCATCACGCCGCAATGCCCGTGGTCGGTGTACTCACAAAAACAGGTATCGGACATGACGATCATTTCCGGCACGGCGTCCTTGGCGATGCGCGACATGCGCGACACCAGGCCGTTGTCGTTCCAGGTGTCGCTGCCGTTGCTGTCCAGGTGATGGGACACGCCAAAGGTCATCACCGACTTGATCCCGGCGCGGGCATAACGCTCGATCTCCCCCGCCAGTTTCGATTCCGGAATGCGCATCACCCCGGGCATGCTCTTGATCGGTACGAAATCGTCGATTTCTTCTTCGACGAAAATCGGCAGTACCAGGTCATTCAAGCTGAATTCGGTTTCCTGGAACAGACTGCGCAGGCTTGCATTGCGGCGCAGACGGCGTGGGCGTGCTTCGGGGAACTGACTGGACATGGAGATGCCTCAAAAAACAGGTAACAAGATAAAAGTCGTAGAGGGAGCGAAGCTTATGCCCTGCAAGGCGCAGGGCACAAATCGCCCGGGAGAAATGACCCTTGCGGCGTCAGCAATAATCGCTGCGACAAAGGTCTCAAAGGCTCAGCGTACCGTCGATACAGGTCACCACCGCCCCGCCGATCCAGATGTCATCGCCCACCTGTTCCACCTGGATGCGCCCGGCGCGGCCCATGGTCAGGCCCTGGCTGACCAGATAACGGGGCGGCGCCAGCCCTTCACCGAGCAGCCATTGGGCAATCCCGGCGTTGAGGCTACCCGTGGCCGGATCTTCAGGCATGCCGTCACCGGAAATGAAGGCCCGCACTTCGAACTGCGCGTCATCGCCATCGCGTTCCGGATGCCACGGCGCGATGACACCCACGGCGAGGCCGAGCATATGCGCATGATCCGGTTGCAAATCAAGCACTTGCTGGCGATCCGCGAGCATGACCGCCAACCAGCCCGCACCGTTATCGACCCACTGCGCGCGGACAATCGCCTCAGGCTCCAGCCCCAGGCCCAACCGCACGCGCGTCATCAGGCTGGCGTCCACCGGCCCGGTCTTGAGCAGTGGCGGAGCGAGAAACGCCAGTTCCGCGCCCTGCCGACGGACCCGAACCAGGCCGACACCGCACTCCTGGATGATCTCTTCGCCCTTGGGCACACCGCCGGCTTCCAGCCAGGCATGGCAAGTGCCCAACGTTGGATGCCCGGCGAACGGCAACTCCTTGAGGGTCGTGAAGATGCGCACCCGATAATCGGCACGGGGATCCTGCGGCTCCAGAATGAACGTGGTTTCGCTGAGATTGGTCCAGGTCGCGAACGCCGCCATCTGCTCATCGCTCAGCTTGTCGGCGCCAAACACCACCGCCAGAGGGTTGCCTTTGAGCGCCGCGCGACTGAAGACATCGACTTGCTTGAAATTGAAGGTATGCATGGCCGTCCCTGGTCCTGATCAGATCGAATCGTTCGGCTTGGGAATTTCCAGCCCGCGCTTGACCGCCGGCCGCGCCAGGAAACGCTCCAGCACGCGTGTGACGTTCGGGAAATTGTCGATGCCAACCAGATCGCCGGCTTCATAGAAACCGATCAGGTTGCGCACCCACGGGAAGGTCGCAATATCGGCGATGGTATAGCGCTCGCCCATGATCCAGTCGCGCCCTTGCAGGCGTGCATCGAGGACGCTGAGCAGGCGGCGGCTTTCCTCGACGTAGCGATCACGTGGACGCTTGTCTTCGTAGTCCTTGCCGGCGAATTTATTGAAGAAACCCAACTGGCCGAACATCGGGCCGATGCCACCCATCTGAAACATCAGCCACTGGATGGTCTCGTATCGCGCTGCCGTTTCCTGCGCCAGCAATTGCCCGCTCTTGTCGGCGAGGTAGATCAGGATCGCCCCGGACTCGAACAGCGGCAGCGGTTGGCCGTCCGGACCGTGGGGGTCGAGAATGGCCGGGATCTTGTTGTTGGGGTTCAGCGACAGGAACTCGGGCGACATCTGGTCGTTGGTGTCGAAGCCGACACGATGAGGCTCGTAGGGCAGGCCGATCTCTTCAAGCATGATCGATACCTTGACGCCGTTGGGGGTCGGCAAGGAGTACAGCTGAATCCACTCCGGGTACCGGGCCGGCCATTTGCGGGTGATGGGGAACGCAGACAAATCGGTCATGGGAGCCTCCACGAGAAATTGAGACTGCCGATCATAATGGAGATGAGCCGGCCTGCGGTGTGTGGCGCCATGAATATCGCTGATGGTCAAGATCAAGCGAGATCACAACGCTTGTCTGCCGGCTAGTGTAGGGTGTCCATAATTTCGCAACATCCTGTCGATAACCTTTGCTCCAACCCATTAAAGGTTACCGGTAAAGTGCTGCGCTCTCGGCCGGAATCGAACCAAATGGGCATCAGAGGACTCTGAGATATGTCCCTTTGATACGGAACGGCTTTACGACATGGAAAACACCCGACGCTGGAAAGTCGCGGTGTAAAGGTTTGTCAGCCTTAACCCAAATGCGCTGAAGAACCTTTTATTCAATGATCAATCCCTTGAAATTCACCCGACACTTTAAACACCGCGCGTATTTGCTCCTGCCCGCACTGCTGGCGGTCAGCGCGTTGTTTTTGGTGCTGGAATCCAGGGAAAGCCGCGCCCAGCCGGTGGATGGCACCCAGACCCTGGTGTTCCTGCGCCATGCGGAAAAGCCCGAGGGCGGCCTGGGCCAGCTCAATTGCCAAGGCTTGAACCGCGCCATCGATCTGGCCACCCTGCTGCCGGAAAAATTCGGCAAGGCCGACTACGTGTTTGCCGCCAACCCGACGCGCAACGTCGAGGAAGGCGAACTGGACAACTCCTACAGCTACATCCGCCCCTTGATGACCATCAGCCCCAGCGCGATCAAGCTCGGCTTGCCGGTGAACATCAACTTCTCGGCCAATGACACCAGCGACCTGGCCGATGAACTGCTCCACGACAAGTACCACAACTCGGTCATCTACACCGCCTGGTCCCACGGCTACCTGCCGGAACTGATCAACAAGGTCGCCGGTGAAGCCGTCGGCAAGAAACAGAAGATCACCGAGGACTGGGAATCCAGCGACTATGACTCGCTGTACGTGCTGACCCTGACCTGGCACAACGGCAAGGCCAGCCTGCAGAGCCACAGCTATAAGCAGGGGCTGGATAACGGGCGGGAGACTTGCCCGACCTGACTTTTGGGGTGCCCCTTGTAGGAGCCAGGCTTGCCGGCGAAGAACGATGACGCGGTATAACAGACACACCGCGGCACCCAGTTCGCCGGCAAGCCTGGGTCCTACAGGCGAAGGCGCCGCTGCAGATACTCCAACACCGCCCCCCGCTCCCCGGCAAACTCGATCCGCGCCCCTTTCTTCTCGCGCTGAAACACATACATCGGGTCGTAATACTCAACCAGCAACCCCTCGATCCAGCCCCGGTGCAAATCCACCGCACCACTGCGCCCCTGCTCGGCCAACGCCTCCTCCATCAGGATCAGCATTCGCCGGTGGCGCTCACCGCCCAGACGCTTTTGCACATTGTCCAGGCTCGCCAACAGGCGCTCGGAGAACAACGCAAAACCTTCGTCGCCATGCACGGCGATGAACTCGGTACACAGGTCCACCACGTAATCGCGCAGGATCCGCTCGATCCGCCCTTGCAGGCTGTCTTCAAGCCACACCATCGGGAACTGCTGCATGCCCTGATACAGCGGCAATGGCAGCGCACAACTGCCGACCGCGCGGTTTTCGTCTTCCAGCACGAACTGTTCGATGCCGCGGGCACGCTTTTTCAGCACGTCCACGGCCAGGCGGTTTTCGAAGTCGATGTTGGACGGCTGGCCCGTGACGCGCTTGCCGAAACTGGAGCCGCGATGGTTGGCATGCCCCTCAAGGTCCAGCCCGTTGTCCAGTTGCGTGAGCAGCTCGGTTTTACCGGTGCCGGTCATGCCGCCCAACAACACGAAATCGCACTGGTCCACGGCCTGGTCCATGGTTTCCAGCAGGAAGCTGCGCAGGGCCTTGTAGCCACCGCCTACCCGCGGACAGTCGATGCCCGCCTCGTCCTTGAGCCATTGCTGGACGATCTGCGAGCGCAGGCCGCCACGAAAGCAATACAACAGGCCGTCAGGGTGAGCCCGGGCAAAATCCGCCCAGGCCTGGATGCGTTCGGCCTTGATGGCGCCGGACACCAACTGATGGCCCAGTTCAAGCGCCGCCTGCTGCCCGTGTTGCTTGTAACAGGTGCCCACCCGTTGCCGTTCGTGATCATTCATCAGCGGCAGGTTGACCACGCCGGGGAACGAACCCTTGAGAAACTCGACCGGCGCACGGACATCCATCATGGGCCGGTCGTTGAGAAAAATGTCGCGATAACCGGTGCAGTCGACAGGCATCAGGACACCTCGACCGCATGGCCCTGTCGCTCGACCAGCTCGCCGATGGGCGCCAGGCTCAGCCCCAGTTCGGCAGCGACCGCGAGAAAGCCGGCGTTGCCCTCGGGTGTCACGGCGACCAGCAGGCCACCGCTGGTTTGCGGGTCGCACAGCACACGCTTGTGCAGCTCCTGGAGACGCCCGAGCTTGCTCGCGTAGCTGTCGTAATTGCGCAATGTGCCGCCGGGCACACAGCCCAAGTCGAGGTAATACTCGACGCCCGGCAAGCGCGGTACCCGGGCATAGTCGATGCGCGCGGTGAGGCCGCTGCCATCGGCCATTTCCACCAGGTGCCCGAGCAGGCCGAAACCGGTGATATCGGTCATCGCCGCCACACCGTCCAGCTTGCCGAAACGACTGCCGGGCTTGTTCAGGGTGCACATCCAGTCGCGGGCCAGGCCCACATCGGCGCTGCGCAACTTGCCCTGCTTTTCCGCCGTGGTGAGGATGCCGATGCCCAAGGGCTTGGTCAGGTACAACAGGCAACCGGCCGTGGCCGTGTCGTTACGCTTCATGTGGCGCTTTTGCACCAGCCCGGTGACAGCCAGGCCGAAGATCGGCTCCGGTGCGTCGATCGAATGCCCACCGGCCAGGGGAATCCCGGCCTCATCGCACACCGAGCGCCCGCCGCGAATCACTTCCCGGGCGATCTCCGGCGCCAGCACATTGACCGGCCAGCCGAGGATCGCTATCGCCATCAACGGATCACCACCCATGGCGTAGATGTCGCTGATGGCATTGGTGGCGGCAATACGGCCGAAATCGAAAGGATCGTCGACGATCGGCATGAAAAAGTCGGTGGTCGACACCACGCCACGCTCGTCATCGATGGCGTACACCGCCGCGTCATCGCGCGAGGCATTGCCGACCCACAGTTTCGGATCAAGATTCTGCGCCCCGCTGCCGGCCAGGATCACTTCCAGCACCTGGGGGGAAATCTTGCAGCCACAGCCTGCGCCGTGGCTGTACTGAGTCAGACGGATCGGCTCGCTCATCGGTGACACCTCACTGGGTCGATGGGGTCGATTCTAGCAGAGCGGCCACTGACCCTAAGGCCGAGGCCTGCCCGGATGCGTTCATGACAGGCACCGTCCGACAATCCGAATGAATTTTCCGAACGCCCGACGATCCCTCTATGTACAACAGGGAGGAACAAAGGCTCTATGAACAACGCAAAACTGTTCATCATTGAATACACTCTTCATGGCGTCCCCAAGTCGTTCATCATCCGCCTGGACAAGATGGACAACGCGGAGGCCTGGCATTGGGCGAGCTGCGACGCGGGGGTCGGAAGAATCCCTCGCTTTGGCCGTGAAAAAGTGCAAAAGACCAGCAAACCGATGGCGGAAAAATTCGGCGTGGAAAACGTCAAGTGGCGACCGGCCGGTTAGCCCGGAAGCGAAGGATTGGGGGAATGTAATGACTTCGACACTCGTCAGCAGCCCTGCACAGCTGGACTACGGCCTGGATACGGCGTTGGGCCGCGTCACCCGCACCACCGAATGCCGCGTCGGCCTTGAACAGGTCGAAGGTGATCCGACGCGCTTCGCGGTGCGCATTCCAGCACCATTGCCGGAAGATCTTGAGCATGCCACGACCGTGGTGGTGAGGGTCGATGGACGACGTCTGACGGGCACCGTGCGCCACAGCCAACGGCTCGACGACGACAGCCTGAAACTGGAAGTGGAGCCCGACTAGGCCCCACGTCCCGGTGTGGGGCCAGTGTCAGTGGGCACACTTGCAACCTTCGTGGGCGCACTCTTCGCCGTGCTCGTGGTGCTTGGCGCAGGCTTCACAGCAGAAATGCTTGCCGTGACGCACGATCGGACGTTCGCCGAGCTTGCAGTTGCATTTTGGACAGTCGCACTTACTCTTCTCATCGGTCATGGCGCTGACTCCTTTGGCAGTGGTCGTCGGCGGGCTGGGTGAGCAACCCGCTGTACCAGTGTAGGAGTTGATGAGGGAGGCAGTCAGACCTTGTCGAGTTGATATCAGAGCACCATCGCCGCAATCCAGCCAAACACCAGCAATGGCAGGTTATAGTGCAGGAACGTCGGAACAACGGTGTCCCAGATGTGGTGATGCTGGCCGTCGATGTTCAGGCCGGATGTCGGCCCCAGGGTCGAGTCCGACGCCGGCGACCCGGCGTCGCCCAATGCTCCCGCGGTGCCGACGATGCACACGATGGCGATCGGGCTGAAGCCCAGCTGCACGCACAAGGGTACGAAAATCACCGCCAGGATCGGCACGGTGGAAAACGACGAACCGATGCCCATGGTCACCAACAGGCCGACCAGCAACATCAGCAAGGCGCCGACGGCCTTGCTGTGGCCAATCCACGCGGCCGAGGTTTCGACCAGCGTCTGCACCTGCCCGGTGGCCTTGATCACTTCGCCGAAGCCGGACGCGGCGATCATGATGAAGCCGATCATCGCCATCATCTTCATGCCTTCGGTGAACAGGTCATCGGTGTCGCGCCACTTGACGATGCCCGACACCGAAAAAATCAGGAAGCCCACCAACGCGCCGATGATCATCGAATCGAGCAGCAACTGGATGATGAACGCCGCGGCGATGGCCACGCCGGCGACCATCAGGCTCAGCGGGTTGTACTGCACCGCAACCTGCTCGACCTGTTCGATCTTTTCCAGGTCGTAGACGCGCTTCTTGCGGTAACTGACAAACGCGATCAGCAGGCCTACGAACATGCCCAGCGCCGGGATGCCCATGGCATGGGTCACGTTGATGCCGCTGATATCGACGCCGCTGCGCGCGACGTTGGCCAGCAGGATTTCATTGAGGAAGATGTTGCCAAAACCCACCGGCAGGAACATGTACGGGGTGATCAGGCCGAAGGTCATGACGCAGGCGATGAGTCGGCGATCGAGCTGCAGCCGGGTCAGCACGTACAGCAGCGGCGGCACCAGCAACGGAATGAACGCGATATGAATCGGCAGGATATTCTGGGAGGCAATGGCCACCACCCACAACAGGCCGATCAGCAGCCATTTGACCTGGCCGCCGCCACTGGCATGCTGGCGGTCGACCATCGCCAGGGCCTTGTCGGCCAACGCATGGGCCAGTCCCGACTTGGCAATCGCCACCGCAAACGCGCCGAGCAACGCATAGGACAACGCCACCGTCGCCCCACCGCCCAAGCCACTGTTGAACGCCTTGAGGGTCGCGTCGATGCCAAGGCCGCCGGTCAGGCCACCCACCAGCGCCCCGACGATCAGCGCGATCACCACATGCACGCGGGACAGGCTGAGTATCAGCATGATGCCGACCGCGGCAATTACTGCATTCATTTCATTACCTCGAGACAAACGGAAAGACTCCGTCCGGCAGGCTGTGAGAGCCACCAACGGATTAAGGAATGGGTTTTATTAGAGGGCGCGCACTGTGAAGGAAGCAGCGGCAAGCTGCAAGCTTCAAGCGACAAGATTTGCCTCAAGAAAGCCGCTTTATGGCCGTTACAGAGCAAAGTCGCAGATATTTATCGAATAAGGACGCCTCCATGTCGCTCAGACAACTTTCCATTCAATGGAAAATCACCCTGTTGGCCGGGCTGTGCCTGGCGGGCATCGTGACCCTGCTGGTGGGTCTTTCGTTGTACCGCATGGAGCACAGCTCCGCGCTGGTGAAAGCCTCGAGCATGGAGATGCTGACCGAAGCCGCCCAGGCACGGATCGAGTCGCAAGGTGAAAACCAGGCGCTGATGATCCGCCAGCAGTTCATGGACGCTTATCAATATGGCCACGGTTTTTCGCGCCAGGTGCTGTTTCTGCGCGACCAGGCCGAAAAACGCTTCCTCGATGCCTTCGACCTGCGCGAAGACCTGACCCGCCAGGTCAAGTCGGCCCTGCAAGCCAACCCCGAGCTACTCGGCCTGTCCCTGGTGTTCGAACCCAACGCACTGGATGGCAAGGACGATCTGTTCAGCGGCCAGGCTGAATTGGGGAGCAACGACAAGGGCCGTTTCGCCCTGTATTGGTCGCAGCCGACGCCGGGCAAGGTGACCTCCATGGCGCTGCCCGAAAGCGACATCGCCGACACCCGCACCGGCCCCAGTGGCGAACCGGCCAACGCCTGGTTCACCTGCCCGCGCACCCACCTCACGCCCTGCGTGATCGAGCCATACTTCTATGTGATCGACGGCCAGAACGTGCTGATGACCAGCATCGTTTTCCCGTTGATGGTCAATGGCAAGGTCATCGCCTCGCTATCGGTGGACATCAACCTCAACAGCCTGCAAGCGATCAGCCAGAGCGCCAGCCGCAAACTCTATGACGGCCAGACCAGCGTCAGCATCGTCAGCCCGGCCGGTCTGCTTGCCGGTTACAGCAAGGACGCCAGCAAGCTCAGCCAGCGCCTGGAAGCCGTGGACACCACCACCGGCGCCGAGCTGATGCGCATGCTTGCCACCAGCAGCAAGACGTCCAGCCTGCACAGCGATCAGCAATTGAAAGTGCTGTCGCCGTTCCAGCCGATTCCCGGCGGCAAAGCCTGGGGCGTGTTGCTCGACGTGCCGGAAAAAGTCCTCGTCGGCCCGGCCGAGGCCCTGAAGAAACAACTGGATGACAGCAACACCGCCGGCACCCTGACCGAACTCGGCCTGGGCATCCTCGCGGCGCTGGTTGGCTTGCTCCTGGTGTGGCTGATGGCGCGCAGCGTGACCCGGCCGATCCTGGGCGTGGCGCACATGCTTGAGGACATCGCCAGTGGCGAAGGCGACCTGACCCGCCGCCTGGCGTATGACAAGCAGGATGAACTGGGCCAGCTGGCGGGCTGGTTCAACCGTTTCCTCGACAAGCTGCAACCGATCATCGCCGAGGTCAAGCGCTCGGTACAGGACGCCCGCGGCACGGCGGACCAGTCGTCCGCCATCGCCAGCCAGACCAGCGCCGGCATGGAGCAGCAATACCGCCAGGTGGACCAGGTCGCGACCGCTTCCCACGAAATGAGCGCCACCGCCCAGGACGTCGCCCGCAGCGCCGCACAAGCGGCACAGGCCGCGCGGGATGCCGATCAGGCCACCCGCCAGGGCCTGACCGTGATCGACCGCACCACCACCAGCATCGACAACCTCGCCGCCGACATGAGCGCGGCGATGGTCCAGGTCGAAGGCCTGGCGGCCAACAGCGAGAAAATCGGTTCGGTCCTGGAAGTGATCCGCGCCATTGCCGAACAGACCAACCTGCTGGCCCTCAATGCCGCCATCGAAGCCGCCCGTGCCGGTGAAGCCGGGCGCGGCTTTGCCGTGGTGGCCGACGAAGTGCGCAACCTGGCGCGCCGCACCCAGGAGTCGGTCGAAGAAACCCGCCTGGTGATCGAACAACTGCAAAGCGGCACCCAGGACGTTGTCGGTTCAATGGGCAACAGCCATCGCCAGGCCCAGGACAGCGTCGAACAGGTTGGCCAGGCCGTGACGGCGCTGCAGCAGATCGGCGACGCGGTCACCGTGATCAGCGACATGAACCTGCAAATCGCCAGCGCCGCCGAAGAGCAAAGCGCCGTGGCCGAGGAAATCAACCACAACGTGGCAACCATCCGCGACGTCACCGAATCGCTGTCGGGGCAAGCCAACGAATCGGCGCGGGTGAGCCAGTCGCTCAATCGCCTGGCGAACCAGCAGCAGAGCCTGATGGATCAGTTCCGCGTTTAACCAACGCACCGATCAACTGTGGGAGCGAGCCTGCTCGCGATGGCGTGGTGTCAGTCAATATTGATGTCGACTGACACGACGCCATCGCGAGCAGGCTCGCTCCCACAGGTTTATCTGTCGTACATGAGATTGCAGCACAACCGGTCAGTTGCCTGGAACCTGCGCAGCGTTTCGGTATCGAATCTACCGATACCGCGCCCCGCCATTCAAACAGCCGTTTTGCGGTTGTTGCCACAGGGGCCATCGATACACGTACATGCCCTTGAGTGGCTGTCAGCGCTCGGGTAATGTCATCAGACCCATAGGACAGAGCACGCCCATGACTTCCAAGCTGGAACAACTCAAACAGATGACCACTGTGGTTGCCGACACCGGCGACTTCGAAGCTATCGCTCGCGTCAAGCCCGTGGACGCCACCACCAACCCTTCGCTGCTGCTCAAGGCGGCGGCCATTCCCGCTTATGCCGAGCTGCTGAACGCATGCGTCAGCGACTGCAAGGGCGATGTGGGCCTGGCCAGCGACCGTTTTGCCGTCGCCGTCGGGCAGGAAATCCTCAAGGTGATTCCTGGCCGTATTTCCACCGAAGTGGATGCACGCCTGTCGTTCGACACTGACGCCGTATTGAAGCGCGCGCACCGTCTGATCGAGCTGTACGAAAACGCCGGCATCGGCCGCGACCGGGTGCTGATCAAGATCGCCTCCACCTGGGAAGGCATCCGCGCTGCCGAGATCCTGGAAAAAGAAGGCATCCAGACCAACCTGACCCTGCTGTTTTCCTTTGCCCAGGCGGCTGCCTGCGCCGACGCCGGGGTGTTCCTGATTTCGCCGTTCGTGGGTCGCATCTACGACTGGTACAAGAAAGCCACCGGTAACGACTATGTCGGCGCGGACGATCCGGGCGTGCAGTCGGTGACGCGTATCTACAACTACTACAAGGCCAATGACTACAAGACCGTGGTCATGGGTGCAAGCTTCCGTAACCTCGGCCAGATCGAGCAACTGGCCGGCTGCGACCGCCTGACCATCAGCCCGGACCTGATCGACAAGCTGGCGGCAGACACCGGCAAGCTGGAGCGCAAGCTGGCCCCGGGCAGCGCCGGTGAAGCGCGCCTGAACCTCAATGAAGCGCAATTCCGCTGGCTGTCCAACGAAGACGCCATGGCGACCGAGAAACTGGCCGAGGGCATTCGCCAGTTCGCCCGTGACCAGGAGAAGCTGGAGGCGTTGTTGCAGGCCAAGCTGTGATCTGAATCGCGCAATGCAAAAAGGGCGAACCTTGGTGGGTTCGCCCTTTTTTATGAGTCCTGATTGTATGTGGCGATCTTGCGGACGCCTTCGCTGGCAAGCCAGCTCCTACAGAACGACACAGAACACCTGTAGGAGCCGGCTTGCCGGCGAAGGCGTCAGAACGATCGCCGCCTGACCTGAAAAATCAATGCCGCTCCAGCGCATTCACCAGGTCATGAAACGCTTCACGATTGGAGTCGTTCAGGCCCATGAGGATCTTGTGCGCTTCAAGCACCTTGATCCGCACCACCTCTTCCGACTGATCCTGATCAGGCAGGTCGTCCAGGCATTCCGGGCATGGCACCGGCTGGTCGACGATGTTGAACACCTGCTCGAACCCCATCGACTGCAACAGACGAGTGATGTCTTCGTGGGTGGTGACAACGGTGGGCAGCAGCCCGACCTTCTGCCGCGACAGGATCGATAGCTTGGCCAACAGGCCCAGGGTCGTGCTGTCGATGCTGCGGGTTTCGGTCAAATCGATCACGATCGCGTTGAAATTCATCGCGGTGAAGATTTTTTCAATAGTCGCATCCAACGCCGAACACAGGGTCAGGCGAACTTCACCGACGAATTTCAGGACAAAGGTGCCGTCCTGCTCGGCGAACTGGATTCTACCGGTACTCATCAAAGATTCCTGCTCAACACCAACAGGGCGATATCATCCGGCATCTCCCCTAGCGTGGCCAATCCAAAAACCTGCCGCAGGCCATCCAGGCTGCCGCCCGCCGCCTTGACCCGTTCGGGCAAGGCAGCCTCTTTTTCTTTGAGTGTGGGTTCTGGCAAAAGGTCCAGAATGCCATCAGACATCAGCGTCAGGCTGAACGTCGGCGGCAACTCCAATACGTGATCTTCGTAGGTGGCCTCATTGAAGAGGCCCACGGGCAGACCACGCCCTTGCAGATAACTGACACTGTCGGGTGTGTACAACACAGGCAACGGCAAATGACCACCGATGCTATAGGTCAACAAACCTGTCTCCTCGTCGATGACTCCACCGACCATTGTGACGTGTTTGCCCAGCTTACAACTGATCAGGCCCCGGTTGATATGCCCAAGGACCTCAGACGGCTTGAATTCCGGCAAGGTACCGCTGCGCTTGGACTCGAACAACAGGCGCGTGGTCATGAATTTCAACAGCACGGTGACAAAGGCTGAAGAGGCGCCATGCCCAGAAACGTCGGCCAGGTAGAACGCCACCCGGCGCTCGTCGACCCGGAAATAGTCGACAAAATCACCCGACAGGTACAGCGACGGGATGATCTGGTGGGCAAACTTGAAGTCGTTGATGGCCCAGGGGCTGACCGGCAGCATGTTCATCTGCACCTGGCGACCGGCGTTCTGGTCTTCCTGGAGCAGGTTCAGGCTGGCGGCGAGCTCGCGGTTGGCCTTTTCCAGCTTCTCGCGGTAGCGCTGGTTTTCCACCAGCAGGCGCGCACGATCCAGGGCCCTGCGCACCGAGTGCTCGAGCACAGCCAGGTCTTCGAGAGGCTTGATCAGGTAATCCGCCGCACCCAGGCGCAAGGCCTCGACCGCGTCGTTCATTACGCCGGCACCCGACACCACGATCACCGGGGTTTGCGGCGACAGCTCGGTGACCTGGCGGATGAGTTCGAGTCCGCCCATCTGTGGCATGCGCAGATCGCAGATGACCAAGTCGGGTTTGTCTTGCTCGAATACCTGAAGGCCCTGCTGGCCATTGCTGGCCTGCAAGACGCTGAAACCACTGTCTTCCAAATAGGCCGCGAGGCTCGCGCGCACTACCTCGTCATCATCGATTATCAGCAGCGTGGCACTGGTTTTTGGCATGTGGGCAAACGGCGCCAGAATTAGGTTGGCGTAGCGGCTCGGATTGTCGCCCGGCTCTGACTACTGGATTCGCTTTCTAGCCTCTCTGCTGCACTGTTTTCGAGCATTGACCCGATCCACACGTACACCAGAGGTGCCCTTCTAAGGCGCAGACGGTACTCCCATCCGCGAGGCGTTTCAAGCTCACACCGATGGTCGCTTGGCGCCCGCACTTTTGAAATCACCGGGAGTTATAAGAACCGCCAAAACCGAAACCCAATGAAAGGTCATGGCCGGTGACAAAAAGACAGAAGGCGGCTCGATGGCCGCCTTCCTTTTTACCGGTCGAGATCAGAAATCGTCTTCGACCTGGCCGTCTTTCACCTTGAATTCACGGTTCTGCAGATAGGCGTTGCGGATAAACGTGTACTTGTCGCCGGTGATCAACTTCTCGGAGGACAGTAGGTCCGCCCGGGTATCGACAATGTTCAGGCCGAAGATCGAGTTACGCACCGGTACGTCGTTGATGTATGGATAAGGACCGGTATAGCCATCGACGAGCTTGGAAGGCGCATCACGCAGGGTGCTTGGCCCCAAAAGCGGCAGCATCACGTAAGGCCCGCTGCCAACGCCCCAGTAGCCGAGGGTCTGGCCGAAGTCTTCGTCGTTGCGCTGCAGGCCCATCCGGGTGCCCACGTCGAAGAAGCCCAGTACGCCGAAGGTGGTGTTGAAGATCAGTCGCGCGGTGTCGACACCCGCCGCTGCCGGTTTGGCCTGCAGGATATCGTTGGCGAGGTTGGTCACATCGCCGATGTTGCGGAACATGTTGTGGATGCCATCTTCAAGAAACTGTGGCGTCACGAACTGGTAACCCTGGGCCAGGGGCTTGAGGGCATAGGTGTCGACGACATCGTTAAACTTGTAGATCGGACGGTTGATGCCTTCCCAAGGATCATCTTCCGAGGCGGCCTGGGCAACAAACGGAACCAATAGCGCACTGGCGCACACACAAAGCCGGGCGAGATGATTGCTCCAGCGCATAGAAAACTCCTTGGAAATATACCGTCGCCGGGCGCTTGGCCCGACGCAAAGACCATCAGTATAAGACGGATCGGCCACTTTAGGCAGCATTGGGCCCATACCTGCCCATGATCGCCGGTGAATGCGAGCGATTCACAGCAGTGTCACTCAACTGTCACCGTCGCGCTCTAGCCTTGAGGCTATTTCAGGGACGTTGACATGCCGCACGCCGAAATCACCCCGCAAACCGCGCCGAACCTGACTGCCGTGCTGTTCGGCCTGAGTGGCTGCCTGGTTGATTTCGGCGCCCGTACACGCCTTCAAGGCAACCCAGACGCCGATCACGCCCAGGCCACCCCCGGTGCTTTGGACAGTCTGCACAGCCTGCAACACCAGCAGATCCCCTGCGCCTGGCTTGATGAGCTCTCCCCCGCCATCAGCCAGGAGTTGGCTATCGGCCTGCCGCAGTGGATCAAAGCCTCGCAGCCCTCGCAACAGCTTGCAACAATCAAACCCTGGCCGGCGCCCGATGCCTGCTGGCAAGCCTTGATGGCGTTGGGCATCGAGCGGCTGGATGGCTGCGTGTTGGTCAGCGGCGAACCCCGGCTGCTGCAATCGGGACTCAATGCCGGGTTGTGGACCATCGGCCTGGCCTCCTGCGGCTCGCTCTGCGGGCTCTCGCCCGTGCAATGGCAGGCATTGTCCGCGCAGGAACGCGACATCAAGCGCAGCAAGGCCACAGTGCAGCTGTTCGGCCTGGGCGTGCATTCGGTGATCGATCACCTGGGTGAGCTCGACAACTGCCTGGCAGACATCAGCTTGCGTCGGCTCAAGGGCGAAAAGCCCTGATCGAGATCATGCAGGTTAGCCGCGAGTGGATTAATCTAAAGGTAAGCCATAGACCTTTGGCGCGCCGTCGCGGTCTATGCCAGTGCCTCTCGATAAAAGGAAGAACGCCATGTCTGCCCGCGAACTGCAAGACCAGCTCAATGCCCTGCGCGAGCAATTGGACCAGAATCCTCCGCTGACCGAAGCCGAGCGCGAAGACCTGCACGCGCTGATGCAAAAGATCGAATTTGAACTTGAGCTCGAAACCAAGACCAAGGACGTGAACCTCGCCGATAACGTCAACCTGGCCGTCGATCGCTTCGAACTCGAACACCCGACCCTCGCCGCCGCCCTGCGCCAGATTGGCGCTGCCCTGCACAGCATGGGGATCTGAACCCAAGCGGATACAGCTGAAATTGAAATGCCATCCCTGTGGGAGCGAGCCTGCTCGCGATGAGGCCAGCACGTTCAATATCGATGCTGGCTGAACCACCGCCATCGCCGGAACGCCGCCCGGAGCCGATTAGCTCCTACTGACGGACCAGGCGATGGTTCGGCAACTGCACCTCTTCAGTACTGCGATACGGGTTGATATCCAACCCACCCCGCCGCACATAACGCGCATACACGGTCAATTTCTCAGGCTTGAGCAACCGCTGCAGATCCAGGAAAATCCGCTCCACGCACTGTTCATGGAAGTCCGAGTGCTGCCGGAAGCTGACGATGTATTCCAGCAGGCTCGCGTGATCCAGCGCCGCGCCACGGTACTCCACCGCCACGCTGCCCCAGTCCGGCTGGCTGGTCACCGGGCAGTTGGACTTGAGCAGATGGCTGTGCACGCTTTCTTCGACAATGCGTGACTCATCGCAACGCAGCAGTTCCGGGCGCGGGTGCTCGTAGTTGCTGACGCTGATGTCCAGATCGTCAATGCACACGCCGGGCAATGCCACCACACCTTCGGCCTCAACCTCTTTCAGGCTGCGGATGCGCACGCCCACGGGCTTGCCGGCCGCGGCCGACAGGTCCTTGGCCAGGGTCGCTTCAAGGCTCGCGGTGTCGGCGAACGGCGTCTGGTTCAAGGAATTGAGGTAGAGCTTGAATGACTTGGATTCGATGATGTTCGGCGAATCCGCCGGGATGCTGAATTCGCCGATCGCCACCACCGGCTTGCCCGACGGCAACAACCACGACAGTTCAAAGCAATTCCAGAAGTCCACGCCCTTGTACGGCAGTGTCTGGGCCGTCAGGCCGAGCTCGGCCCACTTGGCGGTACGCGGGATCGGAAACAGCAGGGACGGTGTGTACGTGGCGATGTATTCGCTGGACTTGCCCAGCGGCGAGTGTTCGGCTGCGGGATGCATGGCGGAAACCTGACTGAAGAATCAGCGGATTCTACCAGCCTTTGCCGCAGCCTTTGAGTGCTTACTGACTGACAGTCAACTTGCCTACCATGCCGGCCTGGTAATGACCGGGGATATTGCAGGCAAATTCGAGGCTGGTGGCCTTGCTGAAGGTCCAGGTCAGCTCGGCGGTCTTGCCCGGCGCCACCAGTACGCTATTGGGGTCGTCGTGCTGCATGGCATGCCCCATGCCGGCCATGGCACCGTGGTCCATTGGCTTCATGCCGGTCGGCGTGAGCATGCCGTTTTGCTGCATCTGCAACATTTCCTGCTGGTGCCTGGCATGCATCGCTGCATCGCCGAGGTTGAATTCGTGCAGCAGTTGGCCTTTATTCACCAGCACGAAACGCACCGTCTCCCCCGCCTTGATCTCGATAGCCTTGGGGGTAAACGTCATGTCAGCCATGACCACCTCGACGCTGCGGGTCGCCTTGGCAGCAGGTGCCGGCTGACCGAAATCATAGGTAGCCTCTGGAGCCGCCCACACCGGAAAACTCAGCGCCAACAGGCAGCTGGCCAGCAACACGGATTTACGCAAAAACATCGAAGTACTCCAACAAGATTAAGGTTCAGCCTGTGGAAAACTCTAAACTGACACCGCTGCCCGTTACCTGACAGCCAGATTACAACTTTGTCAGCAAGGCCCGCAGCATCGTCGTCCACGGTATAACGCTGTCGTTCCATTTAGCCCGAGTCGCCCATGAAACTGCTGATCGTCGAAGACCAACCGAAAACCGGCCATTACCTGCGCCAGGGCCTGACCGAGGCCGGGTTCAATACGGAACTGGTGGCCGACGGCAGCACGGGCCAGCAACTTGCGTTGAGTGGCGACTATGCCCTGCTGATTCTCGACGTGATGCTGCCCGGGCGCGATGGCTGGCAGATCCTGCAAGCGGTGCGCAGCGCCGGCCTCGACACGCCGGTGCTGTTCTTGACCGCCCGGGACGCCGTCGAGGACCGGGTACACGGCCTGGAATTGGGCGCCGACGATTACCTGGTCAAGCCGTTCGCTTTCTCCGAATTGCTCGCCCGGGTGCGCAGCCTATTGCGCCGGGGCAGCAGCACGCCCCAGGAAACCAGCCTGCAACTGGCCGACCTGCGCCTGGACCTGATCCGCCGCCGGGTCGAGCGCGGCGGCCAGCGTATCGACCTGACCGCCAAGGAGTTTGCCCTGCTGGAAATGCTCCTGCGCCGCCAGGGCGAAGTCCTGCCCAAATCGCTGATCGCGTCCCAGGTCTGGGACATGAACTTCGACAGCGACACCAACGTCATCGAAGTCGCGATCCGCCGCTTGCGCCTGAAAATCGACGACGAATTCCCGAACAAGCTGATCCATACCGTGCGCGGCATGGGCTATGTGCTGGAAGAGCGCCAGTGCTGATGCGCCAGCTATCCTTGAGCGCTCGCCTGGCCCTGCTGTTCGCCGCCTGCACCGCCGTGGTCTCGCTGTTCGCCGGCGTGCTGTTCAGCCGCGCCAGCGAGGCGCACTTCATCGAGCTCGACCAGCAATTGCTGGAGGGCAAGCTGACGGGCTTGCGACGGGCGTTGCCGGATATTCAGTCAAGCGAGCGTGACGCCCGGCTGACCGACGAATTTAGCCGGCAAGCCGATCTGTCACTGCGCATCCATGGCAGCGATGGCCGCCGCTGGTATGACAGCTCCCCGCGCCTGCCGCAGACCTTGCCAAGCCAGCCCGGTTTGTCCACGGTGAGCCACGACGGCACCGACTACCGCGTGCTGAACGCACCACTGTACCCCGACAATCCCGATTCGCCGCAACTGAGCCTGCTGCTGGACATCACCCATCACCAGCACTTCCTGCAGCGCATGCAACACCTGATCTGGCTGACCGTCGGCCTGTCCGCCCTGGCCACCGCCCTGCTCGGCGCCTGGGCCGCACGCAGCGGGCTGCGACCGTTACGCCGCATGAGCGCAGTCGCCAGCGGCGTCTCGGCACAATCGCTCAACGCCCGCCTGCCGGAAGCAGACATGCCGCCGGAACTGGCGGAAATGGCCCACCATTTCAACGCCATGCTCGGGCGTCTCGACGATTCCTTCCAGCGCCTGTCGGCGTTCTCCGCCGACATAGCCCATGAACTGCGCACCCCGCTGTCGAACCTGCTGACCCACACCCAGGTCACCCTCACCCGCCCTCGCTCCCTTGAGGATTACCGCGAAGCGCTGCACAGCAACCTCGAGGAGCTGCAATGGATGGCGCAACTGGTCAACGACATGCTTTACCTGGCCAAGGCCGACCACGGCTTGTTGATGCCTAAGCGCGAACCGCTCGAACTGGCAGAAGAAGTGGACCTGTTGCTGGAGTTTTTTGCGCCCCTGGCCGAAGACGCACGGGTGACGCTGAGCCGTGACGGCGATGCCCGCCTGCAAGGCGACCGCAGCATGTTGCGCCGGGCGCTGTCCAACCTGCTGGACAATGCGTTGCGCTTTACTCCGGCTGGGGGGGAGGTTCGGGTGTGGATCGTTGATCAGCCCAAGGGCCTCAGCTTGACGGTTGAAAACAGCGGTGACGGTATTTCAGAAGACCTACTGCCGCGCCTGTTCGATCGTTTCTACCGCGCCGATCCGGCGCGCCATGAAGGAAGTAGCGAGCATGCGGGGTTGGGTTTGGCGATTACCCAGTCGATTGTCCGCGCCCATGGTGGGCAGATTCGTTGTGAATCGGAGAATGGGTGGACGCGGTTTGTGATGGAGTTACCCAAGGGACATTGAGGCCAGCAGTTCCGGCCTCTTCGCGAGCAGGCTCGCTCCCACATGGGATTTGTGAACGCCACAGATCAAATGTGGGAGCGAGCCTGCTCGCGATGGCGGTACAACTGATTACGAATAACGCAATGCGGTAGCCGGCTCGATCTTCGCCGCCCGCCACGCTGGGTAAACCGTGGCCAAAAAGCTCAAGACAAATGCCGCCGTGCAGATCAGCGCCACATCCGCACCCTGCAGTTCAGACGGCAGGTTGCTGACGAAATACACATCGGAACTGAAGATGTGCTGCCCGCTGACCCGTTCTACCCAACCGACCATGGCGCTGACGTTCAACGCCGCAATCACGCCCAGCACACCGCCGATCAAGGTGCCGACGATACCGATCACCGTACCCTGCACCATGAAGATCGCCATGATCTGCCGTGGCGTGGCACCGATGGTGCGCAGGATCGCGATGTCCGCACCCTTGTCGTTCACCACCATGATCAGCGTGGCGATGATGTTGAACGCCGCCACCGCGACAATCATCAGCAGCAACAGGCCAATCATGGTTTTTTCCATCTTCATGGCGCTGAACAGGCTGCCCTGGGTGTGGGTCCAGTCGTCAGCCTTGTAGGCTGCGCCCAGGGAGCTTGCGACCTCGCCAGACACTTGCGGCGCGGCATACAGATCCTTCACCGCCAGACGCACGCTTTGCACCTGATTCGGTTCCCAGTGCTGCATTTGCGCAGCGTCGGCGACGTGGATCAGCGCCATCGAACCGTCCAGTTCGGCACCGACCTTGAACACCCCGACCACGTTCAGCCGTTGCATGCGCGGGGTAATGCCACCCGGCGCGTTGCTGACTTCCGGCACGATCAGGGTGATTTTGTCACCCACGTTCAAACGAAAGCGGCGTGCCGTGATTTCGCCGATCACCACACCAAACTCACCCGGCTTCAGGGCATCCAGTCGCCCCTGGACGATGTGCTTGGCCACGATCGACACCTGGCCTTCCAGCGCCGGGTCGACGCCACTGACCTGGATCGGCTGCATCGTGCCCTTGTAGGACAGCATGCCTTCCATCTCGGTGAACGGCACCGCGGCGGTCACTTCTGGATTTTTCATCGCCGCGGCGGCCACCGGCTGCCAATCATCGATCGGATTGACCCCGACGATAGTTGCATGCGGCACCATGCCGAGGATGCGTGAGCTCATTTCGCGCTGGAAGCCGTTCATCACCGACAGCACCACGATCATCGCCAGCACGCCCAGGGCGAGGCCGATCATCGAGGTCATCGAGATGAAGGAAACAAAGCGATTGCGGCGCTTGGCGCGGGTATAGCGCGCGCCGATAAAGATCGATAACGGTCTGAACATTCGCTGTGGCACCGTATAAAAATAAATGACCCGACGGACTTTTCAGCGCCGTCGGGTTTCAACCCGTCAGATAGGCGTCAGGCAACCTTCCTGCAAGTGCAGGACGCGATCCATCTGGCGGGCCAGGTTCATGTCGTGGGTCACCACCAGGAACGCCGTGCGCATCGAAGTGCTGAGCTCCAGCATCAAGTCCTGGATACCCTGGGCGGTGTGGGAATCGAGGTTACCGGTCGGCTCGTCGAGCATCACCAGGCCGGGGTTGTTCACCAGGGCGCGGGCGATGGCCACACGCTGGCGTTCGCCACCAGACAGCTCGGCCGGCTTGTGCTCCAGGCGATGGCCCAGCCCGACCCGCTCCAGCAACGCCGTGGCACGCTTGCGCGCCTCGGGGATCGCGGTCTTGCCGATCAGCAGCGGCATGCAGACGTTTTCCAGGGCGGTGAATTCCGGCAGCAGGTGGTGGAACTGGTACACGAAGCCCAGGGCGCGGTTACGCAGCAGGCCGCGCTTCTTTTCGCTCAGCGCCGACAGTTCTTCGCCGTCGAGCCAGACGCTGCCCTTGGTCGGCGTATCAAGGCCGCCCAGCAGGTTGAGCAAGGTACTCTTGCCCGAACCCGACTTGCCGACGATCGCCACACGCTCGCCCGGGTGCAACTCCAGTTGCAGGCCCGCCAACACTTCCACCGACTCCGGGCCTTCCTCGTAGGATTTGCCCAGGCTGCGGCAGCTCAAGATTGCTTTATCACTCATGCCCGACTCACTCATAACGTAACGCCTCCGCCGGCTGGGTGCGCGCGGCACGCCAGGCGGGATACAGGGTGGCGAGGAAACTCAGGACCAACGCCGCACAGCAGACCATGACCACGTCCTGGCTCTGCACCTGCGACGGCAGGTAATCGATGAAATACACGTCGGCGTTGAGGAACTTGTGGCCTATCAGGCCTTCAAGCGCCGAGATCGCGGCGCTGACGTTGAGCGCGGCGAAAATCCCGACCACCGCGCCGATGGCCGTGCCGACCACGCCGATGACCGTGCCCTGGACCATGAAGGTGCGCATGATCGTGCCCGGCGTGGCGCCGAGGGTGCGCAGGATCGCGATATCGCCCTTCTTGTCGTTGACCACCATCACCAGCGTGGAAATGATGTTGAACGCGGCGACCGCAACGATCAGCAGCAACAACAGGCCGATCATGGCTTTCTCCATGCGGATCGCCTGGTACAGGTTGCCGTGGGTGCGGGTCCAGTCGCGGGCGTAGTAACGGTCTTCGCCCAGCTCGCGGGCGATGCTCCACGCCGTGCGCGGCGCCTGGAACAGGTCGTCGAACTTCAGCCGCAGGCCCTGGACCTGATCCGGCTTCCAGCGATGCAGGCGCGCCAGGTCCTGCAGGTTGGTGATGCCCAGGTAACCATCGAGCTCACCGGCACCGACATGGAAGATGCCGACCACGGTGAAGCGCTTCATGCGCGGGAACATCCCGGCGGGGGTCACCGTGACCTCCGGCGCCACGAACGTCAGCTTGTCGCCCACGGCCGCACCGAGCTTGGCCGCCGCCTTGTCGCCGATGACGATGCCGAACTCGCCTGGCGCCAGGTCGTCGAGTTTGCCCTGCTGCATGAAGTTGTCGATGATCGACACCTGGCGCTCCTGCGCCGGGTCGATGGCATTGAGCAGGATCTTGTTGACCTTGCCGTTGTTGGTCAGCAACCCCTGCATTTGCGTGAACGGCGCTACGGCCGACACCTGCGGGTTCTGCTTGACCTTGGTGGCCAGGCCCTGCCAATCGCTGATCGGCTCGCCGGATTCGATGGTCGCGTGGGGCACCATGCCCAGCACGCGGGTGCGCATCTCATGATCGAAGCCGTTCATGACCGACAGCACCACGATCATCACGACCACGCCAAGGGCGAGTCCGATCATCGAGGTCAGGGAAATGAATGACACAAAATGATTGCGACGCTTTGCACGGGTATAACGCGTGCCGATAAATACGAAGAGAGGTCTGAACATGTCGGGGCTTGTTCGGAGGGAAAAGGAACGTCCTTGTGGCGGGGGTCGATAACCAGCTTTACACTCAGACCACCGCCGCTACCATGGGTTCGCCATGTCGACATTAGATGAAGAAGATCGCCGCGAATACTACCGTATCGAGGACATGATCGCACTGGAAATTCGGCCCCTGTCAGCCCTCGAAGCCGCCGGGCAGGAAGTGTTGCAGGATGCTTCCCCGCTGTTCAATCTGCTCAGCGAACTGCACCTGAGCGAATTCGAGTCCCAGCACCTGCTGCGCCAGATCAGCGAGCGCGACCGCAACCTCGCGGCGTTCCTCAAATCCCAGAACAAGCGCATCGACCTGCTCAGCCAGGTGGTTGCCATCACCGTGCTCGGGCAGATCGGCGAACCACAGCCGGTGATCATTTCCGAAGGCGGCATCGACTTCCAGCACCCCTCACCCATCGCCACCAACGCGCGCCTGTCGATCAAGCTGGTGCTGATGCCCCAGGCCTTGGGCCTGTTGGTGCGTGCACGCGTCACCCATTGCGACCGCAAGGGCGAGGGCTTTGATGTCGGCACCGAGTTCGAACACCTGACCGACGCCCAGCGGCAACTGTTGGCGCGCTACATTTTGCAAAGGCAGGCCCAGGAACGACGCCTGGCCCGCGAACTGAACGAATCAGGCATTTAAATTAAGGAACGATCGTGACCCTCATCTACGGCCACCGCGGCGCCAAGGGCGAAGCACCGGAAAACACCCTGACCAGCTTCCAGCAATGTCTCAAGCACGGCGTGCGCCGTTGTGAACTGGACCTGCACCTGTCCATGGACGGCGAGCTGATGGTCATCCACGATCCGACGCTCAAGCGCACCACCGACCGCCGCGGCAAGGTCGCCGAGCACACCGCGGCGGACCTGGTGACCTACGATGCGCGCAAGGGCGGGCCGGGCTGGATCAAGCCGTGCCCGATTCCGACCCTGGAAGAGTTGTTCGAGCAATGTGATTTCGAGCACTGGCAGCTGGAGGTCAAGAGCGCTTCACGCACCCGCGCCGCCACGACGGTGCTGGCGATTCGCGAAATGGCCCAACGTCATGGCCTGCTGGACAGGGTCACCATCACCTCGAGTTCGCGGGAAGTCTTGAGGGCGGCGCTGGACCTGGTGCCGGACGTGTCCCGCGGCCTGGTGGCCGAATACGCCTGGCTCGACCCGTTGAAGGTCGCGCAAGGTTACGGCTGCGAGATCCTGGCGCTGAACTGGACCCTGTGCACGCCGGAACGCCTGCAGAAGGCGCAGCGCCAGGGGCTGCATGTGTCGGTGTGGACAGTCAACGAACCCGCGCTGATGCGCAGGCTCGCTGATTTCGGCGTTGACAGCCTGATTACAGACTTTCCCGGTTTGGCCACTGCCACGCTCGAGAATTGCTGAAATCGGTCTCCCCGGCCGGCTCAGGCCACCGGCCGGAGCCGCTCAAAAAAGCCGGTTGAGGCCGTCGTACGCGGCGACCCGATAGGCTTCGGCCATGGTCGGGTAGTTGAACGTGGTGTTGACGAAGTACTTCAACGTGTTCAACTCGCCCGGCTGGTTCATGATCGCCTGGCCGATGTGCACGATCTCCGAGGCCTGGTAGCCGAAGCAGTGAACGCCCAGCACTTCCAGGGTTTCACGGTGGAACAGGATCTTCAGCATGCCTTGCGGCTCGCCGGCGATTTGCGCGCGGGCCATGCTCTTGAAGAACGCCTTGCCCACTTCGTACGGCACCTTGGCCTGGGTCAGCTCCTGCTCGTTCTTGCCGATCGAGCTGATCTCCGGAATGGTGTAGATCCCGGTCGGCACGTCATTGACGAAGCGCCAGCTGCCGTTGTCGACAATGCTGCCAGCGGCCGAACGGCCCTGGTCGTGGGCGGCACTGGCCAGGCTCGGCCAGCCGATCACGTCGCCTGCGCCGTAGATGTTCTGGATGGCGGTGCGGTACGCCTCGTCGACTTCGATCTGGCCACGGCTGTTGACCTTCACGCCGATGTTTTCCAGGCCCAGCTGATCGGTGTTGCCCGTGCGGCCGTTACACCAGAGCAAGGCGTCGGCCTTGATCTTCTTGCCGGACTTGAGGTGCAGGATCACTCCGTTGTCCACGCCCTCGACACGGTCGTACTCTTCGTTGTGGCGAACGGTGATGTTGTTGTTGCTGAAGTGGTAGCTCAGGGCCTGGGAAATTTCCGAGTCGAGGAAGCTCAGCAACTGACCGCGGTTGTCCACCAGCTCGACCAGTACACCCAGGCCACTGAAGATCGAGGCGTATTCGCAACCGATCACACCGGCGCCGTAAACGATGAGTTTGCGCGGGGTGTGGCCGAGGCTGAGGATGGTGTCGCTATCGTAGATACGCGGGTGATGGAAATCGATGTCGGCCGGACGATAAGGGCGCGAGCCGGTGGCGATGATGATGTGCTTGGCCACCAGTTTTTCGACAACGCCGTTGGCGCAGACCACTTCGATGGTTTGTTCGTCGGCGAAGCTGCCGGTGCCGAAGAACACATCGACGCGGTTACGGGCGTAGTAGCCGGTGCGCGAGGCGACTTGCTTGGAGATCACTTTTTCAGCGCTTTTCAACACGTCCGGGAACGAGAACCAGCGCGGTTCACCAATGGCCCGGAACATCGGGTTGGTGTTGAACTGCATGATCTGCCGGACCGAGTGACGCAGTGCCTTGGACGGGATGGTGCCCAAGTGAGTGCAGTTGCCGCCGACCTGGCGACGGCTATCGACCATCGCGACCTTGCGCCCTGCCTTGGCGGCATTCATTGCCGCGCCTTCCCCTGCCGGGCCGGAACCCAACACCACCACGTCGTAGTTGTAGACAGCCATGCGTACTCCTCAGAACAGGCCGCGGCGCCAGCGGCACCTGCGGCTAAATCACGCCAATCTGTGGCATGAAGGAACAATTTGGGGCCCATGCAGAACCCGGACACAGTCTATAGAAGCGTCAACGCCGCGCACATTAACCCTTGGTCGCGTCGTAGGCTAGTTTTGCCTGCACTACAACGCCAGGTTTCAATGCCCGAATCGCCGCAATCACTCGGTTTTATTGCCACTCAGACGCTCAAAAGCGTGACTGCTGCGTGTGACGAAACCTGTATCGGCACGCATCACAAAAAATGCGCCGATGTCGTGTTTTTCCGCGTAGTCCCAACCCTGCTCCGGGCCGAGAATCAGCAACAGGGTCGATAAGCCATCGGCCATCAACGCTGAAGGATGAATCACCGTGACGGACGCCAGGCTGTGTGAGACCGGAACACCGGTGCGGGCATCGAGGGTGTGGGAAAAACGCTGGCCACCCTGCACGAAATAGTTGCGGTAGTCGCCCGACGTCGACACGCCATAACCGTCGACGGCGATGATGCGCTCGGCCACCTGCTGATCGTCGCGGGGTTCTTCCAGGGCGATGTGCCACGCTGTGCCGTCGGGTTTCCTGCCGGCGGCCTTGAGTTCACCGGTGGCTTCGGCGAGGTAGTCGTGGATGCCCATGGCCTCGAGCCTGGCGGCAATGGTGTCCACCGCATAACCGGCGGCGATGCTGTTGAAGTCGACTTCGACGGCGGCGTCCTTGCACAACCGATCGCCGTCGATGCGCAGATGGTCGTGACCGACACGCTCGCGCACCTCAGCCAGCGCCTGGGCGGTGGGGATTCTTTCTGCACGGGCCTGTGGGCCGAAACCCCAGAGATTGAGCAGCGGTTCGACCGTCAAGTCGAAGGCGCCTGCGCTTTGCACTGACAGCTGCTCACCCACGCGGACCAATTGCAGGACCGACGCAGGCATTACCCGACAGTGGTTGGTCGGTAGCGCGTTGAATTGCTCGATATCCGAATCACTGCGATAGGTCGACAGTTGCCGGTCGACATCAGCGAGGATCTTTTCGACCTCGACCTGCACGTCGGCCGGGGCGGGAAGACCGGCGTGAGGCACGTACTTGATCGAATACGTGCTGCCCATGGTCGGGCCGCCGAAGCTTTCCATGGAGTCGCCATTGCCGCAGGCGGACAAGGTGGCGATCAACACAAAAAAAACTGCCTGCCACCTATTCAACAAATTCCCCCAATCATTCCCGGACACAACGCCAGACTCAGCCATTATGCGATACAAATGTGGGAATGAGCCTTTGTGGCGTGGGGATTTATCCCCGTTCGGCTGCGCAGCAGTCGTAAACCCAGTGCATGCTGTACATCTGACACAACGTGTGTGCAGGATTTGGGGCGGCTTCGCCACCCAACGGGGATAAATCCCCTCGCCACAAAGGTTCGCCCACAAGGGATTTGTGGTATCAACGATCCGCCATCTTCAACGACTGGCTCCACCCTCCCCCCAATGCCTTGTACAACGTCACCTGGTTGATCTCCCGCGCCAATTCCAGTTGCGCCCATTTCTGCTGCGCATCAAACAATGACCGCTGCGCATCCATGGTGGAAAAATAGCTGTCCAGCCCCGACTCGAAACGCAGGCGCGACTGGCGGTAGGCTTCCTGATAATCCCCTACCAGCTTTTTCTGGTACTCGACCTGAGTGAGCATTTCCTGCCGGGCATTCAAGGCATCGGCCGCTTCTCGAAAAGCATTCTGCACCGTGGCCTCATAGGCCGCTGCCTGGCCGGCGAAACGGGCATGACTGGCATCCACTTGCGCGCGCCGCGCGCCCCCGTCGATCAAGGGCAATGAGCCGGCCAGCGCCACCGCCCAGAATTCCGCCGGGCCGGAAAGCAACTGGGAAAATTCCCCGGTCAGGCTGCCCAGTGCCGACGTCAGGGAAAAGGTCGGGAAGTACGCCGTGCGGGCCGCGCCGATATCCGCGTTGGCTGCACGCAGCTGCGCCTCGGCCGACATGATGTCGGGCCGTCGTTCAACCAGCGCCGAAGGCAACCCCGCCGGCACGTCCAGCGTTGCCAACTGCTCACCCAGCGGGCCGGTCGGCAGCAACCCCACCGGCACCGGTTGCCCCACCAGCACCCGCAACGCATTCATGTCCTGCGCCACTTGCATGCGATAGGTATTAACCTGCACCGCCGCCGTGTTGGTTTGTGCATCCGCCTGGTGGACATCGATCCGCGCACTGGAACCGAGGTTATAACTCTTGCGCAACAGCTGCCCGTAACGGTCCTGGGATTGCCAGGTGGTCTGCGCCAGGTCGAGCAAATGCTGGTTGGCCTTCAGGCTCAACCAGGTGCTGGCGACTTCGCCGATCAGCGCCAGCCGCGCCGTCTGGTAGTCGGCCTCGGACGCTTCGAATCGCGCCCCGGCAGCATTGCGCTGACTGCGGATGCGACCGAACAGGTCCAGCTCATAGGAGGTAAAACCAGCCGTTGCCTGATAGGTGTTGGCGATGCTGCCAGCCGTATCGCCGCCTCCCGGCGTGCGCACCAACGGCGGCAACTTGCTGCGACCGGCGTAAGTGTCGATGCCGATCGTAGGAAAAAGCCCTGAACGCGCACTGTCATACCCCGCCCGCGCCTCCTCGACGCTGGCTGCGAACTGCCGCAGGCTGCGGTTGTTGGCCAGGGCCATGTCGATCAACTGGCGCAGGCGCTCGTCGACCACAAAACCGCGCCAATCCTTATCGAAAGCCTGTTTGCCGTTGCAACATTCACCGGCGGTGTTCGCCGGCCACTGCTGGTCGATCGGTGCCTCGGGTTTCTCGTAGGTCGGTTCCAGCGAACAACCGCCGAGCAAAAACAAGGTCATGAAACATGAAGTGGGCAAGCAACGGTTCATGGCGCGCACCTAAAGACGTTGGCCGAGCAAAGCTCGCAAGGGGGAAAGAAGCAACGACCACAGGCCCGACCGCTCGGTACTGATGTACGGCACAGCCTGTTTACGCGAACGCACACTGATCGGCCGCCACCGCGGTGGCGCGATGTAGGCCGGCGTCTTGACCGGCTTGGGTGAACGCGGCGCCAGGCGTTTTTCACCGAGTAACGAGCGCTGCAGCAAGGTGCCGAAGGCCTGTGCTGGCTCGGCCTTGCTGACGACGTTGATGGTCGCGTCGCTGAACAACCGCGCGATCAGGCGTCGGCGCAGCGCTTCATCAAGGTCGGCGAAGCGTAGGCCCAACTGGTCCTCACCGTGATTGCGCATGACCTCGACATCGAGCCAACCGAGCTTGTCGATCCAGATCTGGCCGCACAGGCCCGGCTTGATCGAGGAAGCGAAGGCGCAATTGAGCGATGCGCCACTGAGGGAAATATCCACCAGGCGCCCCGCCAGGACCTTGCCGCCAAAACGAAACCCCGTGGGTTTGTCGAACGGAAAGCGCTCTTCGCCGTGCAAGCGTGGGCGGTCGACACAGGCCACCAGGGTCGCCAGGTTGTAGATCAGCGCCACCACCGTCCAGCAGAGGTTGAACAGCATGTTGCCGTCGAACGAGGCCGCGGTGCTGATGGCGATGTAGGCGCCAAATTGCGAAAGCAGGGTCAGGGCCAGGAAGAACCCGAACAGCTTCCAGTGCACCATGGTTTTCGTCCGGTCGAGACCCTTGGCGGTAACTTTGAACGGCCTTCCGAACGGGCGGATCATGGCGCTGGCGATGGTGGCCGTGACCGCCAGCGAGGCCACGATCTGCGTGACCTCGGTAAAGATCGGCAAGGTTCGCCGGTCCGTTACCCACGTTCCGTAGCCCCAGAACGCAATCAGCGCCGGCATGCCGAACGCCAGGAAATCCACCGGATTGGCGTAGAACCCGGCGATGCCGAAGTACCAGTACAGCACCGGCGACACCAGCATCATCAAAATGAACGGTTTGGAAAACCAGTGCATCAGCCCGTGGATGTAGTGCAGCCGGTCATTGAGTGTGTAGCCGCTGCCGCGCAACGGCCCTTCCTTGAGCAACGCCACCTGGATCGTGCCCAGGCACCAGCGCCCCCGCTGGTTGATGTACTCGGTCAAGCCTTCGGCAGACAAACCAATGGACAGACGCTCATTCAACCAGCGGGTGACATAGCCTTTTTGCAACAACCGGTAGGTGGTGTAGATGTCTTCGCACACCGAGCCCGTAGGAAAACCGCCGACTTCGGTAATCAGATCGCGCCGCACCACGAAGGACGTGCCGACACAAAACGCCGCATCCCAGCCATCCTTCGCCGGCTGGAACACATCGAAGAATACCCGCTGCTCATCCACCCAGCAGGCCGACGTGCCGAGGTTGTGCTGGATCGGATCGGGGTTGTAGTAGAACTGTGGCGTCTGCACCAGGCCAACCCTGGGGTCGTCGAACAGTCCCAGGGTGCGCAGGAGGATCGGTTGCTGCGGCGCAAAGTCGGCATCGAGCACCAGAATGTACGGCGCGTTGCTCAGGGCCGCCGACTGGCGCAGGCCGTTGTTGAGGTTGCCGGCCTTGGCGTGGGAATTATCGGGACGCCGCGCATACTGCACGCCCATTTCGGCGCAGTAGTCGCGCAACCAGTCGCGGCGGGTGTCGTCGAGCACCCAGATGGTGAAGTTCGGATAGTCGATCGCCTGGGCGGCAATAATGGTTTTTTCGAGGATTTCCAGGCCTTCGTTGTAGGTGGCGATGAAGATATCCACTGCCGGCACCGCGCTCCCTTGCGCTCGCAAGCGTCGTTCGCCGGCATCCGCCGCCTTGCGGTGATCCGTGCGGCACAGCATCACCACGATGGAAAACAGCGTGTAACCAATCGCCAGCATCTCGAAGAACAGGAAGGTGTAGGCCCAGACCGTGGCAAATCCGGAATGGCCGTCGGGCAAGGTGTCGCGAATCCGCCAGGCCGCATAGTTGACCAGCAGCAACGCGGTGACCGCGCCGAAACCGACCCGCGCGGCCCATTGATCGCGGTGAGTCAGGCAGGTGAACAGAATCACCGCTGCCAGCGTCCAGAAATTGATTTGCAGCAGTTGCAGCGAGTCCAGTGCCTGCATGTCAGTCAGCCTCTTGCGAACCGGTAAAGGGATTGACGCCGGTGGCGGCAATCGCCGCCCACGCTGTAGCGCCCAGGTGAGGCAGGTGGTAGTAGAAAAAATCGTTGCTGACCGAGTCCGGGCCTATGGCCAGCCCGGTACTGATGCGCGCCGCCGGGGTTGCGAACAGCCAGCCGTTGCCGGCCTGCTGGGCCAGCAGCACACTCCACAACGGCTGGGCTTTGTCACTTAAGCCACTCAAGCGCGCCACGGCAGCGGCCTGGGCCGTGCCCTCGGTCCACAGGCCATCAGGGTCGCGATTGAAACCGTAACCTTCGCCGGCACGGTGAGCGCGGTCGATAAAGGCGAAAACCCGCCGCCAGTCCTTGGGTGGCTCATGCAGGGCGATCAAGGGCCAGATCTGCGCATCCAGCCCCGAGCGCACGCGGTCCGAAGTCTGGCCATCCGCGCCAGTGCCGATCAGGAAGCGCCCTTCCCCGGCGTCCCATTGGCTCGCGACAAACTGCCGGGCAATGTGCGCCTGTTTCGCCGAATCCTGGTTCGGCGCCACCGCGTCGAGCGCCGACCATGCCGCCGCGAGGTCGACGTTATGCTCGGTGGATTTCCAGCTCTGCTGGACCTGTTGGGAAAAGTAACCGTAGTAGCCACCACTGAAACCGGCCGGCGCCTGCCCGTCGTAGGTGTTGTGCTGCGACCAGTGCAGGGCTTTTCGCGCCGCCTCCAGGTATGACGCCTCGCCGCTCTGGCGAAACGCTTCGAGCAGCGCCAATGCCGCCCAGGCCTGATTGCCGGTGGCGCTGCTGACTTGATAGGCGTCCTGGTTCCAGGCGTTGCGCTCGACACTCCAATAGCCCGGCAACTTCATCGACGGCGCTGCCACCGGGCCTGCGGCGTAGGCGTTGCGCAGGCGCCCGTCCTGATACTCCGGATCATGGCCGGTGGCGAACGCCAACGCATCGGCAATGCGCCGCGCCGACTCGGCCTTGCCGCAGGCAAACAAGGCAATGCTCGCCAGCGCGTTGTCGTAGGTGAACGCCACGCCGCGCAACGCCAGGATCGGCGCGGGCTGGCCAGCGAGCGGCGGATAACTGGCCACCAGCACCGGCCCCGCCGGCTGCGATGTCACGGCCTGATCCAACGCCGCACAAGTCATTGCCGCCAGTTGCGGCCGGGCTTGCTCTGCCATGGCGGGCACTCCACTGGCGATCAGCATCACGCCCGATACTGCGCGAAAAATCCTGTTCATGGCCGCGACACCTCGGCGCTGGCCCACAAGCCCGGGTTGCAGGTCATGGCGCGCTGGCTGTCCGTCAGGTCCGCGGCAAAGGTGCCCACCACGTACACCGAATTTTGCTCGGCATAGGGAAACGGCACGCTGTAGGTATTGGCGCGCATGTCCGAAGCACTGGACAACAACTGCACCACACTGGCCTTGAGGGGCTGGTCGAGGCCGCGGATTTTCACGGTCAGCACGCTGTCGCGGTCGATCTTGCTGGCCATGCGCTCGGGGAACACCGCGATCACATAGCTCTGCGCGCAATCGGTGGCCCGCAGCAAGGTCGAGCCGGCCTGCACCAGCGTGCCCTGGGGCGCCAGCAGCTCCTGGACGGTACCGGGCGAATACGCCACGACGTCGTAGCCGGCCATCAACTTGATCCGGTTCTGTTCGGTCGCGATCAGTTGGTCGAGGTTGGCCAGTTCCTGTTGATAGGTCGCGCGGTTGCGCGCCTGATTCTCCAGGCTGAGCTTGAGCGTGGTCATTTGCGCGCTGAGATCGAACATGCGCAATTGATCGGGGTCGAGGTAGACCTGCTTGTTGGCAGCACTGACGTCACCATCGGTGATCCGCAACTGCGAACGCACCGACTCGGCCGCGCCTTGCAACGAAGCCAGCTGTGCTTTCGACGAAGCCACCACCGCACCACTCACCGCCCCCTGGACGAACAACTCGAGATTGCGCTCGACCGTTTCCTGGGCATCGATCAAGCGCGCACTGGCGGCACTGTTCTCGGCTTTCAGGGCCTTTTGCGTGTACAGCTGGCGGGTATGAAACGCGGCCTGGTAGCGCTGGCTGGTTTTCTCCAGCTCCTCGTAGTAACGCTGATCGTGCTCGGCCTGGCTGGCCGAAGACGACAACTGTTGCTCCAGGGTCAGGCGCCGGGTTTGCAGGGTAAGCAAGGTTTCCTGGTTCGCCCGCGGGTTTTCCACCACCGCGATTTTCTGGCCCTGGGCGAACGTCACACCGGGCTTGACCGCCAGGGAACTCACCACGCCATCGATCGGTGTGGTCAACAGAATCACCGGCGCATTCAGAATCGCCCGGGTAGCAGACGCCGACACCAGCGGCATGAGCAAGGTCGACAGCAACAGCCAGACGATAAACCCCAGCACACCCAATCCCACCAGGCGCGGTAACAGCGATAACAACTTCGAGCGTTCTTGCGCCATGTTCGACTCTCCCGATAGACCAACCGCATATCAGCCAGGCAATAACAGGCCATGACCGCGAAATACTTTTGGCAGGGTGAGCAAACGCAATTGATCGCTGGACGGCAATTAAGCCGACGCTGGTTCATATGATTTTTATTGTGATGTGAGCGGGAATGGGATTCCCGTCTTTTTGGAGGGTTGCTGTTCAGCGCAGTAGCAGGACTTACCAAACCCGTGGCAGAGCGGGTCTGTTATTGGCGACACTAGATTCAGAGAAATGGAGTGTCAAGCATCCGCTTCGAACAATTAAATGACGTCAAATATGTAACAGCTCTATAATTGGATCCATAAAAACCACCCAGACGCAACCGCTCGCCAACTACCTATTTTTATTGGGAGTTTTTATTTTTAATAATTAAATGAACTTTGTATCGAAATCTAAATAACGCTTAACTGCTTACCAGAAAGATTAAATCGATATAAGTAATAGAAGTTTTGCGACGGGTTTAAGGGCCTCTTCGCGGGCAAGTCGGAACGCCGCCCGCTCGCTCCTACAGGGCTTTGTGTTTCCGCAATATTTGGGCAGGACACAATCTTGTAGGAGCGAGCGGGCGGCGTTCCGACTTGCCCGCGAAGAGGCCGGTTCAGACAACACATTTCACTCCGGCAAATCGCACAAACAAAAACGCCCCGACCTAAGTCGGGGCGTTTTCAAATGCAGCTAAAGGCTTAGCGCGGGAAAGCTGGCGGGTTTACACCGGCCATGTCTTCCATCACGCGTACCACCTGGCAGCTGTAACCGAATTCGTTGTCGTACCAGACGTACAGTACAACGCGGTTATCCTGGGTGATGGTCGCTTCAGCGTCCACGACGCCTGCGTGGCGCGAGCCAACGAAGTCGGTCGAAACCACTTCCTGCGAATTGACGTAGTCGATCTGCTTGTGCAGGTCCGAGTGCATGGCCATCTGGCGCAGGTACTCGTTGATCTCTTCGCGGGTGGTGGCCTTTTCCAGGTTCAGGTTCAGGATGGCCATCGACACGTTCGGCGTAGGTACGCGAATCGCGTTGCCGGTCAGCTTGCCCTTGAGCACTGGCAGCGCCTTGGCGGCTGCAGTGGCGGCGCCGGTCTCGGTGATGACCATGTTCAGCGGCGCGGCGCGGCCACGACGGCTGCCCTTGTGGAAGTTGTCGATCAGGTTCTGGTCGTTGGTGAACGAGTGAACGGTTTCGACGTGGCCGTTGACGATGCCGAACTTGTCATTCACTGCTTTCAGCACCGGCACGATGGCGTTGGTGGTGCAGGAAGCCGCGGAGATGATCTTGTCGTCGGGGCTAATGTCGCCGTGGTTGATGCCGTGCACGATGTTCTTCAGCGCGCCCTTGCCAGGTGCGGTGAGGATCACGCGGGCAGCGCCCGGGCAGGCCAGGTGCTGGCCCAGGCCATCGGCGTCACGCCATACACCGGTGTTGTCGACGATCAGTGCGTTCTCGATGCCGTACTGGGTGTAGTCGACTTCGGTCGGGCTCTTGGCGTAGATAACCTGGATCAGGTTGCCATTGGCGGTGATGGTGTTGTTGGCTTCATCAATGGTGATGGTGCCATCGAACGGACCATGGACCGAGTCGCGACGCAGCAGGCTGGCACGCTTGACCAGGTCGTTCTCGGCGCCCTTGCGGACCACGATGGCGCGCAGGCGCAGGCCGTCGCCGCCACCGGTTTTCTCGATCAGGATGCGCGCCAGCAGACGGCCGATACGACCGAAGCCGTACAGGACAACGTCGGTGCCTTTGCGGGCGGAAGCGTTCTGCTGGCCAACCACGTCGGCCAGTTCTTCACGGACGAACTGCTCGGCAGTACGGCCATTGCCTTCAGCCTTGAATTTGGCTGCCAGCTTGCCCAGGTCTACCGAAGCAGCGCCGAGCTTGAGCTCGCTCATCGCCTTGAGCAGCGGGAATGTTTCGTGGACGGACAGCTCGGTATCGTCGGTCTGACGGTGACGAGCAAAGCGGTGAGCTTTGAGAATCGCAATGACTGAACGATTGATCAGGCTGCGGCCATAGATCGAGCTCACCACGTTGTTATTGCGGTAGAGCTGACCGATAAGCGGAATCATCGCTTCTGCGAGTGCTTCACGGTCGATCCATTCACCAAGACACTGGTCGGGCTTCTGAGTCACGGGAACCTTCCACATGTAGGGGCAGAAAAAAGGGGCTACATTATGCCGCCGCGCGCCTCGTGTAGCAATGCGCGCTTGTCGTACTGTCAGTAACAAAATTCCTTTCAAAAAAATCACGCCCCGCTGAAGCCCAATGAAACCGGGGCCTCCAGCATCGTCAATTTTTTGGGGACAGCGCAATCTTGTCCGTAACCATCCGTAACACTGGTTGGTTTTGCCACTACATAATCGCTAATTTCCGGTAAAAAACACCGCGATTTTGTCTTTACCACTACATTTCTCCTTACCCGCGTAATAGACACATCAGCGACTGACAGCCGGCACCCGGGACCGCTACAATTACCGACTTTGTCGCAACGCTTGGAGCTCAACCTTCCGTGCCCGTTCTGCGTCTACCGCTTCTCCCTGCCGCGGCAGGTAAACAGCACTGGGGCAACCTGCCCGGTGCCGCCCTGAGCCTGGCCATCGCCGAGGCCGCCAGCGCTGCCAAGCGCTTTACCCTGCTGCTCACAGCCGACAGCCAAAGTGCCGAACGACTGGAACAGGAGCTGAGTTTCTTCGCCCCGGATTTGCCCGTGCTGCATTTCCCCGACTGGGAAACCCTGCCCTACGACCTGTTCTCGCCGCACCAGGACATCATTTCCCAGCGCATCTCCGCTCTATATAGATTGCCGGAGCTGAGTCATGGCGTGCTGGTGGTGCCGATCACCACAGCCCTGCATCGCCTGGCGCCGACCAAATTCCTGCTCGGCAGCAGCCTGGTGCTGGATGTCGGCCAGAAGCTCGACGTCGAGCAAATGCGCACCCGCCTCGAGGCCACCGGCTATCGCTACGTCGATACTGTGTACGAGCACGGCGAATTCACTGTGCGCGGCTCCCTGATCGACCTGTTCCCGATGGGCAGCAAGTTGCCTTACCGGATCGACCTGTTCGACGACGAAATCGAAACCCTGCGCACCTTCGACCCGGAAAACCAGCGTTCCATCGACAAGGTCGATTCGGTCAAGCTGCTGCCGGCCAAGGAATTCCCGCTGGAGAAGGAAGCCGTCACCCGCTTCAAGGCGCGCTTTCGCGAACGCTTCGATGTCGACTTCCGACGTTGCCCGATCTTCCAGGACTTGAACAGCGGGATTACCCCTGCCGGCATCGAGTACTACCTGCCGCTGTTCTTCGAAGAAACCTCGACGCTGTTCGACTATCTGCCCCAGGACACCCAGGTGTTCTCCCTGCCAGGTATCGAACAGGCCGCGGAAAACTTCTGGAACGACGTGCGCAACCGTTATGAAGAGCGGCGCGTCGATCCATCCCGTCCTTTATTACCGCCGGCTGAGTTGTTCCTGCCGGTGGAAGACTGCTTCGCGCGCCTGAAAAACTGGCCGCGGGTGGTGGCGAGCCAGCAGGACGTGGAAACCGGTGCCGGCCGCGAACGCTTCCCCGCGCGGGAACTGCCGAACCTGGCCATCGAAGCCAAGGCCAACCAGCCGCTGGCGGCGCTCTCCAGTTTCCTCGACGAGTTCCCCGGGCGCGTGCTGTTCACCGCCGAATCCGCGGGCCGTCGCGAAGTACTGCTGGAACTGCTGGAACGCCTGAAGCTGCGATCGAAAACCGTCGACAGCTGGCCGGACTTTGTCGCTGGCAAGGAGCGCCTGGCGATCACCATCGCGCCGCTGGACGAAGGCCTGGTGCTCGACGATCCGGCCCTGGCGCTGGTCGCTGAAAGCCCGTTGTTCGGCCAGCGCGTGATGCAGCGCCGGCGCCGCGAGAAACGCGCCGACGCCAACAACGACGCGGTCATCAAGAACCTCACCGAGCTGCGCGAAGGCGCGCCGGTGGTGCACATCGACCACGGTGTCGGTCGCTACCTCGGTCTTGCGACGCTGGAAATCGACAGCCAGACCGCCGAATTCCTCGCCCTGGAATACGCCGAGGGCGCCAAACTGTATGTGCCGGTGGCCAACCTGCACTTGATCGCCCGCTACACCGGCAGCGACGACGCCCTCGCCCCGCTGCATCGCCTGGGCTCCGAGACCTGGCAAAAAGCCAAGCGCAAGGCCGCCGAACAGGTGCGCGACGTCGCCGCTGAATTGCTCGACATCTATGCGCGCCGCGCCGCTCGCGAAGGGTACGCCTTCGCCGACCCGAAAGCCGATTACGCCACCTTCAGCGCCGGTTTCCCGTTCGAAGAAACGCCCGACCAGCAAACCACCATCGAAGCGGTGCGCGAAGACATGCTCGCACCCAAACCGATGGATCGCCTGGTGTGCGGCGACGTCGGCTTCGGCAAGACCGAAGTGGCCATGCGTGCGGCGTTCATTGCGGTGCACGGTGGTCGCCAGGTGGCGATCCTGGTACCCACCACCCTGCTCGCCCAGCAACACTACAACAGCTTCCGCGACCGCTTCGCCGACTGGCCGGTGAGCGTGGAAGTGATGAGCCGCTTCAAGTCGGCCAAGGAAGTGAATGCAGCGGTCGCCGACCTGGCTGAAGGCAAGATCGACATCGTCATCGGTACGCACAAGCTGCTGTCGGACGATGTGAAAATCAAAAACCTGGGCCTGGTGATCATCGACGAAGAACACCGCTTCGGTGTGCGCCAGAAAGAACAGCTCAAGGCCCTGCGCAGTGAAGTTGACATCCTCACCCTGACCGCAACGCCGATTCCGCGAACGCTGAACATGGCCGTGTCGGGCATGCGCGACCTGTCGATCATCGCCACGCCGCCAGCCCGTCGCCTGTCGGTGCGCACCTTTGTCATGGAGCAGAACAAGAGCACGGTCAAGGAAGCCCTGTTGCGTGAGCTGCTGCGTGGCGGCCAGGTCTATTACCTGCACAACGACGTCAAGACCATCGAGAAATGCGCCGCCGACCTCGCCGAACTGGTGCCGGAAGCGCGGATCGGCATCGGCCACGGGCAGATGCGCGAGCGCGAGCTCGAACAGGTGATGAGCGACTTCTACCACAAGCGCTTCAACGTGCTGATCGCCTCGACCATCATCGAGACCGGCATCGACGTACCGAGCGCCAACACCATCATCATCGAACGCGCCGACAAGTTCGGCCTGGCACAATTGCATCAGCTGCGTGGTCGTGTCGGTCGCAGTCACCACCAGGCCTATGCGTACCTGCTGACGCCGCCGCGCCAGCAGATCACCGCGGACGCGGAAAAGCGCCTGGAAGCGATCGCCAATACCCAGGACCTCGGCGCCGGCTTCGTGCTCGCCACCAACGACCTGGAAATCCGCGGCGCTGGCGAATTGCTCGGCGACGGCCAGAGCGGGCAGATCCAGGCGGTCGGCTTCACCCTGTACATGGAAATGCTCGAGCGCGCGGTGAAGTCGATCCGCAAGGGCGAACAACCCAACCTCGATCAACCGCTAGGCGGTGGCCCGGAAGTCAACTTGCGCGTACCGGCGTTGATTCCCGAAGACTACCTGCCGGACGTCCATGCCCGCCTGATCCTCTACAAGCGCATCGCCTCGGCCACCGACGAGGAAGGCCTCAAGGATCTGCAGGTGGAGATGATCGACCGTTTCGGCCTGTTGCCCGAGCCGACCAAGAACCTGATGCGCATCACCTCGCTGAAATTGCAGGCCGAGTTGCTGGGCATCAAGAAAGTCGACGGCGGCCCGCAGGGTGGCCGAATCGAGTTTGCGACACAGACCCCGGTCGACCCGCTGACCCTGATCAAGTTGATCCAGAGCCAGCCCAAACGCTACAAATTCGAAGGGGCCACGATGTTTAAATTCCAAGTCCCGATGGAGCGCTCGGAAGAGCGCTTTAATACTGTAGAGGCGCTGTTTGAGCGCCTCATCCCGAAAACTGCTTGAAGGACGCCGCATGCGCCTGTTTCGCTCACTGACCTTGTTGATAACCCTGGTCGCCCCTTCGGTGTTTGCCGATGATCTGTATCAGATTGAAATGATTCTGGTACGGCAAAATGCTGTGCCGGCGATTGTCAGCCGCGCCGCGCCGGAAGACTGGGCCGCCGGCGCGCAAGCCGTCAGCCCCGACAGCCTGCGCACGCCGAGCCTCAACAGCGAAGTGGAAAAACTCACCGCCAGCAATGAATACAGCGTGCTGTTGCACAAGGCGTGGCAGCAGACACTCGGCGAGACAGCGGTCAAGGTGGCGGTCAGCGACGGCAAGGAACAGTTCGGCCAATACCCGATCGAAGGCACCCTGAACCTGACGCTGGGACGCTTCACCGATGTAGACGCCGATTTCTATGTCAACCAGTTCAACGACGAAGGCCTGGTCACCGCCAGCGAACGCCTGAAACAGGAAAGCCACACCAAGAACGGCCAGCTGAACTTCCTCGACAACGGCCACCTGGGCCTGCTGATCAAGATCACCTCACTGACGGCGCCCGCTCCCCGGGAAGCCCCTGAAGTCGTCCCGGACTGATCGAGCCCCCCATGTCCGCGACCCTGAGCAAACCCCTGGCACCTTCCTGGGTCAGCCGATTCAAGGAACAAAGCCTGGAGCGCGGTCGCCGGTATGCACTGGAGAACCGCGTCAGGATAGTCGAGGTCGGCGACGCGACGATCACCGCGGCGTGCGAAGGCTCTGGCGGTAACGTTTACCGTCAGACCATTCGCCTGCGCGAGTCGGCCAAAGGCACCTTGCTGATGGTCGACGCCATCTGCTCCTGCCCGGTGCACAGCAACTGCAAACATTGCGCGGCGGTGCTCCTGCAAATCCAGGAAACCCTCGACTACCCCGCCGCCGCCAAAGACGCCGAACTCCTGGAAAAACTCCAGGCAGTGCTGGAAAACCGTAGCCCCAAGGCGCCACCGCAGGTACTGGTGGACAACGTGCAACCGGTACCGCGCCTGTGGCTGGCGAGCATCGAGTTCAGCGCCTTCGAGCCGCGCAACGGGCGGATGCAGCGTTACATCCAGCATCGCGCGGCGCTGTCGTTCAGTTATCTGGATGAGTACGTTTCGGGCCAGAAGAATTCCGACATCCTGATTCGCCAGGAGACCCAGACCCTACGGATAAAACGCCACCCGGACGTCGAACAGTCCTACCGGGAACAGCTGCGAATCCTCGGCTTCAAGATTGCCACCCGGCAAAGCAAGGCCCTGCCGGAAAGCGCCGGCGAACTGTTCGAGATGGTCAATGACAGCGCCTGGCTGACCTTCACCCTCAATGAACTGCCGAAGTTGCGCACCCAGGGCTGGGAGTTGCAGATCAACGAGGACTTCGGCTTCGACCTGACCGCCGTGGACGACTGGTACGCCACGGTCGAACAGGTACCGGAGCGCGACTGGTTCGACCTGGAGCTGGGGATCATCGTCAATGGCGAGCGGTTGAGCCTGTTGCCGATCCTGTTGAACCTGATGCGCTCCCACACCGAACTGCTCAACCCGGAACGCCTCGCCCGCCGACGTGACGACGAGCTGATCCTGGTCAACATTCCCAACCGGCCGAACGCCGAGCATGGCCCCTTGCAAGTCGCCCTGCCCTTCGGCCGCCTGAAACCGGTTTTGGCGACCCTTGGTGAGTTCTATCTGCAAGAACCTGGCGAAACCACGCTGCGCCTGAGCAAGGCCGACGCCACGCGCCTCAATTCGCTGGAAGACCTGCCGCTGCTCTGGGAAGGTGGCGAGCAGATTCGCAGCTTTGCCCAACGCCTGCGCGACATCAAGGACTACACCGCCACGGCACCGGACGGCTTGAACGCGACACTGCGCCCGTATCAGCTCGAAGGCCTGAGCTGGATGCAGTCGTTGCGCCAGCTGGAAGTCGGCGGCATCCTCGCGGACGACATGGGCCTGGGTAAAACCCTGCAGACCCTGGCGCACGTTCTTTCCGAGAAAAACGCCGGTCGCCTCGATCGCCCGTGCATGGTGGTGATGCCCACCAGCCTGATTCCCAACTGGCTCGACGAAGCGGCGCATTTCACCCCGCAACTCAAGGTGCTGGCGCTGTACGGCGCCAGTCGCAAAAAGCATTTCGACAACCTGGCCGATTACGACCTGATCCTGACCACCTATGCGTTGCTGCCCAAGGATGTCGAACGCCTGGCGAAGCAGCCATTGCATGTGCTGGTACTGGACGAAGCGCAATACATCAAGAACCCCAACAGCAAGGCCGCCCAGGCCGCCCGCGAGCTCAACGCCCGCCAGCGCCTGTGCCTGAGCGGCACGCCGCTGGAAAACCACCTGGGCGAACTGTGGTCGCTGTTTCACTTCCTGCTGCCGGGCTGGCTCGGCGACGTCAAAAGCTTCAACAGCGACTACCGGGTTCCCATCGAAAAGCGCGCGAGCGAAGTCCGGCTGCAACACCTCAACAGCCGTATCAAACCCTTCCTGCTGCGTCGCACCAAGGAACAGGTGGCGACCGAGTTGCCGCCCAAGACCGAGATCATCCATTGGGTCGAACTCAACGAAACCCAACGCGACCTGTACGAAACCATGCGCCTGGCCATGGACAAGAAAGTCCGCGACGAAATCACCCGCAAGGGCGTGGCCCGCAGCCAGATCATCATCCTCGAGGCGCTGCTCAAGCTGCGCCAGGTGTGCTGCGATCTGCGCCTGGTCAATGAAGCCCCCCTGCCGACAAGGGGCAGCACCTCGGGCAAGCTCGACAGCCTGATGGAAATGCTCGAAGAGCTGTTCGAGGAAGGCCGCAAGATTCTGCTGTTTTCGCAGTTCACCTCAATGCTGGCATTGATCGAAGAAGAGCTGAACAAGCGCGGCGTGCCCTACGCACTGCTGACCGGACAGACCCGTGACCGTCGTACACCGGTGAAGGAATTCCAGAGCGGCAAGCGTCAGATCTTTCTCATCAGCCTGAAGGCCGGTGGTGTCGGCCTGAACCTGACGGAAGCGGACACCGTGATTCATTACGACCCCTGGTGGAACCCGGCAACGGAAAACCAGGCCACCGACCGCGCCTACCGCATCGGCCAGGAAAAGCCGGTGTTCGTCTACAAGCTGATCGCGCGCGGCACGGTGGAAGAGAAGATCCAGCACCTGCAGAAGGAGAAATCCGAGCTGGCGGCGGGTGTGCTGGATGGACGGCAGGCCGGGGACTGGAAGTTGCAGAGCGATGATATCGAGGCGTTGTTTGCGCCGTTGCCGGACAAGCTGGAGAAGCGTTGAGAACTGCGGCGCCGGACAGATCGCTATCGCGGGCAAGCCTCGCTCCTACAGTTTCGTGTTGATCGCATATCTCGCGATTGACCCAAGACCCGTAGGAGCGAGGCTTGCCCGCGAAGAAAGCAACTCGGTCCCGCGCCCGGCTTAGCCCGCAAGCACCCGCGCCAACATCGACCTCACCTTAACCATCCCCTCCCCCAACGCCCGCTCGATCTCGGCCATGCTGATCACCGAGGCCGACTTGCCCGCCGCCGGATTCACCACCAGCGCCAGACAGGCATAATCCAGTTGCAGCTCGCGGGCCAAGGACGCTTCCGGCATCCCGGTCATGCCGACGATGTCGCACCCGTCGCGCTCCAGGCGCAGGATCTCGGCAGCGGTTTCCAATCGCGGGCCTTGGGTGCAGGCATACACCCCCTGATCGCTGAAACCGACGCCTTCGGCCGCCAGCGCTGCAATCAGGCGCTGGCGCAGCGATTCGCTGTAGGGGTAGCTGAAATCGATATGGGTGACCGGTTCCAGGTCATCGGCAAAGTAGCTGTGCTCGCGACCGCTGGTGTAGTCGATCAACTGATGCGGCACGCAGAAATGCCCGGTGCCCATCGCCCCGCTGATCGCGCCCACCGCGTTGACCGCCAGAATCGCCTCGGCACCGGCCTGCTTCAGCGCCCAGAGATTGGCGCGATAATTCACCCGGTGCGGGGCAAAACGGTGCGGATGACCATGTCGCGCGAGAAACAACACGTCCCTGCCGGCGTACTCGCCGACCTGCACCTCGGCAGACGGCGTACCGTAGGGCGTATCCAGCGCCAATGACTGACGAATCTGGAGGCCGTCCAGCCGGGTCAGGCCGCTGCCGCCGATAATCGCGTAAACCGTCATGGCGCCCCTCCTTAATCAATAAGCTGTGCATCCCTCAGCGCGCCCACGGCCGCCAGCCAGCGCGGATCCTGGCGGTACTCGGTGCTCGCATGCGCCTGGCCGCGCATCCGCGCAATGCGCGCCGACGGCGTGACCTGCAAACGCTGGGCGGCGCTCAGGGCCAGTTCGGCGGCAGCGCGATCGTTGCACACCAGGCCCATGTCGCAACCGGCGGTCAACGCCGCTTCGATACGGCTGGCGGCATCGCCAACCACGTGGGCACCGGCCATGGACAGGTCGTCGCTGAAAATCACCCCGTCGAATTGCAGCTCGCCCCGCAGGATGTCCTGCAGCCAACGCCGGGAGAAGCCCGCTGGCTGGGCATCGACCTGTGGATAAATAACGTGGGCAGGCATGACGGCGGCCAGCTGCCTGCTCAATTGGGCGAAGGGCACCAGGTCATGGGCACGGATCTGCTCGAGGCTGCGCTCGTCATTGGGGATCGCCACGTGGGAATCCGCCTCGGCCCAGCCGTGGCCAGGAAAGTGCTTGCCGGTGGCGGCCATGCCCGCGCTGTTCATGCCGCGAATGAAAGCACCGGCCAGCAGCGCGGCACGCTGCGGATCGGCTTCGAAGGAACGGGTCCCGACCACGGCGCTACGCTGGTGATCGAGATCCAGCACCGGGGCGAAGCTCAGGTCCAGGCCAACGGCCAGCACCTCGGTGGCCATGATCCAGCCGCACTGTTCGGCCAGGTATTCGGCGTTCGGGTTATCGGCAATGGCGCGCATCGCCGGCAGACGCACGAACCCTTGGCGCAGGCGCTGGACCCGCCCGCCTTCCTGGTCCACTGCCAGCAGCAGGTCGGGACGAATGGCGCGGATCGCCGCGCTCAGTTCGCGAACCTGGCGCGGATGTTCGATGTTGCGGGCGAAAATGATCAAGCCACCCACTTCGGGCTGGCGCAACAATTGGCGATCTTCAGCCGTCAGCCAGGTACCGGCGACGTCCACCATCAACGAGCCTTGCAGGCCAGCAGTCATAGCAATTCCTTGATAACGATAAACCCGGTGCGCAACGATGCGCCGCCCTGGGCTGTACCCGGGAGGTCGGCGATCATCAGTGGGAACGGGTTCAGAACGAGAGTCGGCATGGGCGGCTAGCTTATCGGATGTCAGCTGCCGCGCCCACCCATGAGCGGTTAAACCTTGGCGGCAACCGGTGTCGATTTGCTACGAGGGCGCAGCTGCGCGGTGGCCATGGCCGAGTCGGTGACACCGGATTCGGCACGCATGCCGGCCGCCAGGAACGGCACCATCAGGCGCATGACCTGCTCGATGGAGGTGTTGACCCCGAAGTCGGTTTCGGCGATGGCGCGCAAGGCCTTGATACCGGACATGCTGAACGCCGCCGCACCCAGCATGAAGTGCACGCGCCAGAACAGTTCGATCGGCGGGATGCGCGGGGCGGCCTCGTTGACCAGCATCATGTAGCGGCGAAACACCTTGCCATACATGTCTTCTAGATAACGGCGCAAATGCCCCTGGCTCTGGCTGAAGGCCAGTCCCAGCAAACGCATGAAAATCGACAGGTCGTTGCCGCTGCGCGGCTGTACCACCAGGGCTTGCTCGACGAGGATTTCCAGCAGTTCCTCGAGGGAAGGCTTGTTTTCAGGCCTGGCCTGGCGCCGCTCCAGCTCTTTATCGAGACTGATGCAGAACGGCCCCAGGAAACGCGAGAAGACGGCCTGGATCAGGGCCTTCTTGGAGCCGAAGTGATAGTTCACCGCCGCCAGGTTGACACCCGCCTTGCTGGTGATCAGGCGCAACGAGGTTTCAGCGAAACCTTTTTCCGCGAACAACTGCTCGGCAGCATCGAGAATGCGTTCAACGGTTTCCGACTGGGCCATGGCTACTCCGCCTGACAAACACTTGTTTGAAACATACGTTTCAGCCCGTGCGTTGTCAAGTCTGGCAGTTCGTTTCGGGAATGGTCGGTCATGCATTTAACCACACAACCGCAAAGCTTCCATCAGCCGGTTGAGCGACCGTCTGGCGGCGCACAAAAAAAGGGGCATTGCCAAGACCGTTCCACTGTATATAATCCCAGTCACTGTATAAAAAGACAGAGCGATCAATATGCTAAAGCTGACGCCACGCCAAGCCGAGATTCTGGCCTTCATCAAACGTTGCCTCGAAGACAACGGCTACCCGCCGACCCGCGCGGAAATCGCTCAGGAACTGGGTTTCAAATCGCCCAACGCGGCGGAAGAACACCTCAAGGCGCTGGCCCGCAAGGGCGCGATCGAGATGACGCCGGGCGCTTCGCGCGGCATTCGCATTCCGGGTTTCGAGGCCAAGGCCGACGACTCCAGCCTGCCGATCATTGGCCGCGTCGCAGCCGGCGCGCCGATCCTCGCCCAACAACACGTTGAAGAGTCCTGCAACATCAACCCTGCGTTCTTCCACCCGCGCGCCGATTACCTGCTGCGGGTACACGGCATGAGCATGAAGGATGTGGGCATCTTCGACGGCGACCTGTTGGCCGTCCACACCACCCGCGAAGCCCGCAACGGCCAGATCGTGGTTGCGCGGATCGGCGACGAAGTCACCGTCAAGCGCTTCAAGCGCGACGGCAGCAAAGTCTGGCTGCTGGCCGAAAACCCTGAGTTTGCCCCTATCGAAGTGAACCTTAAAGATCAGGAACTGGTGATCGAAGGCTTGAGCGTCGGCGTCATTCGCCGCTAAAAGGAGGCTTTATGCAGTTCCCATACACATCACAGCAAGCCCAACTGCCGCTTCAGTTCGAGGCGTTCATGGCACAGCCATTGGCGCCAATCCTGAAGGAGGACGCGTCGCCCTGGAGCGCCGAGCCCGAGGTCTTCAGTGAACTGTCGCTGCTTGGTGCTGCCGGGAACTGCCTGAACCTTCTGGCGCCGATCCTGCGGGAACTCAGCCAGGACCAGGATGCACGCTGGCTGACCCTGATCGCCCCGCCCGCCAGCCTGACCCAGGCCTGGCTGCGGGACGCCGGGCTCAATCGCGAGCGCATCCTGTTGCTGCAACCGCGCGGCACCCAAAGTGCCCAGCAACTGACTTGCGAGGCCCTTCGCCTTGGCCGCAGCCACACGGTGGTCAGCTGGCTCAACCCATTGAGCAAAATCTCACGGCAACAGCTGATCAGCGCCGCCCGGACCGGGGACGCTCAAAGCCTGAATATTCGACTGGGTTAACGGCGCACGCTGAACGCGCAGGGCTTCTGCAAGGATAGAGAAGCCTATTGGAGGCGGTGCCGGTAAAAACCGACAGGCGGAGATCAATGAAGGACCCGCGGCCCCTCTTCTTTCTCGAATTCGCCTTCAACCATGCGCCCGGCCATCTGCACGCCGACGCTCAACATCGCCTTGGCGACTTCTACGTGCTGGCCTTGCAGGAACGCTTTGGCGTCCTCGGAGAAATCCAAAGTAACCAGAGAACCCTCGTCCTCAGCCCTGCGCAGCTCGATTCGGCCGTCTGGTAACTCGACAATTTCTAGAAAGGACGTTGGCATAAAGGTCTGTTCTCCACGAAAGGCCAGCATTATATAGGCATCGGCCAGGCTTCGCTCGGGATCTTGACCAGATACCCTCGCGATAAACGACTCAGCAGCCGAGCAAACAACCCCAAAGATCGTTCGCTGCGCTGTTCAGTCCCTCAGCACTCGTTCAAGCCTTCGCGAAAACGGATGGCCAGGCTTTTCAGGTTTTGCCGCCAGCTCTCCAGCTCCTCGCGACCCAGCTCCTGAGGCGCCTCTTCTTCATCGAGGTTTACCGCCAGGATCAACGGCTGCGTCACATCGCCTTTAGGCTTGTGCGGCGCCCGTGGCGGCTGGAACAACGCAGCATGGGCAGCCAGCAACTTGGCCAGCCAGGTTTCCGGGTTATTGGCCAGCTCGACCATCTCGGCCATTTCCGGGATAGCGATGCTTTCCAGCACTTCGCGCGTCAGCAACGATTCGGCCCGGGAGGCATTGGCCTGGGGCAAACGATAGAAGCCGGCAATCTCGTGGCACAGGCCCAGCAAGGCGCCGTACAAGTGAAACAACGCCGATTCGCGCCCCGCCTGAATCAGCGCCAGGGAATTCATCGCCCGCCCCTCTTCGGCTTTGGCGAGCGCTTCCAGCGACAGGCCGGCGAAATAGATCTTCTGGTTGGTACGGGTATAGAGTTCGTGGGCCATGACGGCAGCCTCCACAACGAAATAATTGCTTCACGCAGGTCAGACAGTGTCGTGGATCAACTCCTTATCCCGCAAGCATTGTCTGATCCTGAATGACACTCCCACTCAATAAATCGCCACCACCCTTGTGAACGAAACCGCTCCCTGGAAAAAAGCGCACGACTCCCGATCAGGGCGGCCGACCCCGCGTCAAAGCCTGTGGGAGATGGTTGTCTGAGTACATATCCGTTCCTGCGGTAACGGCCACTTATGGTTTCGCTCTTACAGCGACTCCCTTTTTCAAACGCCGGAGTGCCGGCCCAGCAAAAAGGAAGCAAAAGGCTTTGCCCCACCACTCGGTGCCTCGCTAGGGCTCGGCATGCCATAACGAAGGCATTGCTCCGTGGGTCGCCGCAATGGGCCATCCATGGCCCAGCGCGGCTAAACCGGCGTCCTGCCGGTTTACCCACTGCGCAATGCCTGCGTTCGGCCAGCGTGGTTAACGGGGCGCCCCAGATCAAAAACAAAAGCGAGGCGGCCTGACAGCCGACCTGACTTTTACTGCTGCACCTGATCCCCTGTAGGAGCCAGGCTTGCCGGCGAACCAAGCGCTGCGGTGTGTCTGTTACACCGAATTATCGTTCTTCGCCGGCAAGCCTGGCTCCTACAGGGGGAACGCGTACGGCTCCCGATCAGGTCGGCTGTCAGGCCGCCTTCGCCGGCAAGCCGGCAAGCCGGCAAGCCGGCACCCCACAGACATCGCAAACAAAAAAACCGCATGAAACCCCGAAGGTTCTCATGCGGTTTTTTCGGTTTGGCGACTTTTACGCCTTCGCAGCCGGTCGCTTGTCCTCGACCTTCCACTTGCCACCGTCGTAGAACGCTTTCCAACCAGTCGGCTTACCGTCGACTTCCGTCTGCACGTACTGCTCCTTGGTCTTGCGGCTGTAACGAATCACAGCAGGCAGGCCATCCGGATCTTTCTTTGGCGCTTCGCAAAGGAAGTGGTACTTCGGATCGATTTCATCCTTGTGCGGGATGATCTCCATCACCAGCGGCGCACGAGTCTCGCGGTTTTTCGGGAACTGGCTGGCGGCCAGGAACAGGCCCGACGCACCGTCGCGCAGGATGTAGGTGTCGTTGACCTTTTCGCATTTCAGCTCAGGCATCTTCACCGGGTCCATCTTCGGCGGCGCCGCATCACCGCTTTTCAGCAGTTTGCGGGTGTTCTTGCAGGTGGCGTTGGTGCAACCGAAGAACTTGCCGAAACGGCCGGTCTTGAGCTGCATCTCGCTGCCGCACTTGTCGCATTCCAGGCTCGGACCTTCATAGCCCTTGATGCGATAGGTGCCCTCTTCGATTTCATAGCCGTCGCAATCCGGATTGTTACCGCAGATGTGCAGCTTGCGCTTCTCGTCCAGCAGGTAGGCGTCCATCGCCGTGCTGCAGATCGGGCAACGGTGCTTGCCACGCAGCACCAGGGATTCCGATTCACCCTCGTCGTCCGCGGCGATTTCATCGCCCGGCACCAGGTTGACGGTCGCCTTGCAGCGCTCTTTCGGCGGCAGGCTGTAACCGGAGCAACCGAGGAACACACCGGTGGATGCAGTACGAATCTGCATCGGACGGCCACAGGTCGTGCACGGAATGTCCGTCATCACCGGCTGGTTGGCACGCATGCCACTTTCCGGGCTCTCGGCTACCTCGAGCTTCTTCTTGAAGTCACCATAGAACTCGTCCAGCACGTTTTTCCAGTCGCGTTCGCCCTGGGCCACGTCATCGAGGTGCTCTTCCATGCCGGCGGTGAAGCCGTAGTCCATCAGGTTGGAGAAGCTTTCCGACAAGCGCTCGGTGACGATGTCACCCATCTTTTCCGAATAGAAACGACGGTTGTGCAGCGCCACGTAGCCGCGGTCCTGGATGGTCGAAATGATCGCGGCGTAGGTCGAAGGACGACCGATGCCACGTTTTTCCATTTCCTTGACCAGGCTGGCTTCCGAGTAACGCGCCGGCGGCTTGGTGAAGTGCTGGGTCGGATCAAGCTTGATCAGCTTCATCGCGTCGCCCTGAGCCATGTCCGGTAGCACGTCGTCATCGCCCGGCTTGGCGATTTGCGGCATGACCCGGGTGTAACCGTCGAACTTCAGGATACGGCCCTTGGCGCGCAGCTCGAAGTCACCGGCACCGACGGTGACGGTCGTCGACAGGTACTGCGCCGGCAGCATCTGGCAGGCGAGGAACTGGCGCCAGATCAGCTCGTACAGCCGCTCTGCATCACGCTCCATGCCCGACAGCTTGCTTGGCTCGGTGTTGGCGTCGGACGGGCGAATCGCTTCGTGAGCCTCCTGGGCGCCTTCCTTGCTGCTGTAGACGTTTGGGTTTTCCGGCAGGTACTTCTTGCCGAACTCGCCTTCAATATAGGTACGCGCCATCGCCACGGCATCGGCCGAGAGGTTGGTCGAGTCGGTACGCATGTAAGTGATGTAGCCGGCTTCGTACAGACGCTGGGCCATCATCATGGTTTTCTTCACGCCAAAGCCCAGGCGGTTACTCGCGGCCTGTTGCAGGGTGGACGTGATGAACGGTGCCGACGGCTTGCTGCTGGTCGGCTTGTCTTCGCGCTTGACGATGCTGTAGCTGGACGCCTTGAGCTTCTCCAGCGCGGCCATGGCCTGGGCTTCGTTCAGCGGCTTGAAGGCTTCGCCTTTCTCGCGAGCGACGTCGAAACGCACGGTCGCGCCCTTGGCGGTGCCGAGGTCGGCGTGGACTTCCCAGTACTCTTCCGGGATGAACGCACGGATTTCACGTTCACGCTCCACCACCAGCTTCACGGCAACCGACTGTACCCGACCGGCGGACAGGCCACGGGCGATCTTGGCCCACAGCAGCGGCGACACCATGTAACCCACCACGCGGTCGAGGAAACGACGCGCCTGCTGGGCGTTGACACGATCAATGTCCAGCTCGCCTGGCTGGGAGAAGGCTTCCTGGATCGCCTTCTTGGTGATTTCGTTGAACACCACGCGCTTGTAGCGGGTGTCGTCACCACCGATGGCTTCGCGCAGGTGCCAGGCAATGGCTTCCCCCTCGCGATCCAAGTCGGTTGCGAGATAGATGGTGTCAGCATCCTTGGCGAGCCGGCGCAGCTCTTCGATGACCTTTTCCTTGCCCGGGAGGATCTCGTACTTGGCTTTCCAGCCATGATCGGGATCGACACCCATGCGCGCGACCAGCTGCTTGCGCGCCTTTTCTTTCGGCGACAAGGCCGGCGCTTCGCCCGCAGCAGCCTTGCCGCGCTTGGCGGCTGGCTCTTTGCTGGCGCTAGCCGAACCGCTGGTGGGCAGGTCTCGGATATGGCCGATACTCGACTTCACCACGTATTCGTTGCCCAAATACTTGTTGATGGTCTTGGCCTTAGCCGGGGATTCCACAATGACCAGCGATTTGCCCATGGATCAGAAAATTCCTGAATTCTAGAAGTGAAAGGCGGTTGGCGCCTGACGCGGCACCGCTATATATAGTGGCTACAAGGTGAGGTCAAGCGCAGGGTCCTGCGCGCACTCAGCTTATGGCTTGTTAAAAAGGCTTGGCTCGGCCTGCACCAAAGCAAAGCGTGGCACCTGTTCGCCGTCAACTTCGACCGATTCCAGGAACATGCTCAAGGGGCGTACCCAAAAGCCGTAATCGCCATACAGGGCTTGGTAGAAGACCACTTCTTCCTCGGTTTCCGAATGCCGTGCGACACTGAACACACGGTACTGCGGACCTTTGTAATGTTGGTAGAGCCCAGGTTGTATCGGCATGCTTCGGCCCTCACTCAAATCAGTTTGAAATAAAAAATAAAAAAATCCGCAAAAACAAAAACCGGGGCACTTGGCCCCGGCTTCCATCAACGCAACGCTTAAACGCGTTCGAAGACGGTGGAGATGCCTTGGCCGAGACCAATGCACATGGTGGCTACCCCAAGGTTGCCGCCATTCTGCTTCATCACGTTCAGCAAAGTGCCGGAAATCCGCGCACCGGAGCAACCGAACGGGTGACCCAGGGCGATCGCGCCGCCGTGCAGGTTAACCTTCTCGTTCATCTTGTCGAGCACTTTCAGATCTTTCAACACCGGCAAGGCCTGTGCAGCGAAAGCTTCGTTGAGCTCGAAGTAGTCGATGTCGGAGATACTCAGACCCGCACGCTTCAATGCTTTATGTGTAGCCGGTACTGGACCATAGCCCATGATCGCCGGGTCCACACCTGCCACCGCCATCGAGCGGATCACCGCCAGGGGCTGGATGCCGAGGTCCTGCGCACGCTGCGCCGACATCACGATCATGCACGAGGCACCATCGGTGATCTGCGACGAAGTACCGGCTGTCACGGTGCCGCCCTTCGGGTTGAAAGCAGGCTTCAATGCCGCCAGGCTTTCCAGGGTGGTTTCCGGACGAATGGTTTCGTCGTAGTCGAAGGTTTTCAGGAAACCGTTCTCGTCATAGCCCTGCATCGGGATGATTTCGTCCTTGAACTTGCCTTCCACGGTCGCCTTGTGGGCGAGTTGGTGGGAGCGCACGCCAAAGGCGTCCTGCTGCTCACGGGTGATGCCGTGCATCTTGCCCAGCATTTCCGCGGTCAGGCCCATCATGCCCGACGCTTTTGCCGCGTACAGCGACATGTGCGGATTCGGATCGACGCCGTGCATCATGCTCACGTGACCCATATGCTCGACGCCGCCAACCACGAAAACGTCACCGTTGCCGGTCATGATCGCTTGCGCAGCGGTGTGCAGGGCGCTCATCGACGAGCCACACAGGCGGCTGACGGTCTGGCCGGCCGAGGTGTGCGGGATCTGGGTCATCAGCGACGCCATGCGCGCGATGTTCCAGCCCTGCTCCAGGGTCTGGTTCACACAGCCCCAGATCACGTCTTCGACTTCGCTCGGGTCAACCTTGACGTTGCGTTCCAGCAGTTTGCTGATCAGGTGCGCCGACATGTCTTCGGCGCGGGTGTTGCGGTGCATGCCGCCCTTGGAGCGGCCCATCGGAGTACGACCGAAGTCGACAATCACGACGTCTCTTGGATTCAAGCTCATAAAATTTCACTCTCGCTCAAAAGTTGGGACGCTTAACCGAAGAACCGTTGGCCAGTCTTGGCCATTTCACGCAGTTTTGCGGTCGGGTGGTACAGCGCGCCCAAATCAGCGTACTGGTCAGCCAGGGCAACGAACTCTGCCACACCGAGCGAATCGATATAGCGCAGCGCACCGCCACGGAATGGAGGGAAACCGATACCGTAGACCAGGCCCATGTCGGCTTCGGCGGCGGTTTCGACAATGCCGTCTTCCAGGCAGCGCACGGTTTCCAGGCACAGCGGGATCATCATCCAGTTGATGATGTCTTCGTCGGTGACTTCGCGCTGTTCAAAGACGATTGGCTTGAGCACTTCCAGCACCGACGGGTCGGCGACTTTCTTCTGCTTGCCGCGCTTGTCGGTCTCGTAGGCGTAGAAGCCCTTGCCGTTCTTCTGGCCCAGGCGCTTGGCTTCGTAGAGCACGTCCACGGCCGAGCGGGTGTCGTCCTTCATGCGGTCCGGGAAGCCTTCAGCCATCACGTCGCGACCGTGGTGGCCGGTGTCGATGCCGACCACGTCCATCAGGTACGCCGGGCCCATTGGCCAGCCGAATTTTTCCATGACCTTGTCGATACGCACGAAGTCCACACCGGCGCTGACCAGCTTGGCGAAACCGCCGAAGTACGGGAACAGCACGCGGTTGACCAAAAAGCCCGGGCAGTCGTTGACCACGATCGGGTTCTTGCCCATTTTCTTGGCGTAGGCAACGGTAGTGGCCACTGCCAGTTCGCTGGACTTCTCGCCACGGATCACTTCCACCAGCGGCATCATGTGCACCGGGTTGAAGAAGTGCATGCCGACGAAGTTTTCCGGACGCTTGAGGGCCTTGGCCAGCAAGCTGATGGAAATGGTCGAGGTGTTCGAGGCGAGGATGGTGTCCTCTTTGACCTTGTCTTCGACTTCGGCCAGTACGGCTTGCTTGACCTTCGGGTTCTCGACGACCGCTTCGACCACCAGGTCTACGTGACCGAAATCACCGTAGGACAGGGTCGGACGAATGCCGTTGAGCACTTCAGCCATTTTCGCGGCGGTCATGCGGCCTTTGTCAACGCGGCCAACCAGCAGTTTGGCGGCTTCGGCCAGACCCTGCTCGATACCGTGCTCGTTGATGTCCTTCATCAGGATCGGCGTGCCTTTGGACGCCGACTGATAGGCGATACCGCCACCCATGATGCCAGCGCCCAGTACGGCGGCCTGCTTCACGTCCTTGGCGATTTCGTCGTAGGCCTTGGCTTTTTTCTTCAGTTCCTGATCGTTCAGGAACAGGCCGATCAGGCTCTGTGCAGCGGCGGTCTTGGCCAGTTTGACGAAACCGGCGGCTTCGATTTCCAGGGCCTTGTCACGACCGAAGTTCGCGGCTTTCTGGATGGTCTTGATCGCTTCGACCGGGGCCGGGTAGTTCGGGCCAGCCTGGCCGGCCACGAAACCCTTGGCGGTTTCGAAAGCCATCATTTGCTCGATAGCGTTCAGCTTGAGTTTTTCAAGCTTCGGCTGGCGCTTGGCCTTGTAGTCGAACTCGCCGGAAATGGCGCGCTTGATCAGTTCCAGCGCAGCTTCCTGCAGTTTCTCAGGAGCAACCACGGCATCGACGGCACCGACTTTCAGTGCGTCTTCAGGACGGTTTTCCTTGCCGGCGGCAATCCACTCGATGGCGTTGTCGGTACCGATCAGGCGCGGCAGGCGCACGGTGCCGCCGAAGCCCGGGTAGATACCCAGCTTGACTTCCGGCAGGCCGATCTTGGCCTTGGTCGACATGACGCGGTAGTCCGCTGCCAGGCACATTTCCAGACCGCCACCCAACGCGATGCCGTTGATCGCGGCGACTGTCGGGACGTTGAGGTCTTCGAAATCGCTGAAAATCTTGTTGGCTTCGAGGTTGCCAGCCACAAGCTCTGCATCCGGCAGCTTGAAGTTGTCGACGAATTCGGTGATGTCGGCACCGACGATGAACACGTCCTTGCCACTGCTGACGATCACACCCTTGATCGAAGCATCTGCCTTGATGGCGTCCACAGCCTGACGCAGTTCGTTCAGGGTTAGACGGTTGAACTTGTTGACGGACTCACCCTTGAGGTCGAACTTCAGTTCGACGATGCCACTTTCAAGAGCCTTAACCGTGATGGCTTTACCTTCGTAAATCATCAACTGATCTCCACGATATGGAAGCTGAACAGTACACGCCGGACGCAGGCGGATGGCTGGCAGGGACGTCTCTCGTCGATGCTACGCCTATCCACCCGGCACACCCGCCAACGCGATAGTCGGGATTCTGTAGGAGCTGTTTGTCATACAAACGCTCATTTCATACGCCCGTTTGATTTGGGTACGCCACCTTCACGGAAATTCCGACAATTGTCAATCGCCCAAAGTATGGGTTGAGCGGCGACCTGACGGTCATTTCTGTAAGACGAAGGCCTGCAACACGAGGCTGCATTGGCAAACATTCATAGAATCAATGATTAGAAAATTCGCCCTAATTCGCGGCAGCCGGTGTTTAACCGGCTACGCTGGCGGAACCTGGGGAAAAAAATGAACGCTTTTGGCGAATGCCCAGCGTAAGATCAGCCCAAACCGAATTACCGGCCTGCCTGGCCAACCCCGCCCGATGACGTTGTCGGGCTTTTTATTGCCTGCAAAAAAGCCGCGAGCCCTTGTAGGAGCTGGCTTGCCAGCGAAGGCGTCCTCACTGACGCTAAAAGCTTCGCTGGCAAGCCAGCTCCTACAGGGGGTCGGGTTCAGCGAGGAAGATCGGGTTCAGGCCAGGGCCTTGAGGGTGGCATCGATATTTTGCAAAACGGTCGCTTCGCCCTTCTCACCCCAATACAGGGTAATCATCTGCCTGTCGGCCTCGACCTTGTAGACATTGTCCGGCAACTTTTCGAAATGATTGAGCAGCGCCGGGTCGTCGCAGGGTTCCTGCCACTGGTTGACCCACACACCCGGTGATTTTTGCCAGTAACTCCAGCACGCCGGTTGGTTGCCCCGGCGTGGTCGATGGTACTGCGCACAAGGGTTTGGCGGCTCCTGGCTGAGCCAGTGCGGCCACTCCTGAGGCGCCAGCTGCATGGCCAGGCCAATGCGTCGCGCCTCCATGCGCAGGGCCATGCGCCCGCTCTGATGGCGCGAGGGTCGCAGCCATGCCAAGGGGCTCAACACCACCAGCAGGATTGACACCACTATCCAGACCGTCATATCTGTACTCCCGATTCTTGATGAGCGCATTGAGTCACTTTGGAGCCAATGCGCTTGAAACCAGCCATACTTACCAATATTGCAATCCTCAGGAGGAGCACCTCATGCCCTACAACCATATTCTGGTCGCTGTAGATCTGACCGAAGAGTGCGACCCTGTCATCCACCGTGCTCGCGAGCTGGCGGTGAGCAATGGGGCGAAGTTGTCCCTGGTGCATATCGTCGAGCCGATGGCCATGGCCTTTGGTGGCGATGTGCCAATGGACCTGTCACAACTGCAACAACAGCAGTTCGACCAGGCCAAGGAGCGACTCGATCGCCTGATCTTGAAATACCCTGAGCTCTCCAGGGAATACAGCCACCTGACCTACGGCCAGCCACGCCAGGAAATTCACCACCTGGCCAAGGAGCAAGGGTGCGACATGATCGTGGTCGGCAGTCACGGCCGCCATGGCCTGGCACTGCTGCTGGGCTCCACCGCCAACGACGTCCTGCACGGCGCGCCTTGCGATGTGCTTGCAGTGCGCCTGCAAAGCAAAAGCTGATAGCCATCGTCTGTAGGAGCCGGCTTGCCGGCGAAGGCGGTCCTGGATTTTGTATCGGTCTTGCGGGCCTCTTCGCTGGCAAGCCAGCTCCTACAAGGGATTGCATTGGATATGAAAAGCCCGGCGCTCATCACTGAGTGCCGGGCTTTTTTTATTGCAGGATCATTCAGGCATCCAGCTCGGCCCAACGCTCAACCATGATGTCGAGTTCAGCCTGCAACTGCGCCAGCTGCGCGATCACGGCGGCGGTTTCCGTTGCCGGACGCAGGTAGAAGCCGGCATCGGCCATCTGCCCCTCAACCGCAACGATCTGCTGCTCCATGGCTTCGATCTGCCCCGGCAACGCTTCCAGCTCACGCTGCAACTTGTAGCTGAGCTTCTTCTTCGCCACCGGCGCCTCGACCGCAGCCGCGACAGGTGCAGGCTCGGCCTTGACCACGGCGGAATTCAAGTCAGCCTTGCCGGACTTGCTCTCGGTCACGCCCAGCAGGCGCGGCGAACCGCCCTGACGCAGCCAGTCCTGGTAACCACCAACGTACTCGCGCACCTTGCCTTCACCTTCGAAGACCAGGGTGCTGGTGACCACGTTGTCGAGGAATGCCCGGTCGTGGCTGACCATCAGCACGGTGCCGTTGAAGGTCAGCAAGACCTCTTCGAGCAGTTCGAGGGTTTCAACGTCGAGGTCGTTGGTCGGTTCGTCGAGCACCAGCAGGTTCGCCGGCTTGCTGAACAGCTTGGCCAGCAACAGACGGGCACGCTCGCCACCGGACAGCGCCTTGACTGGCGTGCGGGCACGCTGCGGGCTGAACAGGAAGTCACCGAGGTAGCTCAGCACGTGGCGGCTCTGGCCGTCGATATCGATGAAGTCGCGACCTTCGGCGACGTTGTCGATCACGGTCTTTTCCAGATCCAGCTGGTGGCGCAACTGGTCGAAGTAGGCGACGTCGATCTTGGTGCCCTCTTCTACCTTGCCGCTGGTGGGCTGCAGGCCACTGAGCATCAGCTTGAGCAACGTGGTCTTGCCGGTGCCGTTGGCGCCGAGCAGGCCAATGCGGTCGCCGCGCTGCAGCACCATGGAGAAGTCCTTGATCAGGAACGGACCACCCGGGTGAGCGAAGCTCACGTTCTCGAGCACCATCACCTGCTTGCCGGACTTGTCGGCGGTTTCCAGCTGGATGTTGGCCTTGCCGGTGCGCTCACGACGCTCGCTGCGCTCGACGCGCAGGGCCTTCAGGGCGCGCACGCGGCCTTCGTTACGGGTACGACGGGCCTTGATGCCCTGGCGAATCCATACTTCTTCCTGGGCCAGGCGCTTGTCGAACAGCGCGTTGGCGGTGGCTTCGGCGGCCAGTTCGGCTTCCTTGTGCACCAGGAAGCTGGCGTAGTCGCCGTTCCAGTCGATCAGGCCACCGCGATCCAGTTCCAGGATGCGGGTTGCCAGGTTCTGCAGGAAGGAACGGTCGTGCGTGATGAACAGCACGGCGCCCTGGAAATCCTTCAGCGCTTCTTCCAGCCAGGCGATCGCACCGATGTCCAGGTGGTTGGTTGGTTCGTCGAGCAGCAGCAGGTCCGGCTCGGACACCAGGGCCTGGGCCAGCAGCACGCGACGACGCCAGCCGCCGGACAATTCGGCGAGGGTCTTGTCGGCCGGCAACTGCAGGCGGCTCAGGGTGCTGTCGACCAGGGTCTGCAAACGCCAGCCGTCGCGGGCCTCGAGGTCGTGCTGGACGTGCATCAGCTTGTCCAGGTCGGCATCGGTGACGATGTTCTGGCTCAGGTGGTGATATTCGGCGAGCAACGCACCAACACCGTCCAGGCCTTCGGCAACCACGTCGAACACTGTCCGCTCGTCGGCTACCGGCAATTCTTGCGGCAATTCGCCAATCTTGAGCCCGGGTGCGCGCCAAACCGAGCCGTCATCGGGCTTCTGGTCGCCCTTGACGAGCTTCATCATGCTGGACTTGCCAGTGCCGTTGCGGCCGATGATGCACACCCGCTCTCCACGGGCGATCTGCCAGGACACCTTGTCCAACAACGGCATAGCGCCGAAAGCAAGGGACACATCGCTGAATTTGAGCAGGGTCATGAGCTTCTCCAAAAACCGGGCGCGCATTCTACCTGAATTGGGGCCTCAGCAGGCCGGCATTTTCACCCTGGCAACACTCTGCACGACAAATGTTGCGAACTGATGCAGACGGGACCGCAAAGCTTTCACCCGTTGCTGGCAAAAGGCTAAGCTACGGATAATTCAGTGCGGGCATCGCCAGCACTTGTCATGTTTTTTCTGTCCGGACGTCTCATGCGCAGTCGCCTCCTCAATCTTTTGTCGTGTTTTTTACTTTCTGCCGCTGCCGTTCAATCCGTCCAGGCGGTAGACCTGTCCACCCAACGCCAGTACTACGATGAAGCCAAGCGTGCTTTGGCCAAGGGCGACACCGGACCGTACTTCCGCTACAGCCAGGCCCTGGCCGACTATCCGCTGGAGCCGTACCTGGCCTACGACGAGCTGACCGCGCGCCTGAAAACCGCGAGCAATGCCGAGATCGAGAAGTTCCTCGCCGAACACGGCGACCTGCCCCAGGCCAACTGGATGAAGCTGCGCTGGTTGCGCTGGCTGGCCGAACGCGGCGACTGGGCGACGTTCGTCAAGTATTACGACCCCAAGATGAATTTCACCGAACTGGACTGCCTGAACGCGCAATACCAGATCAGCCACAACCTCAAGACCGAAGGTTACGCCAACGCCAACAAGCTCTGGCTGACCGGCAAATCGCAACCGGCCGCCTGTGACGCCCTGTTCGGCATGTGGGCCGCCGAAGGCCAGTTGACCGAGCAGAAGCGCTGGGAACGCACCAAGCTCGCCGCCCAGGCGCGCAACTATCCACTGGCCGGCAGCCTGGTCAATGGCTTGACCACCCTCGCCCCCCGTGGCCGCCTGCTGATCGATGTGGCACAGAACCCGGAGCTGCTCAATTCACCGTCGCGCTTCACCCCGGCTGACGAACCGATGTCCGACGTGGTCAGCCTCGGCCTGCGCCGCCTCGCCCGCCAGGATCCGGACAGGGCCATGGCCCTGCTCGACGGCTACGCCAGCAGCATGCACTTCTCGCGCGACGAAAAAGTGGCCATCGCCCGGGAAATCGGGCTGACCCTGGCCCGACGTTTCGACAGCCGCGCGCTGGACATGATGACCAAATACGACCCGGAACTGCGCGACAACACGGTGTCTGAATGGCGCCTGCGCCTGTTGCTGCGCCTGGCGCGCTGGGACGATGCCTACCAGCTCACCCGCCGCCTGCCCCAGGACCTGGCCACCACCAACCGCTGGCGCTACTGGCAGGCCCGCAGCCTGGAACTGGCGCAACCGCAGAACCCCGAGGCGCAAACCCTCTACAAGAACCTCGCCCGCGAGCGCGATTTCTATGGTTTCCTCGCCGCCGACCGTTCGCAGTCGCCGTATTCGCTGAACAACAAACCGCTGGTGCTCAGCCAGGCGCTGATCAACAAGGTGCGCAACACCCCCGGTGTGCGTCGTGCCCTGGAGTTCCATGCCCGCGGGCAGATCGTCGACGGTCGCCGCGAGTGGTACCACGTCAGCCGCCACTTCAGCCGCGACGAAATGGTCGCCCAGGCCAAACTGGCCTACGACCTGAAATGGTATTTCCCGGCGATTCGCACCATCAGCCAGGCGCAGTACTGGGACGACCTGGACATCCGCTTCCCGATGGCCCACCGCAACACGCTGGTGCGTGAAGCCAGGAACCGCGGCTTGCATTCGAGCTGGGTGTTCGCCATCACTCGCCAGGAAAGCGCCTTCATGGACGACGCCCGCTCGAGCGTCGGCGCCAGCGGCCTGATGCAACTGATGCCGGCCACCGCCAAGGAAACCTCGCGCAAGTTCAGTATTCCTTATGCGTCGCCGCAGCAATTGTTCGAACCGGACAAGAACATCCAGCTCGGCGCAGCCTACCTGAGCCAGGTCCACAGCCAGTTCAACGGCAACCGCGTCCTCGCCTCCGCCGCCTACAACGCAGGCCCCGGTCGCGTGCGCCAGTGGCTGCGTGGCGCCGACCACCTGAGCTTCGACGTCTGGGTGGAAAGCATCCCGTTCGACGAAACCCGCCAGTACGTGCAGAACGTGTTGTCGTACTCGGTGATCTACGGCCAGAAACTCAACTCGCCGCAGCCGCTGGTGGATTGGCATGAGCGGTACTTCGACGATCAGTAACAGTCGGCCCTGAATTGCGCTGGCCTTCCGGACGCCTTCATTTGTAGGAGCCCGGCTTGCCGGCGAAGGCGTCCTCGAACATTGCGCCGGCCTTCCGGGCCTCTTTACTTTGTAGGAGCCAGGCTTGCCGGCGAAGGCGTCCTCGAACATTGCGCCAGTCTTCCGGGCCCCTTCGCGGGCAAGCCTCGCTCCTACAGGCGAAGGCGTCCTTGAACATTGCGCCGGCCTTCCGGGCCCCTTCGCGGGCAAGCCTCGCTCCTACAGGCGAAGGCGTCCTCGAACATTGCGCCGGTCTTGCGGGCGCATTCGCTGGCAAGCCAGCTCCTACAGTTCGGGGACAGTCTGTCCATCACTGAACTGCAACGCCGCCAGCCGCGCATACAGCGCGTTGCTCGCAATCAGCGACTGGTGCGTCCCCACCGCTACCAGCCTCCCCTGGTCCATCACCGCAATGCGATCGGCGTTCTTGACCGTGGCCAGGCGGTGGGCGATGACCAGGGTGGTGCGGTTTTTCATCAGGCTCGGCAATGCCTGCTGGATCAGGTGTTCGCTTTGGGCGTCGAGGGCGCTGGTGGCTTCGTCCAGCAGCAGGATGGGCGCATCCACCAGCAGCGCGCGGGCGATGGCCAGGCGTTGGCGCTGGCCGCCGGACAAGCCGAGGCCGCCGTGCCCCAGGTGCGTCTGGTAACCGTTGGGCATGGCTTCGATGAAGTCGTGGGCGTAGGCGATTTTTGCCGCCTCGCGGACCTCGGCCAGGGTTGCCGTCGGGTTGCCGTAGCGCAGGTTGTCCTCGATGCTGCCGAAGAACAGCGCCGGGGTTTGCGAGACCAGGGCGAAACAACGCCGCAGGTCCAGCGGATCGAGCTGAGTCAGGGGAACACCGTCGAGCAGGATGCGCCCTTCGGCCGGGTCGTAAAAGCGCAGCAACAAGTCATACACCGTCGATTTGCCGGCCCCGGACGGCCCGACCAACGCCAGGGTCTCCCCAGCCTGGATGGTCAGGCTCAGGCCATCGACCGCGTAACTTTCCGGGCGCGAGGGGTAGCAGAAGCGCACGTCCTGCAACACCAGGTCACCCCGTACCCGCTCGGGCAAGGTCACTCGGCCAGTGGTCGGTGGCTGGATGATGTTCTGCGCGCGCAGCAACTCGGCGATCCGCTCGGCCGCGCCCGCCGCGCGCTGCAACTCGCCGATCACCTCACTCAGGGTGCCGAACGCACTGCCGACGATCAGGCTGTAGAACACAAACGCCGCCAACTCACCCGCGGAAATCCGCCCGGCAATCACGTCCATGCCGCCGACCCAGAGCATCACGCCGACGGCGCCCAGCACCAGCACGATCACCAGGGTAATCAGCCAGGCCCGCTGGAAAATGCGCTTGCGCGCCGTGTCGAACGCCTCTTCCACGGTAGCCGCGAAGCGCTGTTCGTCCTGGGCCTGGTGGTTGTAGGCCTGCACGGTCTTGATCTGGCCCAGGGTCTCGGACACATAGCTGCCGATGTCGGCGATCCGGTCCTGGCTCAGGCGCGACAGGCTGCGCACCCGCCGGCCGAAGATCAGGATGGGGGCGATCACCAACGGCAAGGCAATCACCACGATGCTGGTGAGCTTGGGGTTGGTGACAAACAGCAGGACAATCCCGCCGATCACCATCAGCAAGTTGCGCAGGAACAGCGACAGAGACGAGCCGATCACCGATTGCAGCAGCGTGGTATCGGCGGTCAGGCGCGACTGGATCTCGGAGCTGCGGTTGTCCTCGTAGAACCCCGGGTGCAGGTAGACCAGATGATTGAACACCCGGCGGCGGATGTCGGCGACGCAACGTTCGCCAATCCACGACACCAGGTAAAACCGTGCAAAGGTGCCGACCGCCAGGCCGATCACCAGCAGCATGAACAAAGCGATGGACTGGTTGAGCAAATGCGGCGACTGGGTCATGAACCCCTGGTCCACCAGCAGGCGAATGCCCTGCCCCATGGACAAGGTAATGCCGGCCGTGACGACCAGCGCGAACAGGGCACCCAGCGCCTGCCAGCGATAAGGGGCGATGAAACGACTGGCCAGGCGAATCGCGCGACGGTGACGAACTGTGAGCATTTGCATCATCCACAATGGAGCCATTGACAGGACCAGCGTACACCGACCAACGAGGTGCAATGGCTGAATCAGAATGAGTCAGGTTAATTATGACCGTGCAGTCTAGTACCTAGACATTATTGGTCTAAAGTTGCGGTAGCCAGGCTGGGCTATTTCTGGTCGACTGGCGGTGCCGTTCAGGAGTGATCGCAGGGAGTTGTCATAGCCTGGTCACCTGACGGTTCTACACTAGGCACACAACCTGATGAGGAGACAGGCCATGTCCTTGCAACAACGCAGCGATGACAAGATTGAAGTGATCCGCACGCAGCCAGACCAGTCTCTGGGGTGCTCGATTATCGACGAACAGGGCCGCGAAGTGCCGATCACTGAAGACATGATCCAGAAAGCGTGCAGCGAACTGGAGAAGCGATTGGTCAAGCCTGCCGAAGAGAAGTGATGTAGCCACGGTTTTCATTAACCCGGCCCTTGAGGGCCGGGTTTTTTATTGCCTGAGAACCCGCATATTTTTCTGTAGGAGCCAGCGGTGCGGCGATCCGACTTGCCGGCGAAAAACGATGACGCGGTTTAACAGATACACCGCAATGTCTAGTTCGCCTGTAGGAGCGAGGCTTGCCCGCGAAGAACGATTACGCGGTGCAGCAGTTACACCGCGGTGCCTGGTTCGCGGGCAAGCCTCGCTCCTACGGATACGAGGTGCCCGGTTTTCAGAGCGCCGTGGCGCCCAGCGCCGCCACGATCTGCTGCAACGCTGGCGCATCCCCATCGATGCGCACCTGCAACCCGTCGATCTCCCGTCGCGACGGGTACTGCTTGCGCAACACGTCGAACGCCGCACGCTGCTCGCTCACACTACCGACCAGGCTGCGACGGAAATCCGCATCGTCACGGCGCGGGTCGTACACGCCACGGCACAACATCGCCAGGGCCCAGGCCGGGTCGGTGTCCCCGCTCAAGGTCACCTGCGACAGCCAGGGGGCTGGCAGCAAGTCGCTGAGGCTGACCTGGGGCGCTTGCCCGAGGAACTCGCAGTACGCCTGATAGATCTGTGCCGTTCCGCGCTGCTTGCCATCGAGGCTGTAGCCGGCGATGTGCGGCGTGGCCAGCACGCAGAGCTCGGCCAGGGCCACATCGACTTCCGGCTCGCCCTCCCAGACATCGAGTACCGCCTGCAGGTCTTCGCGCTCCAGCAGCACCTCTCGCAAGACGCTGTTGTCCACCACCGGGCCACGGCTGGCGTTGATCAGCCAGGTGCCGGGCTTGAGCTGGTTCAGGCGGCGTTGATCGAACAGGTGCCAGGTCGGCTGGGCACCCTTGCGGGTCAGCGGGGTGTGCAGGCTGATGACATCGCATTGCTCGATGATCTGCTCAAGGCTGACGTAGTCGCCCCCTTCAGCGGCCTGGCGTGGCGGATCGCAGACCAGCACGTTCCAGCCCAGGCCCTGCAGGACTTTGACCAGGCGTCCACCCACCTCACCGGCACCAACCACGCCGTAAGTGCGCCGGGTCAGGTCGGCGCCTTCGATTTCAGCCAGGGTCAGCAGGCTGCCGAGCACGTAGTCGACCACGCCCCGGGCGTTGCAGCCCGGCGCGCTGGACCAGGTGATGCCGGCCTGCTGGAAGTATTCCAGGTCCAGATGATCGGTGCCGATGGTGCAGGTGCCGACAAAACGCACCTTGCTGCCTTCGAGCAACGCACGGTCGACGCGGGTGACCGAACGCACCAGCAGCACATCGGCCTGTTCGACCGTTGCACGGTCGATGGAACGCCCCGGCACCCGGCGGATTTCACCGAATGTCTGGAAGAAGGCGTCGAGCAGGGGGATATTTTCGTCGGCAACGATCAGCATGTCAGGCTCCTTTGGCGGACCGGCAGTGTAGGCGTAGAGGGTACCTGGCGCCTAGCACGCATCGCTTGTTGTAGGAGCGAGGCTTGCCCGCGAAGAACGATAACGCGGGGTTTCAGGTGCACCGCGGCGCACCCTTCGCGGGCAAGTCGGATCGCCGCACCGCTCGCTCCTACAGGGGAAAGGGGGTGTAATTACAAATGCCCAACACAGTCTTTTCCTGACCGTTGCGTCAACGCGTAGAATGCGCACCCGCGCATGAAAAATCCTTGGACGTTTTGCCCTTGAACTCCGTGACTGACCACACCACCCGCCCTTCCCTCTCCCGCCCCGCCCGGGTCCGCCTGGAGCTGAAAAACCTGCTCGGCCTGGCCTTGCCGATCATGATCGCGCAACTGGCCACCACGGCGATGGGCTTCGTCGACGCGGTGATGGCCGGTCGGGTCGGGCCGCGCGACTTGGCGGCGGTGGCGCTGGGCAACTCGATCTGGGTGCCGGTGTTCCTGTTGATGACCGGCACGTTGCTGGCCACCACGCCAAAAGTCGCCCAGCGCTTCGGCGCTGGCACCCACAGCGAGATCGGCCCGATCGTGCGTCAGGCACTGTGGCTGGCCCTGGTGGTGGGCCTGATGGCGACCGGCATGCTGCTGTGCGCCGAACCCATCTTGCGCGTGATGAAGGTCGATCCCGAACTGATCGGCCCCTGCATGCAGTACCTGCACGGCATCGCCAGCGGCCTGCCTGCGGTCGCGCTCTACCATGTGCTGCGCTGCTTCAGTGACGGCCTGGGGCGCACCCGCCCGGCAATGGTCCTGGGCCTGTGCGGCCTGGCGCTGAACATTCCACTGAACTACGTGTTCATCTATGGCCACTTCGGCGTGCCGGCCATGGGTGGCGTCGGTTGCGGCTGGGCCACGGCGATCGTGATGTGGGTGATGGCCCTGGGCATGGCCGGCTGGGAGCGCTGGGCGCCGGCGTATCAATCGAGCCAGCTGTTCAGCCGTTTCGACTGGCCGCAATGGTCGGTAATTAAGCGCCTGCTGGGCATCGGCCTGCCCATCGGCATCGCCGTGTTCGCCGAGTCGAGCATCTTCGCGGTGATCGCCCTGTTGATCGGCAGCCTCGGCGCCACCGTGGTCGCCGGGCACCAGATCGCCCTGAACTTCAGCTCGCTGGTGTTCATGATCCCCTACTCCCTGGGCATGGCCGTGACCGTGCGGGTCGGCCAGGCGCTGGGGCGCGAGCAACCCCGTGAAGCGCGCTTCGCCGCGGGCGTGGGCATGGGCACGGCGCTGGCATACGCCTGTCTGTCGGCGAGCATGATGTTGTTGCTGCGCGAGCACATCGCCACGATCTACACGGCGGACCCGACGGTGATCAAGGTGGCGGCGATGTTGATCGTGTATTCGGCGCTGTTCCAGTTTTCCGATGCGATCCAGGTCACGGCGGCCGGCGCGTTGCGCGGCTATCAGGACACCCGGGTGACGATGATCCTGACGCTGTTCGCCTACTGGGGCATCGGCCTGCCGGTGGGCTACGCCCTCGGCCTGACCGACTGGTTCGGCACGCCTAGCGGCCCGAGCGGCCTGTGGCAGGGCCTGATCGTCGGCCTGAGCTGCGCGGCGCTGATGCTGTCGATCCGCCTGACGCGCAGTGCACGCAAGCGGATTCGCCTGGCTTAACCACCATCCTTTATTTGTAGGAGCTGGCTTGCCAGCGAAGACGGTGTATCAGTCGCCATCTCTGTTGGATGACGCACCGCTTTCGCTGGCAAGCCAGCTCCTACAAGGGTTTTGTGGGTTAGCTGGATTTTTTGCGGATCCAGTAGAGGTAGGTGCCGGCGTCTTCATGCTGCCCCACCAGTTCATGGTCGAGAAACACGCAGAACTTGGGAATGTCGCGGCGGGTCGACGGATCGGTGGCGATCACCTTGAGCAGGCCGCCAGGCACCAGGTCACGGATGTGCTGGTGCAGCATCATTACCGGCTCCGGGCAGTTGAGACCGGTGGCGTCGAGGGTGCCGTCTACCGGCTTATCAAGCATTTCACTCATGATTAACTCCTGAAACTTGCCGGCATTGTACACCGCTGATCGTTCCCACGCTCTGCGTGGGAATGCCGCCAGGGACGCTCCGCGTTCCAGCTCTGGATGTGACGCAGAGCGTCACGGGATGCATTCCCACGCAGAGCGTGGGAACGATCAGTACGCACAGTCAGCGGGATTTCGGTTTCTTCACATCCAACCGGCGCAAATGGCAGGTCACTTCCTCACGGTCGTGGTACAGCTGCTTGCAGCCGATCTCCACGCGAATGCCCCGGGCCTTGAAGCCATCGGCGATCCGCTCGAGCAGGCGCTTCACTTCGGCGTAGCGCTGTTTCATCGGCAGCTTGAGGTTGACCACCGCCTCGCGGCAATGCCCCTCGCCGATCCACTCCTCCAGCATCGCCGCGTTGCGTGCCGGTTTCTCGACGATGTCGCAGACCATCCAGTCCACCGGTTGCTTGGGCTTGAAGGTGAAACCGTCGGCCATCAAATGCTGCACCAGGCCGGTGTCCATCAGGCTTTCAGCCATCGGGCCATTGTCGATGGCGGTCACCAGCATGCCGCGGTTGACCAGCTGCCAGGTCCAGCCGCCAGGCGCAGCACCCAGGTCGACCCCGGTCATGTCGCTGTGCAGGCGCTCATCCCACTGGTCCCGTGGGATGAAGTGGTGCCAGGCCTCTTCGAGCTTCAAGGTCGAACGGCTCGGCGCCTCGCGGGGGAATTTCAGGCGCGGGATGCCCATCGGCCACATCGCCGAGTTGTTTGACTCCGCCAGGCCGACGAACACTTCACGGCCGCTCTTGAAGGTCAGCAACAAGCGCGGCTTGCTGGCATCGTCCACCAACTTGCCGGCGCCGGTCAGCGCCTTGCGCAGCGGGCCTTCGAACTTCTTGCAGAAATTCGACAGCTCCTTGCCATCATTGGTGTCGACCACTTCCAGCCACAGGCTGCCGCAGGTCGGAAAATCCGCCAGGTGCGCGAGGATCACACTGATGCGATCACTCTCCGGCAGGTCGATGAAAATCCCCCGGGCCCACTGGCGCGGGAAGATCAGATTGGCAAAACGCTGCCCGCGCATCAGGCGCTCGGCGCCGTCTTCCTCGGTGCAGACAAACTCAGCGCAGGCGCTGGCGGCCTTGGCCTTGGCATAACCGGCCACGTTCAGTTGTGCGGCGAGGTCGGAAATCTCGGAACAGACTTCACCTTCGAAGCCCGGCCGGCAATGCATGAAAAGGGTGTTCATTCTTACTCCTGGGCAGATGGCGAAACATTCGACCACTGCGCGATGCCCAGACTTGCGCTGGCGCAAAGCCTGTCACGAAAACCGGCGCATGATAGCCGACTTCGGAACCTCGGACTTGCCCATAGAGTCCAGTTATTAGCCAGCTACTTAAAACAGGGCTAGGTTTAGTGCTCTGCCCGTTCCCTCAGTCCGTAGCCGTGCGGACTCAAAGGAGTGATCGTAATGCCGTCCCTCGATAGCCTGAAGACCCTCAAGACCCTGCAAGTCGACGACAAGCTTTACCACTACTACAGCCTGCCGGAGGCCGCCAGAAGCCTCGGCGACCTGGACGCCCTGCCCATGTCGCTCAAAGTGCTGCTGGAAAACCTGCTGCGTTGGGAAGACGCCAAGACCGTCTCCAAAGCCGACCTCAAGGCCATCGCCGCCTGGCTCAAGGAGCGTCGCTCCGACCGCGAGATCCAGTACCGCCCGGCGCGCGTGCTGATGCAAGACTTCACCGGCGTGCCCGCCGTGGTCGACCTGGCCGCCATGCGCGCGGCGATGGCCAAGGCCGGCGGCGACCCGCAGCGCATCAACCCGCTGTCGCCGGTGGACCTGGTGATCGACCACTCGGTGATGGTCGACAAGTTCGCCACCAGCAGCGCCTTCGAACAGAACGTCGACATCGAAATGCAGCGCAACGGCGAACGCTACGCCTTCCTGCGCTGGGGCCAGAGCGCCTTCGACAACTTCAGCGTGGTGCCACCGGGCACCGGGATCTGCCACCAGGTCAACCTCGAATACCTCGGCCGCACCGTCTGGACCAAAGATGAAGACGGCCGCACCTACGCCTTCCCCGACACCCTGGTCGGCACCGACTCCCACACCACCATGATCAACGGCCTCGGCGTGCTCGGCTGGGGCGTCGGCGGCATCGAAGCGGAAGCGGCGATGCTCGGCCAACCGGTGTCGATGCTGATACCCGAAGTGATCGGCTTCAAGCTCACCGGCAAACTCAAGGAAGGCATCACCGCCACCGACCTGGTGCTGACCGTCACCCAGATGCTGCGCAAGAAAGGCGTGGTCGGCAAATTCGTCGAGTTCTACGGCGACGGCCTGGCCGACCTGCCCCTGGCCGACCGCGCGACCATCGCCAACATGGCGCCGGAGTACGGCGCCACCTGCGGCTTCTTCCCGGTGGACGACATCACCCTCAACTACCTGCGCCTGTCCGGGCGCCCCGAGGCCACGGTGAAACTGGTCGAGGCCTACAGCAAGGCCCAAGGCCTGTGGCGCCTGCCGGGCAAGGAGCCGCAGTTCACCGACAGCCTGGCCCTGGACCTGGCCAGCGTCGAAGCCAGCCTCGCCGGCCCCAAGCGCCCGCAAGACCGCGTGTCGCTGCCGAACGTCGCGCAAGCCTTCAGCGACTTCGTCGGCCTGCAACTCAAACCCACCAGCAAGGAAGAAGGCCGCCTGGAAAGCGAAGGCGGTGGCGGCGTGGCCGTGGGCAACGCGGACATGGCCGGTGAAGTGGACTACGAATTCGAAGGCCAGACCCTGCGCCTGAAAAACGGCGCGGTGGTGATCGCCGCCATCACCTCCTGCACCAACACCTCCAACCCGAGCGTGATGATGGCGGCCGGGCTGGTGGCGAAAAAAGCCGTGGAAAAAGGCCTGCGCCGCAAACCCTGGGTAAAAAGCTCCCTGGCCCCGGGCTCGAAAGTGGTCACCGACTACTACAAGGCCGCCGGCCTGACGCAGTACCTCGACACCCTGGGTTTTGCCCTGGTCGGTTATGGCTGCACCACCTGCATCGGCAACTCCGGGCCACTGCCGGAGCCCATCGAAAAAGCCATCCAGAAGGCCGACCTCACCGTGGCCTCGGTGCTGTCGGGCAACCGCAACTTCGAGGGCCGGGTGCATCCGCTGGTGAAAACCAACTGGCTGGCCTCGCCGCCGCTGGTGGTCGCCTATGCCCTGGCCGGCACCGTACGCATCGACCTCAGCCAGGAACCCCTGGGCGAAGACCAGGACGGCAAGCTGGTGTACCTGCGCGACATCTGGCCCAGCAGCCAGGAAATCGCCGAGGCGGTCGAACGGGTCAACACCGCCATGTTCCACAAGGAATACGCCGAAGTGTTCGCCGGCGACGAACAATGGCAAGCCATCGAAGTGCCGCAAGCGGCCACCTACGTCTGGCAGGACGACTCCACCTACATCCAGCATCCGCCGTTCTTCGACGACATCGGCGGCCCGCCACCGGTGGTCAAGGACATCAGCGGCGCACGCATCCTCGCCCTGCTCGGCGACTCGGTGACCACCGACCACATCTCCCCCGCCGGCAACATCAAGGCCGACAGCCCGGCAGGCCACTACCTGCGCGACAAAGGCGTGGAACCGCGCGACTTCAACTCCTACGGCTCACGCCGAGGCAACCACCAGGTGATGATGCGCGGCACCTTCGCCAACATCCGCATCCGCAACGAAATGCTCCACGGCGAAGAAGGCGGCAACACCTACTACATCCCCACCGGCGAGAAACTGGCGATCTACGACGCCGCCATGCGCTACCAAGCCTCCGGCACCCCGCTGGTGGTAATCGCCGGCCAGGAATACGGCACCGGCTCAAGCCGCGACTGGGCAGCCAAGGGCACCAACCTGCTAGGGATCAAGGCGGTCATCGCCGAAAGCTTCGAACGCATCCACCGCTCCAACCTGGTGGGCATGGGCGTGCTGCCACTGCAGTTCAAGCTCGACCAGAACCGCAAGAGCCTGAACCTGACCGGCCGCGAAACCCTGGACATCCTCGGCCTGAGCGGCGTCGAGCTGACACCGCGGATGAACCTGACCCTGGTCATCACCCGGGAAAACGGCAGCCGGGAAAAAATCGAAGTGCTGTGCCGGATCGACACGCTCAATGAGGTGGAATACTTCAAGTCGGGGGGGATTTTGCACTATGTGCTGCGGCAGTTGATTGCGTCGTAAGCGCGGAATAAGCGTTGGGGCTTCAGGCGCCGTTATTGCGGTAACGGCGCCTGTGACGCTACCCCCACCCTCCACACTCAATCCTTGGAGCCAGGCTTGCCGGCGAAGGCGTCCTTAATGCCAACCAATTACTTGCGAATGCACTCGATCCACTGTGGGAGCTGGCTTGCCAGCGAAGGCAACCCGACAGCCAACCCATCACTCCCGAATGTACCCGATTAACTGTAGGAGCTGGCTTGCCAGCGAAGGCAACCCGACAGCCAACCCATCACTCCCGAATGTACCCGATTAACTGTGGGAGCTGGCCTGCCAGCGAAGGCGGCCTGACAGCCAACCAATCACTCCCGGACGCACCCGATCCACTGTGGGAGCTGGCCTGCCAGCGAAGGCGGCCTGACAGCCAACCAATCACTCCCGAATGTACCCGATTAACTGTAGGAGCTGGCTTGCCAGCGAAGGCAACCCGACAGCCAACCCATCACTCCCGAACGCACCCGATCCACTGTGGGAGCTGGCCTGCCAGCGAAGGCGGCCTGACAGCCGATGATCAACATTAGGCGCCCCCCCTGCGCGAGGTTACTTGACCGCCTGAGAGCTCAACCCAAAACGATCATTCAAGTTCCACTGTCATTGCATTCGCTCAAGAAATCAAAACCCCTGCCGATAGCCAGGGCAATACGCTGTGGTAGGGTATTTTAGAAATGTGTCGTTATGGGTTTAGCGTATGAAAGAGATTTATCTATTGATCGAGCACGGCATCGATCAAGGCGAAGTGTATGTTCTTGGCTGGTTCGACGATGAAAAAAAGGCGAAGGAAGTCGCCGAGGAAAAAGAGTGGGAGGCATATCGCGAAAGCCTGAAAACTGGACACACCTGGTCAAACCACAAGCCATTGGCGCCGGACCAGACTGAATACCGTCGATTCTGGATCAAAGAGGTTTCCAGGTTTGATCGCGTTCCTGTGCCAAGGTCATCGGCCGTTCATTAAGCCTCACCCTGTGCTGACGCACCTGAGCGGACGTTTCATTTTCTTTCCGCCAGCTTCCCGAACATAGGCCTGATCAGCCACCAACGCGATCAGTCCAGGAGTCCGGCTTGCCGGCGCCTACAGACTGATCGTCATGACACAACGACTGCGTCCGCCGAGGATCTGCCAGGTATCTGAAAGCTGGAATCCTTGAACCTTGATCCGCCCCGCCTCCAGAGGCCGAGCCTGCCCAATAGTGGGGCAATCTCCTGAAGGGAACAGCACTACGCACAAAATGCCGTATTTGCGGAAGGACCACATCCCTGTGCCCAGTATTCGCGCTCTAGAAATAACCGATGCGCCGTCAAACCACGACTAGTACTCGGTATCACCTTCGATTTTGAAATGCACGACCCACCCTCTTATCGAAGTAACCAGGGCCATCACAGGCATCAACATCAACAACGTCACAGCGATCACGGACCAACTTGTCATATGCTTCCCCTTTTTCCAGCAGGATTCGGCAGAGCACCTTCCAAACGAATGTCAGGCACCTTTAAACATAGTCACGCACTCTGTTTTACGCACTAAGACACAGCATCACAATTGCAGAAGCACGGCCATATCTGCCTAAATGCCCCACATGAGAGCGAGCTCACCCGAAACAAGGAAACGTTCATGCTCGTAATGCCCTGGCCATACCTGACACTCCTCTCCGCCGGTTATGTCCTGGCACTCACCTACGGGCAAATTTCCCCCCAGGCAAGCATCGCAATTATCCTGCTGCTGCTCGCCGGATTCGCCGTCCAGCAACAGCACGTTCGCTACGGCCGCTATCTGGGTCACGCACTGTTTATCCTGCTGGCCCTCACCCTGGCCCTGCATTGGTGGCCGGGTTTTCACAACGCCAGGATGATCGACCAGGAACGCTTCACCGAGAACGCCCTGCCCTTCTCGATGTACCTCAACCTGGACAAACCACTGATAGGCTTCTGGCTGTTACTCATATGCCCATGGATCATCGGCCGCCACTCATGGACACAAGCATTGAAGGCAGGTGCCCTGAACCTGAGTCTAACGGCGCTCGTTACCCTGGGAGTCGCATGGCTGCTGGGAATCGTCGAGTGGTCACCAAAATGGCCGCCACAATCATGGCTGTGGATAAACAACAACCTGCTGCTGGTAACGCTGGTAGAAGAAGCGCTGTTTCGTGGCTACCTGCAAGGTGGCTTGAGCCAACGATTCCAACACCTACCCTACGGTGAACACCTCGCCCTGCTGGTGGCTTCTCTACTATTTGGCTTAGCCCATTGGGGCGCCGGATGGGAATGGGTATTATTGGCAACCTTGGCAGGCGCTGGCTACGGACTGGCCTATCGATTCGGCGGATTGGCAGCCGCCATCGCCACCCACTTCGGCTTGAATTTGCTGCACTTCGGCTTATTCACTTACCCAATGATGGCGACCTGAGCCATCACTCAACGAAAAAGCAAAGTCCTGACCGAGTGGTCAAATCCCGTCAAAATGCCCTCCCCGATGGCAAAAACAGCCGATTATCAGTAGGGAACTATGCAGCTTGACTCCTGTCAGGCCGAGCGTTTAACCTCCCGCCCCACGAATGGAAGCGATCTGTCCTACATCGACAGAAAGTCCTCTGAAAATGAATTCAAGCAACGCGTTTATCGCGGTGTTGTGCTGTGCGGTAAATCATGCTTAAGCCCCGCTCCCCCCTGCAGATTAAAAAATCCGTCATTTTCGCCCTAGTATTGCGCGAAGCTCGAGCGCGTATAGGCGCGAGCCGTTTGGGCGCAGTGTGGACGCTGCTTGAACCGATAGCCCACCTTTTAGTCTTGAGCGTTCTGTTCGCACTGATTCGCGGCAGAACGGTAGTTGGCCTCGAATTCCCTGTCTTTGTCCTCGTTGGACTCGCACCTTTCCTGCTGTTTCGCAACACAGCGTTGCGCCTGATGGACAGCCCAAAGGAAAACCGTTCGCTGTTCGCCTACAAGCAGATCAAACCCCTCGACACCTTCATCGCCCGAGCCCTGGTGGAATTCAGCATCTCCGCCATGGTGTACGCCATCCTGGTGTTCGGCTTCGCCTGGTATGGCTTCGACATGTCGGTCAAGGCACCTATCCAATGGGTACTGACCATCCTGCTGGGCCTGCTGTTTGCCTTTGGCCTGGGCATGCTACTGGCGTTGGTCGCTCATGCGATCCCCGGTAGCAAAATATTCATCCGCATGATGTTCTTTCCACTGTATTTCATTTCAGGCGTGTTGATTCCAGCTTCCTACCTCCCACACGCCATGCTTCCGTTGCTTTTGCTCAACCCGTTCCTGCACTTGCTGGAACTGATCCGCGCCGAGATCTTCCCTTACTACGTGCCCGTCGATGGCGTCTCTCTTGAGTACGTGATCGCTGTAACCCTGGTTTTGTTGTTCGTATCGCTCGGAACATACCGGGTTCGTCGACTGCATTTGATCTCCACCAAGAACGGCTAATCGCAGGCTTACCGTGTTCGAGCTCAGAAATATCACCAAGTCGTACTTGACCCCCAAAGGGCGTCGTCATGTTTTTCGTGACCTGTCATTGAAGATACCCGAAAAAAACATCGGCCTGATCGGTCGCAATGGCGCGGGCAAATCGACCTTGGTTCGCCTGCTGGGAGGCGCCGATGTACCGGACTCCGGCACCATTGCCACCAACAAGAGCATTTCCTGGCCCGTCGGTTTGTCTGGCGGCTTCCAGGGCAGCATGACCGGCCGTGAAAACATCAAGTTTGTCAGCCGTGTCTACGGTGCGGTCGGCGACGCTATGCGTGAAAAGGTGGCCTACGTCGAAGACTTCGCCGAGATCGGTAGCTGGATCGATGAACCCGTCAAGACCTACTCCTCCGGTATGCGTTCGCGTTTGGCGTTCGGTCTAAGCATGGCGTTCGACTTCGACTACTACCTGATCGACGAAGTGATGTCGGTGGGTGATGCCCAGTTCAAGCGCAAATGTGCTGACGTGTTCGAAGAGCGCCTGCAAAAAGCCAAGGTCGTCCTGGTTTCACACAACATGAATGAAATTCAAAAACTCTGCGATGTCGTACTGCTGGTGCGCGATGGCGGGGTGCAGATCTATGACGATGTCGCCGAGGGCATCAAGGCCTACAACACCTGATCGCCCTGACCGTGGCGTGAATGTTTTATTTCAAGGATGCGTGTGCATATGAGCAGTACGGGTAAATTCAAGGGTTGGCGTCTGACAGTAGGGCTGATTGTAGTGCCAATGGTAGTGGCTATCATCTACTACAGCTTTTTTGCTGTGGATCGTTATGTCAGCTCAGCGCAAGTCGTGGTGCGCCAAGAAGGCAGTAACCCCAGCGCCCAATTGCCCGGCTTGGCCATGCTGCTCAGCGGCACCAATCCGGCCTCCCGCGAAGAGACCCTGTACCTGCGCGAATACATCGTGTCGATGGACATGATGCAGCTGCTGGAAGACCGCCTGCACTGGGTCGAACAATACAGCAAGCAACGCAACGACCCGTTTTTCTGGCTGAGCACCGACACCGAGCGCGAAGACCTGCTCAAGTACTACCAGCGCATGGTCACCGCGCACTATGACGAAACCACCGGCCTGCTCAAAGTTGAAGTACAAGCCTTCAGCCCGGAACTCGCCGAGCAAATGGTTCAGGTCATCCTGGAAGCCAGTGAACACTTCGTCAACGAAGTCTCCCACAGCATCGCCCGCGAGCAGATGCGCTTCTCCCAAGGCGAACTGGAAGGCGCGAAAGCGAACTACACCCAACGCAAGGAAGAGCTGCTGAGCTTCCAGAACCGCAACAAGGTACTGGACGGTAGAAGCTCGGCCCAAGGCCGCGCCAGCATCATCGACACTCTGGAAGGCGAGCACTCCAAAGAGCGCGCCGTGCTCACCCAGATGCTCTACAAGCTTCGCGCCGACTCACCGCAGGTCAAGCAGCAGCAACAACGCGTGAGCGCCATTCGCGAACAGCTGAATGCTGAAAAACGCCTACTGGTATCCGCACCCGATGGTGACCAACTCAACGTCGTTGCCTCGAGCTTCCAGCAATTGACCCTGGACGCCGGCATCGCTGAAGAAACCTACAAGACTGCCGTCGCCGCACTCGACAACGCCCGTATCGAAGCCAGCAAGAAGATTCGCACCCTGGTCACCGTGGTCAGCCCGAACACGCCGCAACTGGCCATCTACCCAGAGCGCCTCTACAACCTGGCAACCATCTTCCTGGCACTGTTGTTGCTCTATGGCATCACCCGCTTCCTAATTGCATCGATCGAGGATCATCGTGATTAAATCCATTACTGGCCTGCCCCTTCGCCCCCTAAACGTGAGCATGCGAAACAGCGCTGTAGCGGGTTTGATGCTGGCCGCCCTGAGCTTGGCAGGCTGCGGCGGCACTTTGTCCGGCGCCGGTCCTTACAAGGGCGATATCGAAAGCAAAAACCAGCCGTACAACCTGGTCGAGATCAACGCCAGCACCATCGCTCCCTACATGCGTGGTGCAGTACGCCCGATTCAATCGAGCATTGCCAAGCCAGTCGCTCCCTCTGCGCGACTGATGGCCGGTGACATCCTCAACGTGCTGATCACCGACAATGCCCCGGAAGGCTCGGCCCTGTTCGCACCGTTGTCCGTTGGAGGTACCCAGCTCAAAACTCGTATCGACGACCAAGGTATGATCTCCCTGCCCTATGTCGGTCGTCAGTTCGTCGCTGGCATGACGCTCAACGAGGTTGAGAACATGATCCGCAAGCAGCTGAAAGGCGTGACCACCGACGTGCAGACCCACGTTGAACTGGTCGGTGATTTGTCGGGGTCGGTGCTGGTAGCCGGCGCGGTCAAATCCCCTGGCCGCTTTAGCACCCTGCAAGGCCCACTGACGCTGCTCGACGCCGTCAACCAGGCTGGCGGCCCGGTAATGGAGCCACACTTGGTCAACGTCACTGTGCGCACCGGCAGCCAGGTTCAACAGTTCAATTATGAAGATGTACTGGCCGGCAACAACATGGTGCTGCGCCCTAACTCGGAAGTCGTGCTGGACCGCGCCCGCCAACGCTTCGTCGCCATGGGCGCCGTTGGCGAGCCAGGCCTGAAAGACCTGCCAGCCCAGAACACCAGCTTGCTCGATGCACTGGGCAGTGTTGGCGGGCTACGAGAAGCCAACGCTAACCCTGAAGGTGTATTCGTGTTCCGCATGGGCGAAGGGGCTAACCCGAAACCGACAGTCCTGCGCCTGGACATGCGTGATCCGGCAGCGGTTTTCTACGCTCGCCAGATCATGATCAAACCGGATGACACCATCTATGTGACTAACGCAGCGATTTACGAATGGCAAAAAGTTATCTCGCCAATCGTACAGACCATGGTGTTGGGCCGCACAGTGGGCGCTTACAAGTAACCTTTGAATTTCGATCAGCGATAGGGAAATTACATGATCCCGGTAATACTTTCTGGTGGCTCAGGCTCCAGGCTCTGGCCGCTTTCGCGTGCCATGCACCCAAAGCAGTTCCTCACTCTCAACGGCGACCAGTCGCTGTTCCAGGCGACGTTGTCGCGGTTGGCGGGCATCCAGGATGGACCGCTAACCCCAATCGTGGTCAGCAACGAAGACCACCGCTTCCTGGTGGCAGAACAATGCCGCGCACTCGGCATCAACCCTCAAGCTATTTTGCTCGAGCCGATCGGCCGCAACACCGCCCCTGCCATTGCCGCTGCGGTCGTGAAGGCCTTGGCTACAGGCAGGGACGAATTGCTGCTGGTGTTGCCTGCCGACCACGTCTTCGATGATCTGAATGCACTGCACAAGGCTTTCGAAATCGGGGCACCCGCAGCCCGTAACGGCCGGATAGTGACCTTCGGAATCGTACCGAACAAAGCCGAAACAGGTTATGGCTACATTCGCGTTGCAGAGAAATCCGACGAAATTCAGGCTGTTCAAGAATTTGTTGAAAAACCGGACCTCGCCACCGCAGAGCAATACCTGGCTGATGGCCGTTATTACTGGAACAGCGGCATGTTCCTGTTCCAGGCATCAAGCATGCTCGCTCAACTGGAAGAACACGCCCCGCAAGTGCTGGATGCTGTACAGGCCGCACTGAAAAATGCCAAGGAAGACCTGGACTTCACCCGCCTGGACACCATGGCTTTTGCAACTGCAGAAAACATTTCCATCGACTATGCAGTGATGGAGCGATCCAACCAGGTGTCTGTGGTACCGCTGGACGCCGGGTGGAACGACGTAGGCTCATGGTCTGCGGTCTGGGAAATCGCCGAAAAGGACGCCCAGGGAAATGCATCCCGCGGCGACGTCATGCTCGAAGCCACCCGCAATGCGTACGTTCATGCTGAGCACCGCATGGTGTCCGTACTGGGTCTCGATGATGTCATCGTGGTCGAAACCGCAGACGCTGTGATGGTCGCGGCTAAGGACAAAGCGCAAGACGTAAAACTGCTGGTTGATCGCATCAAACAGAGCGCGCGCACTGAAGCGACAAATCACCGCAAAGTGTACCGCCCATGGGGTGCTTACGACTCCATTGACCACGGACCACGTTATCAGGTGAAGCGCATCACCGTTGCACCAGGGCAAAAGCTCTCGGTACAGATGCACCATCACCGCGCTGAACACTGGATTGTCGTGACTGGCACGGCGAAAGTATCGATTGGCGACAAACAGATACTGCTAACCGAAAACCAGTCGACCTACATCCCAGTGGGCGTCGTACACGCGCTTGAGAACCCGGGGAAAATTCCTCTGGAAATGATTGAAGTTCAATCAGGTGGATATTTGGGCGAGGATGACATCGTCCGATTTGAAGATAGGTACGGTCGAGTAGACGTAGCTACCGAACCCGCATGAATACCTATCTCCATTTCCTCATTGGTAAACCTAGTCTCATGAAACAAGAAAAGCACATCCTCGTTCTTACTCCTGAAATCCCGTTTCCGGTTTTCAAGGGCAATCAGAGCCGTATCGACCAGACTCTGAAAGTACTTCTCGAAGCGGGACACAAGGTTTCGCTAGCTATCTTGAACTTCAATCAAGAGGATAGAAGCTCGGCCTCCGTTCAAGCGGAAATAAAAAACCACTATCCCACGATCGAGGCAGTGGAAGTAAGAAGGCACCCGAGATTCAACAAGCAACCGGCCAACCCGCTTCTCACAAAACTCCACAAGCTCACCGACAAGGGCCAGGTCTCCAATAGAGACTCCTGCCCGGACAGCTACAAAAAACTTGTTCATCAGATGGTCAAGGACATCAATCCAAGCCACATTCTGGTCAATTATGTAAAGCTGGACCGAGCAATTCCTCGCTCTTATAGTGGAATAAAGATCGTTGACACGCACGACATCCAAACGAACATCATTAATGCTGCGATAAAAAGCGGGACGTTCAAAAAACAAATCGACATGAAACAATTCGAGGCGGAAGAGTTTGGTCTTCTCTCGAAATATGACTATGTCATTTCGATCAACCCGAACGAAACCAGGGAAATCAAGGAAAGGCTACCAGAACAAAAAATTCTGACGCTTCCTGCATTCAATGACTTCCAATACAAACACATTCCCGGAAAAGAAATATACGATATTCTTTTCGTAGGATCTGCGTCGCCGTTTAACGCAGAAGGAATCAAAAACTTTATCCGTCACTGCCTTCCAGCAATTCGAAAGGCAATGCCTAGCGTCCGCCTTGCCATTGCTGGCGAAGTGAGCAATATCGCATCGGTGAAAGCACTAAAAAACGACAGTATTATATACTTGGGGCGAGTAGAAAACTTGACCCACACTTATGCCGCATCAAAAGTAGTTGTCTCACCGATCGTGAGCGGCGCAGGCATGAAAGTCAAAAACATTGAAGCCTTCTCTCACGGAATGCCCCTTGTAGCCACCAGCTTCTCCATGGATGGCATTGAGGGCACCGACGGCGTGAACTGCATCATTACAGACGACAACAGCAGCTTTTCAGCAGCCGTGCTCAAGCTATTGACTGACAATGCACACCGCGCAAAAATCTCTAAAAATGCTTACTTGCTTGCCAGAAGCATGTATAGCAAAAGCACGGCCGCAATAAGCTATAATACGATCATCAACAACGACTTCACCTATCGCCCCGAGTTGATGCCGAGTGAGAGCACTTCTGCTTCCATACCGACAAGTGCCATTCAACGCCGCACCAAAGCACTTATTTACAGCTCCGATGCTGACTACCTCATCTCTTACAAGCTTGCATTAGCAGAAAACTTCAAGAAGCTTGGCATATATTCTGAATTCATAACAATGGATGCGGCACGCACTAATCGCTTTCTATCTGAAGGTTACCTGGCGCATGCAACCAGACCTGACTTGGACAAGAAAAAAAGAGCCAGTATAAAAGCTGACCTTCAGACACAACTTGATACAGAGGGAAAAATAGAAATAAACCTCAAAGGCGTCAATATTACCGACGATCTCAACACATACAAAGAGATGTTTCCCGAGCACTTTGAAGGTAAAAAGCTTATCGATGTGGCAGCGCATGCCATTTTAATTCTAGATTCCATTCTGCGCAGAATCGCCAAAACCTCTCCTGATTTTATTGTCGGCTGGAATGGAAATGGACCTCACTTCATCTTCCTGATGAAAGTCGCAGCAAAAATTTCGAATCTTCCGATCTTCCACGTCGAGCGCGGACTGCTGCCTGACACGCTTGTATTTGATCCACAGGGTGTAAACTTCAAGAGCTATATAGCTGGAAGTTACTTACCACTGATCAACAACAATGAGCGCGCAATAGCAAGAAAATACATTGAACAGTTCGGTGCACAAGGCAAAACGATCGTCGGCAAAGACGCGGATAACACTCTATCTCGGGACGACGTTCTTAAGCGCATCGGCTTAGCAGCAACTAGCCGATATATTTTCTTTCCAATGCAGATTGAAGGCGATTCGAACATCATCCTCAACTCGCCCATCTATAAAAAGATGGTTGAAGTGATCGACGATCTTAAGCTCGTATCACGCCGCACCGGCATTAAAATAGTTTGCCGTCCACACCCTGAAAACACAATTACTCTTTCGGAGTTGAAGAAGCGCTTTCCGAGCATTACATTTGATAACTCACTACACCTACACACAATGTTGAAACACTCTGTTGCGAACGTGATTATCAACTCAACCGTTGGACTAGAATCAATTTTGCTCGAACGCCCAACTATTGCGCTTGGTCATAGCGTCTATTCTGGAAAAGGGATCACTCTTGATGCCTTCCATAAAGAGCATATTGAACAAGCCGTTAGGACGATCATTACTAACAAAATCGATAATGATACCGTTAAGCTTAGGACTGAGGCTCTAGTTCACCAGCTATTCAGTGCAAGCCTAATCCGCCTAGACAATATGGAAGCCAACAGAAAAGTTATCGAATCAGCTCTACTGAAAAATGGAGTTGTAATTAATAACTCATTAGCTGCGCCAAAACCAGCTCAAATGGCTTCGCAGTATATGCAATACTATAAAAATTACGTTACCGCACTGGGTACTGCGAGTAAAATCGAAGTCCGCAACATGCTCGAACCAGAAACGTACCTGTGGCTTAACGGAAACACTCGCCCCTTAGTGACAGAAGAGACTATTTCTGCACATTTCAAAAAAGCAACTGGCGCAGAAATCAAATTTATAAACAATGCTGACGAAAGGGCGACCGGCGAATCGAACTTACTTTCAATAACCATCATCTCGTCAAAAGCCGCTATAAAACCAAAAGCAATGACAGCAAACGAATTTTATGTTGATGAATACTTCTACCCAGTAACAGCCTAATAGAAACGGACTGTCATCAAAATGACAGTCCGTTTTTTAGTATCCAAACAGTGACTTTTATTACCTTTCTGCCCACTTAAGCATTCAGATAAACACAATTCCATCTACCCCCCACGACCTCAGCCGACGTCATTATCGTAAGCTATTTAGTAAATCGCGCTTAGCCAATTACTTTCACAAGCTAAACCAACCTATAGAATCACTCATCTTCTGTCGTTTCCTGAACATGGCACTAACTATCCAGCTTGGTTTTCCGATGATAAATACCTGGGTCGAAGGCTCGGCACGACGTTTCCGACTGCCAATATCCCTCGTCAACACAAAGCTAAGATTTTTCCACTTCCCCGCCAGGTAACCACCAGTGGTTTCTGAGATGCGACCTGTGACGTTGATTTTTTCAGTCGGCTCCGAGCAGAATGGCTGGTTTTCGATGACAACCGACATTACTGTACGTCTCGTTGCCTCCCTCAGTGCTGGTAGCTCCTACACGTAGCTGAGATTTAGGCTAACCGCGTCTTGATCCGCCCACCTCAGATTAATGCCTGAACTCCGCAAAAGCATGCCACAAGCGTCAAAAAAACGACGTCAAGATTGGCTTGAGATAGATTTGCTAAGGTTGCATCATGGGCACCATGATGCGTTCCCAAGCTTCGGTCATTTTTATGCCCGTTAGCGCTTTTTAATCATTCAATTTAATTATATAGCTGGCGTAAATGATAGTTAATGGGACAATAATAAAGTCTTCGAACCTCTGCGTTGACTACTACCATAACCCACTGATCCCTCCTCACATGGTTGCAATTACCTTCAGCCCAAGTGGTAATAGGACGCTGACGGGAGAGGGCTTTGGTGGAAAATTCTTACTTAGCAATAAAATTGATGTGATTGCATTTAAGTGCGATAACGATGATTGGTTTCAATCAGTAACAATCGAACTCCTAGAAGAAATAAATCGAATAATTAATCTAAAAGGCTATAGCTCAGTTGTGGCATATGGCTCATCCATGGGTGGCTATGCAGCAATTCAGTTCTCTAAATATATTGGCTGCAATGCAGTACTAGCACTCTCCCCCCAATATTCAATAGTTGATGAATTTGATTGCCGATGGGAAAAACTTTCGAATAAAATCCTCTGGAACCACCAAATCTCCCCAGAGTCCATCAGCAAAGAATGCAAGTACGTTATTGCTTATGATCCACATGACTTAGATAATGCGCACGCCCAACTATTTGAGAAACTGATCCCAGCAGAAAACTATGTATTTCTGGAACTTCCTTTTGCTGGACATCCAGTTAGCAGCTTCCTACTTGAATCAAACCAACTAAAAGAACTGGCATTAAATGTTTTCCTTGGAAGTGATGTGATAAATACAGATTTTCGAACATCCAGGAAAACTTCGAAGTCCTACCTGAGAAATCTCTCCTTTCATCTCTACAAAAACAAGAAATTCAGCCGCGCGCTTTTTGTTATCAACAAAGCTATTGAGCTTGACCAATCTACGCCATCTCTTTTTATTCATAAGGGCACAATATTAGAAGCAATGGGCAAACTACCTGAATCAGTAGACTCGCTCATAGAAGCAATTCAGCTGGACTCTAACCCATTAATTATTTTGCGCGCCAGCAAACTCCTAACAAAGCATGGAAAATACCAAAGCGCATTGCAACTTATAGATAAAGGCCTAAGCTTGCACAGTGACATGGCCGTACTGCATCGCCAAAAAAGCGAAGTATTACTAGGCTTATCGAAGTTAGAGCTTGCGCTACACTCAGCCAAATTAGCTTGCTTCTTAGATAACAGCAACCCTTTTTATCGAGTTCACATTAGCCATCTTTACATCAAGCTCGAAAAATATGATGAAGCTCTAGTTGAGGTAAACGAAGGGCTCACTGCATCCCCAAACATCGGAGCATTGTATAAAAAGAAAATTGAGATCTTAAGAAAGCTTGGTGACTGTGCGGGGGCTGAGATTCTTGCCAAAACTCCCGAGTGCCTTGCAGCGCTTGAAACACAGCAATCGTAGGATGTCGACGCATTAGAAACTCCCCCCTTCTGGAGAAAGGAGGGGGGAATTGCTTTACTCTAACCGTATATTTTAGACAGCACACCATTAACGTCTGACATATTTACCTCGAAATCCCGGAGGCGTTCCTCAGTAGCATTTCCGCCAAATTCAGGCGTCCCCTCTACCTGCGGGGTTATGATTTTATGGCACTCCAACCCCGCCATATCGCATAATGCTTCGTACTCGCTTATGTCTTTATATTCAAAGAGAATAACTTTAGTGCCTGGCTTGGCAAATACAAGATTTGCTAGCTGAGCACCGTGCGCGCCTACGATTACTGGGGCCTCGCTAAAAGCTCGAGCCTGCCCCTGGAGTGATAGATCATCGCAGTATATTGGCTGAATCCCCTTAACCGCCAAGGCGGATTCAAGCTCTGAACTATTTCGAATTCGTCTACGCACCCTTTTTTCGTTTTGGCGGCTGGCATAGATACCACCACTGTAAAGTTGAGGCCCTGTCCTGTTCAGCTTTTCCGCAATTTCATCTCTCCACCAGTTAATTACCGCCGGATTCAAAGTATGATTTGAGAAAAATGTTGGAACGTATAATTTTTTAAAAAAGTGGAAAGTTTTCGTTATTCCATAATTCGGCTCATTATATACCATGCTTTTATCGGTATTAATTTTCAGAAGCCGAAGGAAGTCCATTTGAGAAGGGTGAGGCCTTGAATGCATCGCTATCCAATAACGGGACGCAGTTCCAAATACTTTCTCGAAAAGCATGATTCTTGGAAGCCAGTTCATTAGCATATGCCAGTGATTATTCTGCCCTCCAACCAACACAGTAGGAGCTGTAATTTCAGTGATAGGCTTATCTATCGTCGCAGTAAACCGATCGCCCTCCATACTGTGAGGCATCGGAAACCACTTCAGTGCGTTTACATAACCTTCGTCAAGCACACACATGTCATGCTGCGGCAAGAAAATCTGCGAAGCATGATTCACAATTACGTTATTGAGTTCAGCCACACCAAACTCAACGTGCTTTCGCTCTCTCTTAATCCAGTCGTAGCTTTCGTGCTGCAAATCCACTGGATGCCATGTTCCGCCAGAATTTTCAGCCGCTGTTTTTAAACTTACATTTATTCCTGTTAACATCATATTCTTTTGATCCAAATTTATTGTGCCGGATGATGCATGCTGCAGTGTTATTATACTTTTAGGCTTTTCGTGCAGACCCTACTTTGCTTCTTATATATGGATTGGGTAGCTAGGGAATTATTCAGCGCGAAGTCAATATCTGAGCATTGTGGTGTCGGCATTGCTCACCCCCCTGTTTGACAGGCCAATTTTGCTACACAAACCGAATATGTTCTAGCAAAACGTGTGCCTATTTAGCGTTGCCCTTGGGAATTGCGGCGCTAGAGGCCCCCTCCTAGAATTGCCCCGGCACGAGACGGAGCAAATGAAGGGAGCAACGTTGTGTGGATGCGGTCCATGCAAGGCTCTCTATAGCTCGGTAAATGTCGTAGCTATGAGGTGGCCAGGCATTGCTCCTAGGAATTATGCGTAAAGATTTCGATCGAATCGAATCTTTGGCGAAGGAGATCGCTTGATCCAGAGGCTCGTCAACAAAACCGAAAGACGCGAGGTCCCCTCAACCATGTGGCGACAAAAACATGACATCAGGCACAAGTGAGTAATCAAATAGCTTTTATTGCCCATAAGCTTTTTCAAACTGATAAAACCAAAATAGACCATATTCTCAAAAACAATTAAAATTAATTGTTGAATGAATCAACGCGTCAAAAACTCTCCAAAATGGACTATAGATCTTGAAAATCACCCCAACCATCGAATGCTCCAACACCGCCCCCTTCGTCCTTTTTGGCGGCGTCAACGTCCTTGAATCCTTGGACCTGGCCCTGACCGCCTGTGCCGAATACGTGCGCGTCACCGAGAAACTGGGCATTCCTTATGTCTTCAAGGCCAGTTTCGACAAAGCCAACCGCTCCTCCATCCACTCCTATCGCGGCCCAGGCATGGAAGAAGGCCTGCGCATTTTCGAAGCGGTAAAGGCTGAGTTCGGCGTACCGGTGATTACCGATGTCCACGAGATTTACCAGTGCGAGCCTGTCGCCGAAGTGGTTGACGTATTGCAACTGCCTGCATTCCTGGCCCGCCAGACCGATCTGGTAGTGGCTCTGGCCAAAACCGGCAAGCCGGTGAACATCAAGAAGCCTCAGTTCCTGAGCCCGTCGCAAGTGCAGAACATCGTGCACAAGTTCAAGGAAGCCGGTAACGACCAGTTGATCCTGTGCGACCGCGGCACCTGCCTGGGTTATGACAACCTGGTCGTGGACATGCTGGGCTTCGGCGTGATGAAGCGTACCTGCGCGAACCTGCCGATCATTTTCGACGTGACTCATGCCCTGCAGCAGCGTGATCCGTCGGGCGCTGCATCGGGTGGTCGTCGTGAGCAGGTCGTTGAACTGGCCCGTGCCGGCATGGGTGTTGGCCTGGCTGGTCTGTTCCTGGAAGCTCACCCGAACCCGGATCAAGCCAAGTGTGACGGCCCAAGCGCCCTGCCGCTGGATCAACTGGAGCCGTTCCTGGCGCAGATCAAGGCACTGGATGATCTGGTCAAGTCGTTCCCGCCACTGAACATTGCCTGAAGCCAAATCTGTTGAAACAAGGATTGTGAACATGGCAAGTACAGAACAACGAGTCGCGATTGTCATTCCGGCCCGATATGGCTCGACTCGCCTGCCGGGCAAGCCGCTGGCTGATATTGCCGGCAAGCCAATGGTGCAACACGTTTACGAACGCGCCCTGCAAGTCGCCAATGCTCATGTGGTGGTGATCGCCACTGACGACGAACGCGTTGCGAAAGCAGTGCGCGCGTTCGGTGGCGAATGCGTCATGACCTCGCCGGATCACCCCTCCGGCACCGACCGCCTGGCCGAAGTCATGGCGCAGATTGATGCGGACATCTACATCAACCTGCAAGGAGATGAACCGCTGGTACGTCCAGCGGACATCGAGGCGCTGGCTGCGGGCATGCTCGCTGATGCGAGCGTGAAGGTTGGCACCCTGTGCCACCCGATCGAAGCGCACGAAGCCGGCAACCCCAACACTGTGAAAGTGGTGCTGGCCAATAACGGTAACGCGCTGTACTTCAGCCGTTCGCCGATTCCGTACCCACGGGACGGCGAAGTCGCGCACTACCTCAAGCACGTTGGTGTCTACGGCTATCGTCGCGATGTGCTGGCCGACTACAGCAGCCTGCCACAGCCGATGTTGGAGCATGCAGAGAAACTCGAGCAACTGAGGCTGATGGCCGCGGGTTACTGCATTCGGGCGTACGAGGTCGAACCGACCGGGCCGGGCGTGGACACACCGGAGTGCCTGGAGCAAGTGCGGGCGCTGATTAGCGGCCAGGCCCCTGCCCCACAGCCGACCCTTAACGATATTCGTCTGGTGATCACCGATGTGGATGGTGTGCTTACCGATGGCGGCATCTATTACGACGCCACTGGCGAATGCCTGAAGCGCTTCCATGTGCGCGATGGAATGGGCATGCGGTTGTTGGAAGAAAACGGTGTGCGGGTGGCGGTGTTGTCCGGGCGTGATTCGGCAACGTTGCGCAAGCGCGTGGCTGACCTGGGCATTACCCTTTGCCAGTTCGGCGTGAAGGACAAGCAGTCGGCGTGCAACCAGTTGATGGCGGAAGCCGGTGTCAGCGCCGCGCAAACGGCGTGCATTGGTGACGACTGCATTGACTTGCCGGCCTTCGCGGCTTGCGCTCTGTCGTTTGCCGTGGCGGATGCGCCGGTGTACGTGAAAGCGGCGGCCACCCATGTGCTGAGCGCAGCGGGCGGTACCGGTGCATTCCGTGAAGTCGCGGACAGTATTCTGTTTGCTCAGGGCAAGGATGCGGTACTGGGCACTGCGGCGGGTTATGCGCAGGTGATGGCGAAGATGGCGCAGTAAGCCGACGAGTCGTTCATGGAAGACAATAACGGGGCCGATGTTGGGCTCCGTTTTCGTTTCTGCAGATCGATATATGGACTACGCGGGATGCAGCGTTTGCACGCTTGAAAATGAAGGCGCCCTTGCGGGCGCTTTCGCTGGCAAGCCAGCTCCTACAGTGAGCGCGTTGGATCGTAGGAGTTGGTGGCGCCTGGAGATTGACGGTATCAGTCGAAGATTTCGACGACGCCTACGACAGCGTTGGCGCTGTTGGTGACGGCCAGGGCACGGATCTTGTTGTCGAGCATGTAGGCTTCCGCTTCCGACAGCTGCGAATCATCCTTGATGGTGTGCGGGTTGGCGGTCATGAAGTGGGCAACGGTGGTGTGGATCACGCCTTCGTTTTCCAGCAGTGCGCGACGCAGGTCGCCGTCGGTGACGATACCGACCAGCGCACCCTCTTCCATGACCACGGTCAGGCCCATACGGCTTTGGGTCATCACCAGCAGGCAGTCGTGGAAGCTGGTGGCCGGGGTGACGATCGGTGCTGGCGTGTGCATGACATCGCTGACTCGGGTCAGCAACTTGCGACCCAGGCTGCCACCGGGGTGGTAGCGGGCAAAATCCATCGGCTTGAATTGAATGGCTTCGATCAAAGCTACGGCCAAGGCATCGCCCATGGCCATGGTTGCCAGGGTGGAGGTCGTCGGCGCCAGGTTGTTTGGGCATACCTCTCGCTCGACGGAGATGTCCAGCCAGATATCCGCGTGCTTGGCCAGGGTCGACTTTCCGTTGCCGGTCATGGCGATGATTTTGTTGCCGAAGGATTTCAGGCTTGGAATCAGCTTGATCAGTTCTTCTGTCTCGCCGCTGTAGCTGATGAGGATCAGCACGTCGATCGGCTTGAGCATGCCCAGGTCGCCGTGGAAGGCTTCAGCCGGATGCAGGAAGAAGCTCGGGGTGCCGGTGGAGGCGAAGGTCGCGACCATCTTTTGCCCGATCAGGCCGGATTTTCCCATGCCGCACACGACGGTGCGACCTTTGCAACCGAGGATCAGTTCGACCGCACGCTGGAATTCGCCATCCAGGCGCTCCGCCAGCTGACTGATGGCTTGCGCCTGGGCGCAGAGGGCTTCTTTGGCAATCGGAAGGTGATTCATGGGGGACCTTATCGTTCCTTGATTTTGAAGGCGCGTATGGTAACGGCTCAACACCGGTCATGGAACGCCAATAGACTTCCGTCTGTAGGAAATTTCCCAAGAATAAGTCGTTACGCGCCAGATAATTGGCAATCAATGGACAGAATCCGTACTATCGCGCCCTTTCTGGTCAACTGTTACGGGGAAGTGGGCAAGGACCGCGCCGCCTTCACTGGTGTGTCAGGCAAAAAATGGATGATTGCTTACAGTTGGAACGCATGGGTATCGATTCGAACACCACAATATTCGCCAGCAACAGGAATGCTTTCTGGTTAAGCCGCTCCACGCTGGAAAAACGCTTGAGCTTTTTCCTGCCTGCGTATCGAGCTGATGGTTTCAGCATCGTCACGACCGGCTTGGCGTCCAATGCCTCGTTCGTCAATTACGTTCGGCATCACCGAATAACGGATCTCCGTACCGGCGCCACGGTTGACGTGATCGAAAAGTCGATTCGCAAAATTCTCTTTATCCCCAGTCTTGAGTCACGCTTTTATCGAGAGCGCAACGTGCTATGGGGAAGCGTTCATTTCAAGCACCCAATTTGCCTGGGCGTCATTGAGACACCGTGGGAAAGCCTGATTTTTACCAGTTATGTACAAGGCCGTCCGCCACGCCTGGCATCTATCGCCAAGATCATGGCGCCGGGCATTGCCGAAATCGAGAATCTGTCCAGTCGATATCTCGGCTTCTCGGCCTGGTGGCAGGCTCCCAAGTTCTGGACCATGGATTTTTTTCGGCCTTGGTATCTAGTGCGGCCGCGCTTCAATTTCGAGCGCTATTTGCACTCCCTTGTGAAATTGGCTCGAGACGATAACCGCTTTGCTGACCTGCCCCGTCGACTTCTCGCACTACGGCCGATAGTGCGTCGGGAGGCCAATCGGGCAAAAAACAGTCAGCGCTGTTTTTGTCATATGGATTACTTGCGCAAGAATTTTTTCCAGTCGCCCCAGGGTCTGCAAATGATCGACTGGAGCGAGTTCAAGATCGGGCGTGTCGGATTTGACGGCGGTTCCTATGTGAGTGCGGTATTCCGGCGCAGTGACATGGAACGCTTTATCAGCGTTCGCGCCGAGTTCCTCGCCACCTATGTCGAAGTGCTGGACCCTCGGTTCGACCAGCAACAGGCGTTGCGCAACCTGGATTACTTGTTCCTGCAAAACTCTCTCTGGTATTTCCTGCGGCCCACGACCATTGCTGACTATAAGCGACGGGGCAAGCTGGATCTGTTGCTTGAGAAGTATGAGTACTTGTTGGCACTACCCTTGATTTCGGGGCGTTAGGCGAGTCGATACGGACGTTCGTTGTTTGAGGTGAGGACGCCTTCGCTGCGATGCGGCGACCCGACAAGCCAGCTCCTACAATGGGCTTGTTTGACAGGAGGGCGTCTTCATGCCCGGGGTTTTGCGTACGTGATCACCCTTGCGGATCAAGATTATCCAGCGCTCGATTCACCGCCATATCAGCCAGCATGATCACCTGCTGGATACCTAGCAGCATGCTGCGCAGCGGCCCATCCACGAATGTTGCGAAATCACTGGCCATGACACTGGCAGACGCCAGCGATTGGCAGGCGTGGGCCAGCAGCGTTTCAGTGTCGATGCCTGGGGCGACGACGAACATCGAGCTGGGATTGTGGGACGCGCAGGGTTTGAGGATTGCGGGTTTCAGGTGCAGGTCAATTTATGTTTCGGGGGGATTGGGGAAAGGTTTGGGCATGATGAAGCTCCGTTTGATGCTTTGAGATGCCCCCCATCCGCTTCCAGGCGAAGGGGTGGCAGCTGTACGCAGGCTGGAAACACGAGCAAACGGCAACCCGGTAGACACGGAGGTCTCCAGCGCACAGCCGCCATAACGGAGTGCACACATTAAAAGCGCGCAATCCTTCGTTATGAAGGGCGCTTTAGCGCCGTTTACACTTCGGGGTTGCCAGCCCCGGCCGCTGATTTGACAGCGGCGGGCAAAGGCTAGAGATGCAGCTTCCGAGGGGCAACCTGAAAGGGTTGTGGGATGTTTCTTCGGAGGTTGAGTGAATTTAGGCGATATAGATTGGCTTGGATAGGCGCCGCCGCTGGCAAGCCGGCTCCTGCATCTAGGGGAAAAAAACCCTCATGTAGGGCTTTACCCTACAGACAGCAGTTTCTCCAAGTGGCTTAAATTCGCTTACCAGCAAGGACGCATCTCAACCATACACTCGCACCACTAAAGGCAGCCGAGTACGATGCGTTATCTAGTCTTCATCCTCATAGCCATGATCGTTGTCACCCTTGTGGCATCGCTGTATGGGTGGTACTGCCACCTGCGGGATGACGAAGACGACCTGTATTATTCGCCCGAAAATCCTATCGATTCAAATCACGCACGCACGCCTTGCATACAGCCAGCAGAGAGGCTTCGACAGCGAGATCACGCTAACACGTCGAAGCCTTCGCCCACAGCTTCAGCCGATCTGTCCGTCCATTGAGCCCGCCATTGATGCACCGAGTGATTACCTGGAACCGGCCTTCTTTCTTGAACCCTGTCATCGCGTCATTTAGTGCGGCTGTAAAAAACGCCGGTCCCGGGCTTGCCGACGTCTTCTCTGGCAAGTCCGCTCTTAGGCTGGGGGATAGGCTTTCTATGATTGTCAATCGGCCCGTGAGCGCCGCAGCTGCCGCTCATCGGGCCGCTGGCTGGCGGGGTCTGCACGTGTTTCGGGAAATCACGAATTATGTGAAAAAGTCGTCAGAATCCTCCTACTTTTATGAATGGCAATCGTCCGTTTGTATTATCATCCGCAGCAAATTTCATTGAGCATTTCCTCCAGGCACACGCAATGATTTGTGCCTGACCGAAGAGTGCGCCCGTTATGGATATCCGCTGTTTTTTATGGACAATGCTGCTCCACCGCGTCGCTCTTTGCTGATTCTGTCCAAGGGTGCGCAACAGATCTCCACGCTCCCCGCCTTGCTGCCTGAATATCGGCTGCTGTGTGGTACGGTGGGCGACATTACCCAGGCCGATGACGTGTTGGCGTGGGGACGCAAGCCCAGTGCGCTGCGTGCCAAGACCGCTGCCGATGCTGGCGGGTTGCCGCTGATTACGGTCGAAGACGGTTTTTTGCGCTCGGTGGGACTCGGTGCTGAAGACCCGCCGCTGTCGTTGGTTGTCGACCCGGTGGGCATCTACTACGACGCCAGCGCTCCTTCTCGCCTCGAACAACTGATTCCCGTACCGCTGACCCAAGCGCAGGTGCTGCGTGCCCGTGCCTTGCAGGCGAGCTGGTGCGAAGAGCGGGTGTCGAAGTACAACGGCGCGCGGATCGAGGCCTGCGCATTGCCGCAGCCTTGCGTGCTGGTTGCTGATCAGACCCGTGGCGATGCCTCGCTACAAGGTGCCACTGCCGCCGATTTCCAGCGCATGCTCGACGCTGCGCTGGCCCGTCACCCGCAGAGCACGGTGGTGGTCAAGGTTCACCCGGACGTAGTGGCCGGGCGCAAGCAGGGGCACTTCGACCTGGCGGCCTTGCGTAAGCATCCGCGGGTGCAGGTGATCAGCGATAACGTGCACCCTGCCGAGCTGATGTCGGCCGTCGATGCGGTGTACGTGATGACTTCGCAACTGGGCTTCGATGCCCTGTTGTGGGCCGTGCCGGTGCACACTTTTGGCATGCCGTTCTATGCCGGATGGGGTTTGACCCTTGATGCGCTGCCCGCGCCTGAGCGACGTCAGCCGGTCAGCCTTGAGCAGTTGCTGCATGCCGCGCTGGTGGAATATCCGCGCTACGTCGACCCGGAGACGGGTGCGCCGTGTCAGGTCGATACCGTGCTGGCGTGGCTGGGTTTGCAGCGACGGATGCGCAGTCGCTTGCCCCATGACTTGCAAATGGTCGGCTTCAGCAAGTGGAAACAACCCTTGGTGCTCGACTTCTTCAACGGCTCATCCGTTCGGTTTCTCGGGCGTTTCTCCCGTCGCCACGTGACCGCTCCGGTGATCACCTGGGGTTGCCAGCACGATACGCCCCTGTCCGGAAAATCAACTCGCCACCTCGGCCGCGTCGAAGACGGCTTCCTGCGCTCCGTCGGCCTGGGTGCGAAGAAAACCCGCCCTCTGTCCTGGGTGTTCGACGACCTGGGCATTTACTACGACGCCACCCGCCCTTCACGTCTGGAACACATCTTGCAAAACGAGCCTTGTGCACCGGGCTTGTTGCAGCGGGCAGCGGCGTTGCGTGAAGCGATCTGCGTGGCCGGCGTGACCAAGTACAACCTGCCCGGCACCCCGTGGAAACGCCCGGCCGGTGTCGAGCGGGTGATCCTGGTGCCGGGGCAGGTGGAGTCGGATGCGTCGATTCGTTATGGCGCGCACCGGATCCACCGCAACCTGGATTTGCTCAAGGCGGTGCGCGAGCGTCATCCGATGGCGTGGCTGTTGTACAAGCCGCACCCCGAAGTACTGGCCGGCACACGTGAGGCCGGCGAAGACGAAGAACGCACCAGCGACTGGTGCAACCAGGTGGTGGGCGATGTGCCTTTCCACTCGCTGTTGTCCGAGGTCGACGAGGTGCATGTGCTGACCTCGCAATCGGGCTTCGAAGCTTTGTTGCGCGGCGTGCCGGTAACCACTTATGGCCAGCCGTTCTATGCCGGTTGGGGGTTGACCCAGGATCGCGACCTGAGCCCGGACGTCCAGGCGCGCCGTACCCGGCGCCTGAGCCTGGACGAGCTGGTGGCCGCGACGCTGATCCGCTACCCGACTTATGTCAGCCGCATCACCCGAAAATTTACCACGCCTGAACGCACGCTTATCGAGATCCAGAACTGGGATGAAGTACCAACGCAAGGAAGAACTTCAACATGGCGAGAGATGATTCGGCGTTTGTTCCTTACGGTTTTGAAACCACGCCTCAGGCAATCCTGATTCCCAGGCAGCGCTCGCTGCGTCCGGTGCCGGTGAAGCCGCGCAACTCGTTCCTGTTTTTGCAGGGCGTCAGTTCGCCGTTTTTCTCGCGCCTGGCGCAAGCCCTGCGCAACGAGGGACAGCGGGTCAAGTCGGTCAGTTTCAACATGGGCGATACCCTGTATGGCAGCGGTGCGCGGGTGTTTTACTCGGCGCGCCCCGAGCAGCTGGCGGATTTCTACAACCACTGCTTCAAGGCGGAGCACATCACCGACGTGGTGCTGTTCGGCGACTGCCGGCCGGTGCATCAACCGGCGGTGGCGCTGGCCAAGTCGCTGGGTATTCGTGTGCATGTGTTCGAGGAAGGCTACTTCCGACCCTACTGGATTACCCTCGAGCGCAATGGCGTGAACAGTCATTCGCTGCTGCCCCGGGATCCGGAGTGGTATCGGGAGGTGGGCAAGTACATCCCGCGTTATCACAACGGCAACGAGTTTCGCCTGTCGTTTGCCTCCCGGGCCCTGCACGATGTGATGTATCACGTCGGCGGCGCGCTGAACAAAGTGGTGTTTCCCCATTACAAGACCCACGCGCCGTTCAACGCGGCGGTGGAGTATGCGGGCTATATTCGCCAGGGCCTTCGCCTGTTGAGTGCCAAGGGTCGCGATTCCGAGGTGATCAGTGAGGTGGTGCGCAACCGTCACCGCACCTTCCTGCTGCCCTTGCAACTGGACAGCGATGCACAGATCCGCGATCACTCGCCGTTCCGCCACATGAAGGATGTGCTCAAGCATGTGATGGGCTCGTTCGCCCGGCATGCCGGCAGCGATGCGCGGCTGGTGGTGAAGAACCATCCGCTGACGCCCGGCATCGTCAACTACCAGCGCATCACCCGGCGCATCGCCCACAAGCTGGGCATCGAAGGCCGCGTGGATTTCCTCGAGAGCGGGCACATGCCGACGCTGCTGTCTCATGTCGCCGGCGTGGTCACGGTCAACAGCACCGTGGGCGGCTCGTCGCTGATGCACAACGTGCCAACCATCGCCCTCAGCGACCCGATCTACAACCTCAAGGGGCTGACCCACCAGGGCGGCCTCGACGCGTTCTGGGACCACCCGGAACCACCTGACTCCACGCTGTTTCAACGCTTTCGCAGCACGGTCATTCACACCACGCAGGTCAACGGCGGCTTCTATACCCGCTGTGGCATCGACATGGCGGTGAACAACTCCCTGGAAGTGTTGATGGCGAAAACCTCGAAGATCGAACAGTACCTATGACGCTGCACAAGTCTCCACGCTGCATTCTCATCACCGGTGCCACCGGCGGCATCGGTGGTGCCCTGGCGCCTGCTTACGCGGCACCGGGGGTGACCCTGATCCTGCAAGGCCGGCGCCTGGATCGCCTGGAAGAAATGGCTGTGCAATGCCGCGCCCTCGGTGCCCGGGTGTTGCTGCAGCCGCTCGACGTCCAGGACCTGGAAGCCTTGCGCCGCTGGATCAGTGAGATCAGCGAAAGCGAGGCGCCGGACCTGATCATCGTTGGCGCCGGGGTCAACACCTCCACCGGTGATAACGGCGAGGGCGAAATCTGGGAACTGTCCCAGGCGCTGATCGAAATCAATGTGCTGGCGGCCCTGGCCACGGTGCAGGCGGCGTTGCCGGCGATGCGCGCGCGCAAGTCCGGGCAGATCGCCCTGTTCAGTTCGCTGGCCGGCTGGCGCGGGCTGCCCGCCACCCCGAGCTACAGCGCCAGCAAGGCGGCGATCAAGGCCTACGGCGAAGCGATGCGCGACCTGGTGGCGGTGGACGGGGTGAAGATCAACGTGATCATGCCCGGCTACGTCGAATCGAAGATGTGCTTTGAAATGCCCGGCCCGAAACCCTTGCTGTGGGTGCCGGACAAGGCCGCGCGCAGGATTCGCAGTGGCCTGGCGGCAAACCAGGCACGGATCAGCTTTCCGTTCCCGCTGAACCTTGGATGCTGGGCCCTGGGGGTTATTCCGCCACGGCTGTCGTCGATCATTTTGCGGTGGCTGGATTACGGTGCCTGATGTGTTGAGTAGTGCGTTTAGCCTGGTGGTTGTGCTCGGTTTTTTCCTCTCGTGCGCGTTCGAAAAACTCTTGGTGCCCTGCCCCGGCTGGCGTCGCCCGCTGCGCGCCTGGCTGTTGCACGCCGGTGCCTGGGGGTTCGCCATCGGCTTGCTGTACCTGATCACCGGCCGTGCCTGGTTCAGCGCGGTGAACGTGCTGGCCCTGTGGCTATTGATCGTGCTGGTGAGCAACGCCAAGTACCATTCGCTGCGCGAGCCCTTCGTGTGCGCCGACTTCGAATACTTCAGCGATGCGGTGCGCTATCCGCGCCTGTACCTGCCGTTCTTCGGCATCGGCAAGGCCATTGGTTTGGCGCTGCTGTTTTTGGTGTATTTGGCCTGCGGCCTGTATTTCGAACCGGTGGGTGCCAACGCCCATGCCGTGGCGACGGGCACCTTGATCGGTGGCCTGGCGCTGCTCTGGCTTGGTGGATTTAAACCCCTGAAGCCGACCTTCGACGCCGGCCTGGACTTGGGGCGCTGGGGTTTGGCGGCCAGTTTGTGGACGTACTTTTTTGCCGCCCGGCGCCCTGTGGCGCTGGCGTCATTGAAGTCGCCGTTCCTTGGCGAGGAAGCACGGCCCATGGCCGATGCCACCCTCGCGGACCTGGTGTCGGTGCAGAGTGAATCGTTTTTCGATGCGCGCAGGCTGTGGCCCGGTGTTCGTGCGCAGGTGCTCGAGCAATTCGACACCTTGCGCGATGAAGCGCTGGCCCACGGCCGTTTGCAGGTGGCGGCCTGGGGTGCCAACACGGTGCGTACCGAGTTCGCCTTCCTGACCGGCATCAAGGTCGACCAGCTCGGCGTCCATCGCTTCAACCCTTATCGCCACCTGGCACGCCAGGGCGTTGCCAGCATCGCCCTGGAACTCAAGCGCCGGGGTTATCGCACGGTGTGCGTGCATCCTTATGTGGGCAGTTTCTACGGTCGCGACAAGGTGCTGCCGGCACTGGGCTTCGATGAGTTCATCGACGTGCGCAGCTTCACCGAGCAGCAGAAGGCCGGCCCCTTTATCGGTGACTGTGCGGTGGCGGACAAGATCCGCGAATTGCTGGATGCGCCGGGTCGTACGCAGCCGTTGTACATCCATGCCATCACCATGGAGAACCACGGGCCGTTGCACCTGGAAAGCGTCGAAGCGGCCGATCTGGCGCAATGGTTCGACCGTCCCCTGCCTGAAGACCTGCGCGACCTGGCGCCGTACGTGCGCCACCTGGGCAACGCCAATCGCATGCTCGGCCAGTTGCGTGAGCACTTGCTGGCGCGCGACACGCCGACCGGGCTGTGTTTCTTCGGCGACCATGTGCCGATCCTGCCCGACGTGTATGGCGCCCTGGGTGAGCCGGATGGCGATACCGAGTACTTCATCTGGTCCAATACCGCGCGCAGCGCCAGCGCTCCCGCGGACATGGGGGTCGAGCACCTCGCCAAGGCGTTTATCGATCACCTGGCGTCGGTACACGATGCAGCGTGAACCGGTGCAGATCGTCCTCGCCTCCAGCCTTGCGCAGCGCGAGCCGGCGATTGCACGCTGGATCACCTCGGGGCGTGGCTCGCTGGCGTTCATCCTCGGCGACGAAGATTGCCGTTATCGCCTGTTGGCCGACGGGATCAATTGGGACAGGGTGTTGATTGCCTCTCGCAGTGATGGCGTCATCGGTTACGCGGCGTTCAAACATCATCGACTCGGGCCGTTTTCACCAGGCCTCGCGCCCTTTGTGCGTGAGTTCGGCTGGCTGGGTGGCACGCTGCGCTACGGGCTGTTCATGATCAGCGAGTGCCGTGAGTGGTACTACGGGTTTTACCTGTATGGCTTGCGCGTGCACAAGGTCGCCCGCCGCCAGGGAATTGCCAGCACCTTGCTGCAGGCGGTGTTCGAGCAGGCGTTGGGCGGCGGCCATGAAAAAGTCGAGCTGGAAGTGCAGGCGAAAAACCTCGCCGCCCGGGCGTTCTATGCCCGCCACGGCTTTGTGCCGATCCGCACCCTGCGCTGGCTCAGCCGCCTGATGCCGATTCCCACGGTCATCAACCTGCGCCGCACGTTGTCACCCCTTTCACGAGTGCCCACGAAATGAATCGACCCGTCGCCCTTGAGTCCCTGGTGGAAGGCCCCGGCTGGGTGGGCATCATGTCGCAATGGGTGATGTGGAAAGTCTTTCACCTGGGTGAGTTTCTCGACCCTGAAGGAACGCCGCAGTGGTTGTGGCGACGCGGTCGACAACGGCCTGCGGGGTTGAAGGCGATTTCCGGGATCGGCTACAAGAGCTCGTCGGATCATGCCCGGGTGTTGTGCAAGCGCTGGGGTATTCCCTACGTGGCGCTGGAGGATGGCTTCTTGCGTTCTTCGTCGCTGGGGGTGGAAGGCGATACGCCGATGTCGATGGTGGTCGATCCGATCGGCATTCACTACCTGGCCGATCGGCCGTCGTTGCTGGAGAACATCCTGCAGGTGCCGCACACCCTGAGCGATGCGGATCTGGCCACCGCGCAGGAACTGATTGCCCTGATGCGCAGCAGCGGCATCGGCAAGTACAACAATGCGCCGGACTTGAGCGATGACGATCCGCTGGGGCGTGAGCGGCCGCTGGTGCTTGTGGTGGACCAGACCTACGGCGACTTTTCGATTCCCGGTGGCGGGCTGTGTGAGGCGGACTTTATCCGCATGCTCGACGCGGCGCTGGCGGAAAATCCCGAGGCGGATGTGCGGGTGCGGATTCACCCGGACTGCGTCACCGGCCACAAGAAAAGCTGCCTGCTCGATGCGGCCCGCGAACGCGGCCTGGTGCTGGAGAGTCGTCATGTGTCCTGGGCCTCCCTGGCGCGCCGGGCCCAACGGGTTTATGTGGGCACCAGCCAGGCCGGGCTCGAGGCCTTGATCCAGGGCATCCCGGTGACCTGTTTCGGCCTGCCGTTCTATGCCGGCTGGGGCTTGACCGATGATCGCCTGGCCATCCCCCGCCGCCAGGCACGTCCAACCCTGGTGCAGTTGGTGGCGGCGGCGTATATCCGCTATTGCCGTTACGTCGACCCGCTGACCGACCAGCGCTGTGACGTCATGACCGTGGCCCGGCAACTGGCCCGGCAAAAGCGGCAGGACAGCCAGTTTGCCGGCAACCTGACGCTGATCGGCGTGCCGCGCCGCGAGCGGCCGGCGCTGCGCAGGTTGCTCAACAGTCGCTGGGGCCGCTTGACGTTTGCCCGCGACAGCGCCGAGCTGATCCCGACTGTGGCCCGCGAAACGGGCAAGCTGATGGTGTGGCATGCTTACGAATCGGGCGATCTGCCAGCCCGTGCCCAGGCCCACGGCGTGCCACTGTGGCGTATCCGCCCGGATGCGTTGCAATGGCCGTGCGGCGATGAACAACCCCTGGCGCAGATCCGCGGCCTGCCTTGCAGCCCGCAGCAAGCCCAGGCTGATAAAACCCGCCCTAAAGCAGGACTGCTGGAAGGGTGTGCGCGGTATCGACAGGTTCGCAGATACCTCAAAGGCATGCTCTGAACATTGCCGTTCGAGACGGCCTCGAATATCGCATCAATATCACAGGCAACCAGCCCCTGTAGGAGCCGGCTTGCCGGCGAAGGCTGCCTTGATCTTGCATCAGGCTTGCGGGCCCATTCGCTGGCAAGCCAGCTCCTACAAAAAATCATGCGACCTGTAGGAGCCGGCTTGCCGGCGAAGGTGGTCTTGGATCTTGTGTCGGGCTGTCGGGCCTCTTCGCTGGCAAGCCAGCTCCTACAAAAACCATGCGACCTGTAGGAGCCGGCTTGCCGGCGAAGGCGGTCTTGGATCTTGTGTCGGGCTGGCGGGCCTCTTCGCTGGCAAGCCAGCTCCTACAAAAATCATGCGACCTGTAGGAGCCGGCTTGCCGGCGAAGGTGGTCTTGGATCTTGTGTCGGGCTTGCGGGCCTCTTCGCTGGCAAGCCAGCTCCTACAAAAATCATGCGACCTGTAGGAGCCGGCTTGCCGGCGAAGGCGGTCTTGGATCTTGTGT
>NZ_JAAVXC010000025.1:0-163457 GCF_013416725.1 Pseudomonas sp. SbOxS1
GCGCAGTGGGTAAACCGGCATGGATGCCGGTTTAGCCGCGCTGGGCCATGGATGGCCCATCGCGGCGACCCACGGAGCAGGACCGGAGCGAGGGTACCCCGAGCCCCAGCGAGGGGCCGAACGCCAGGGGCAAGAGCCCTTGGTTACTTGGGGCTCTTCCAAGTGACTCGCCGTAAGGGCGAAACCCTAAGTAGCCGTTACCGCAGGAATGGATATGTACGCCTAAAAGATAATTATCGTCCGCCAGGGCGCCTTCGCCGGCAAGCCGGGCTCCTACAGTAAGGGCGAAACCCTAAGTGGCCGTTAACGCTGGAATGGATATGTACACCGTCCAAAAACAGGTCGCCTGACCCACAGCCTTAGCGATCAAGCCCGCTCCCACAGGTTTCCAGCCTGGATTATTGCTTGGCGCGATTGAGGAAATCCTGCACCAGATTCGACATGTCGTAGCTTTTGCCGCCTTGCACCGGCGGATACTCGGCGAGGGTCTTCAAGTGCGCGCCGATGATCTCGCCCACGGGCTGAATCAGCCACGAGACCTTTTGCAGCAGATGCCCGTAGGAGTCCTTGTTGTCGTAGCTCTCGAACGGGTCCATGCGCAGGTTGAACACCAGCGGCACGGTGCGCGGCACCAGGTTGGCGTAATAGTCTTCCTTGGTCGACAGGTGGAATTTCCAGGGCCCCAGGCGGACGGCGGTCAACTTGCTTTCGTAATAGTAAAACAGGCTGTTGCGTGCCGAGTCCTTGGCTTCGCCCTTCCAGTAAGGCAAGTTGTTGACCCCGTCGATGTACTGCTTTTTCTCCTGCTTGATGTCGGCCGCGACATCCTTGACGCCGGCCGCGGCCGCCAGGCTGGTGAACATGTCCATGTGCGCCTGGATACCGTTGAGCACCTGGCCAGGCTTGATCACACCTGGCCAACGCAGCATCGAGATGACCCGCACACCGCCCTCGTAGGTGGACATTTTCTCGCTGCGAAACGGTGTCGTCCCACCGTGCGGCCAGGAGGAATGCTCGGGGCCGTTGTCGGTGGAGTACCAGACGATGGTGTTCTCATCCAGGCCGTTTTCCTTGAGGAAATCGAGAATCTGGCCGACGTCATGGTCGTGCTGCAACATGCCGGAGCCGTACAGGTCGCCTTCGGAGCTGTACTGCTCGGCGGCATAGCGCCATTTGTCATTGAGGCGCGTGTAGAGGTGCATGCGCGAGGTGTTCATCCAGACGAAGAACGGTTTGTCCGCAGCCTTGGCTTGCTTCATGAAGCCCATGGCCTTGGTCGCGACCTCCTCTTCATCGAACATCTCCATGCGCTTCTGGGTCAGCGGGCCGGTGTCCTCGATGGTCTGTTTGCCGACCCGGCCGAAGCGCGGGTCTTGCGTGGCGTCATCGGTATTGCTGGCATAGGAATGCAGGACGCCCCGGGTACCGAACTTGCCCTCGTACGCCTCAAGGCTCCCGGAATAGGCCTTGGCGAAATTCTGGAAATCACGCTGCTCGGATTCTTCCTGGGTGTTGAGGTGGTACAGGTTGCCGAAGAACTCATCGAAGCCATGGACCGTAGGCAAATGCTCGTTGCGATCGCCCAGGTGGTTCTTGCCAAACTGGCCGGTGGCATAGCCGGCCTTCTTCAGCACCTCGGCCAGGCTCGGTGAAGCCGCCTGCAAGCCCAGTTTGTCCCCCGGTTGGCCGACCGTGGTCATCCCGGAACGAATCGGATACTGCCCGGTGATGAACGCGGCGCGCCCTGCCGTGCAGGACGGTTGTCCGTAGTGATCGGTGAAACGGATGCCTTCGGCGCCGATGCTGTCGATGCTCGGCGTGGTGTAGCCCATGGTGCCCATGCCGTAGGCACTGACGTTCTGCCAGCCGATGTCGTCGCCCCAGATCACCAGGATGTTGGGTTTCTTGTCGGCCGCAGCCACCGAGGCGCTCGTCACGATGAGTGACACAGCCGCCATCAGGGGCCACAGCAGGCCTTTACAGATCTTGAATTTCATCATGTTTGCTTCCCGCAATTACCTGCAACGAACGACCCTGGCGGGTCATTCGAACGTGATCATCACCTTGGCTTGCTCATCGGGTTTGCTCAGCGCCGCGAACGCCTCGGCCACGCCATCGAGCCCGACGGTCGAGGTGATCAGCGGCGACGCATCGAACTTCTGCTCGGCCAGGTCGTACAAGGTCCGGGCGAACTCTTCGCCGTTGTAGCCATAGGCGAAGCTGATGTTCATTTCCTTGGCGATGCCGACCATCGGTTCAATCCGGTCCGATTCCATGCACACCCCCACCACCATCAGGCGGCTGCGCGGCGGTGCGCTCTGCAACACTTGCTGGATCAGGCCCGGAATGCCGACGCATTCGAAGATCACGCAGGGTTTGGGCTGCGGCCCCAGGCCGTACATGGCCTGCGGGCCCTTGATGTCATAACCGGCCGGCGCCGCCACCTCGACCCAGGACTGGTACGGGGACTGTTCAGCGGGATTGACCACTACGTCAGCGCCCATTTTTTCCGCCAGTGCACGACGTTTCGGCGAGAAGTCGGAAGCCACCACCGGCCCTATGCCACGGGACTTGAGCACGGCGATCATGGCCAGGCCAATCGGGCCGCAACCGATCACGATCGGCACTTCATCACCTTCAAGTCGGGCCCGATTGACCGCGTGAACGGCAACCGACATCGGCTCTGTCAGCGCCGCCAGGTGCGCCGGCAAATCACCCGGCACCGGCACCAGCAAGCCTTCTGCAAGCAGCATCTGCTCGCCGTAGCCGCCCGGATAGCCATTGGAGAAACCGACATGCTCAAAGCCGTTGCGGTTGAAGATGAACGGCATCGAACACACGCGTGTGCCGACCTTGAGTTGTTTGTCGCAGCCCGGTCCGTGGTCGAGGATTTCGCCACAGAACTCGTGGCCGAACACCACGTCCTGGCCGGCGTCGAAGTCGACCGGAATACCGCTGCGCTTGAAGTTGCCGAGCACATGCTCGCAATGGTGGAACATGTGCAGGTCCGAGCCGCAGATGCCGCAGGCCAGGGTCTTGACCAGCACTTCGCCGGCCGCAGGCGTTGGCGCCTTGAGCGTGTCGACCAGCAGTTGTTTGTCGCGCATCACTACCGCTTTCATGGGGCGTCCCTCTTGTCATTATCGGGGTGGGATTGACCTGGGCCTGGCCGTCAGCCGATCTGGCCGCTTTCACGCAACCAGGCTTCGGAGCGGCGCAAGCCTTCCTCCAGATCGACCTTGGGTTGGTAACCGAGCACCTTTTGAGCCTTGGCGATGGACACGCCACCTTTGCGGGCGAACATGTACATGGTGTCCGGCGCGACTTCGCCCTGCTTCTTGAGCAGGCGATTCACCGTCCAGAGCACATGGGTAATTGCCACGGCCACGCACAAGGGCAAGGTGTGTGGCGTGCCGTTGCGCCCGGCCCAACGCCAGTGGCTGGAGAAAAACGTCTTGCAGCTGACGGCATGGCTGGCGCTGATATGGAAGATCTGGCCGATGGCTTGAGGCAAACCGGCGGCCAACATGACGCCATCGAGCAGGTCGTCGATGTACACCGGGGTGAAGATGCCCTTGCCGCCATTGGGCAGGATCAGCGCACCGGCCTTGGCCATCTTCATCGGCTCACTGAGCCAGGCTCGCGAACCGGGGCCATAGACATCGCCCGGTCGCACGATGGTGCAATCGATCTCCCCCGCCGCGTGCGCCGCCAGCACCACGTGCTCGCTGGCGCCCTTGGCCACGCCATAGCGATAGTGATTGCCGATCACCACGTCGCTGCGCTCATCGGCCTCGCCCTGGTAGTCCCAGCCGAGGGCGGCAATTGAGGAAAACTGCACGAACCGCCTGGCACCACCGGCAATGGCGACATCCAGGCAGTTGCGCACGCCTTGTACCGAGACGTCGCGGTACAGCTTCCAGGACGCGGCGAGCGACACAACCGCGGCCGTATTGATGAACAGCTCGCAACCCGCGGCGTGGCCGGCCCAGCTTTGCGGACGGGTCAGGTCACCGGCCACGATGTCGTTGGCCGGGTCGGCAATCAGGTCCATGCCGCGTACTTGCGCGCCGAGTGCCTTGTAGCGCGCCGCCAGGGCACGGCCGATGAAACCGCTGGCCCCAGTGATGAAAACGGAGCGTGGAACCTCGGGGGTTTGTCCCGCGCTACCGGTGGGCATCGTGACGTCAGTCATAAAATGTCCTTGGGCAATGGCCCACGCGCACAGGCGCCAACCGCGCTGAAGACCGTGCAGGTGGGAACGACCGGATAAGAAGTGTCACCCGCCCAAGGCAGGTGACCAGGATGGTTATCGCGCGCGCGTGGTGTAGTCGGCGGCGCGTGGCGTGATGTACTTCGCAGGCTCCAGGCCGCGCTCGCGCACAAGGTGATCGAACAGATGCATGATGTCGCTGGCGTCCATCAGGCCGAGGTAGTTGCCTTCGCTGTCGAAATTCACATTGGCGCCGTGGACCACCATGACGGTATCGGTCGGCTCGGTGTTGGTGGTCGGGACCATGAACTGGTGGATCGAACCACCCGGCTCGAACAGGTAGCTGCCGGCCGTCTGCGGCTGGTCCGGATACTCGACGTAGTTCCATCGGCCGGTGAGGGTGAAAAAGTGCACGGTGCCGGTGTGATAGTGACGCGGCAGGACTACGCCCGGCTGGAACACCACGCGCAGCACCCAGATGCCGGCGCTGGGGTCGAGAAACAGCGGCTGCACGTCAACGCCCGGCACGCCCGGCAAGGCGTCCCTGTACATCGGCAGCTCGTTGGTGTTCAGGGTCAACAGGTCTTTGTGTTCGTGGACTTGATGGGGCATCGCCATTTTCTTGTTCTCCTGATGATTGGCTTCGGATCACGATCGGATCAGTCCACATGCTGCATCAGGTGATCGGTGAAAATTTGACATTTGGCGCCTGCAATCTTTCAATACGCGACAACGCGAGGGGGAGCCGACGTCTGTTTTTCCAGCCCTTGCACGACCTACAAAAACAATAATTGGGCTCAAGATGATCGACTTCGTTCGCGCTGCGGGGCTGGCAAACTTCTCTGAATTCGCGGCAAAACAAGGGCTAAATCCGGAAAAAATGCTGAAACGGGCCGGCTTGCCCCTGGACCTCGAAGAGCTTCCCGACAGCCTGATTTCCTACAGCAAAATGCTCGACCTGCTGGTGCTGTGCGAAATGGAATCGCAGAACCGCCTGTTCGCCATGCAGTACGGCCTGGCCCAGGGCGTTAGCATTTTCGGCCCCCTGCTCTACCTGTTTCGCAACGCCAGGGATGTGCGCGAAGCGCTGACCGGACTAACCGCTTACTACCATATCCATTCCGGCGCCGCGAAAATCACCCTCGACGAACAGGGCAAGCACGCAATCCTGTCCTACACCATCTCCGACACCTCAATGCCCGGCTACCGCCAGGGTTCGGAACTGGCCCTGGGGGTCGGCGTACAGTTGCTGCGCACGTTGCTGGGCAAACGCTGGCAACCCCAGGCGATGTTGTTCCGGCACACGCCGGTCGCCGAACCCGGGCAATTCCGTCGCCTCATCGGCATGGTCCCCAGCTTCAATACGACCTACAACGGCCTGATGTTCGACGCCAGTTCGCTCGATACGCCGCTGGAGTCCGCAGACCCGGCCTTGCACCGGCTGATTCGCAAGCACCTCGACCACCTGACGCAGATGTCCGCCGAAGAATTGCCGGCGCTAGTCCAGCAACTGATAAGAAACTTCATGCCCGAAGGCCGCGCCAACATCGAATACATCGCCGCGTTCATGCGCCTGAGCACGCGCAAGCTGCAGCGCCAACTGGAACTCGAAGGCTTCACCTTCCAGGACCTGCTGTCCGATGCTCGCCAGGCCATGGCTTGCCACTACCTGCAAGACTCGACCATCAAGATTTCGCAGTTGGCCGACCTGCTCGGCTACAGCGACCAAAGCGCATTCACCCGAGCGTTCCACCGTTGGCATGGACAGAGCCCCAGGGAATGGCGCAAGCAATTGGTCGGCAAGCCAGGAAATCCGCAACGGCGTCATCAACTATCAAATACCTGACGTGGATTGTCCGAAAGACTGCGAGGCATCGGTGAATAATCCACCTGCCTGCCGTAGCGCTTCTCCCGGAAAACGCTACCCAGGTGGCGAAACTCCTTTCAAGGTGCCAGCGTGAGCTGAGCACCTTTTTTTTCACGGGCAGCCTCACCTTCTGCGGTTGCCTGGGACATCCCGGCTTTTGCAAAAGTGTTCCGCTTATTCGCCGAGGTAGGCTTTCTGCACTTGTTCGTTGTGCAGCAATTCGTCCGCCTGCCCTTGCAGCGCAATGCGACCGCCATCGATCACATAGGCGCGCTGACAAGTCTGGAGGGCGAGTTTCGCGTTCTGCTCCACCAGCAACAACGTGACCCCGCCCTTCACCACCTCGCGAATGGTCTCGAAGATCTTTTGCACGATGATCGGTGCAAGCCCCATGGATGGCTCATCGAGCAGAAGCAGTTTGGGCTTGCCCATCAACGCCCGGGAAATGGCCAGCATCTGCTGCTCGCCACCCGACATGGTGCCGGCAAGCTGGAACGCGCGCTCCTTGAGCCGGGGAAAGATGCCGAACATGCGCTCGATGTCGGCTTCGATCGCGGTCTTGCCGTCGGTGCGCGAAAAGGCGCCCATTTCCAGGTTCTCGACGACCGTCAGCTTGGGGAAGATGCCCCGCCCTTCGGGCACCAGCGCCAGGCCCTCGCGAATCAAGTCATAACTCTTGATCTTCGAATGGACTTTACCGTCAAAGGTAATTTGCCCTGCGGTCGGCGTCAGCAGCCCGGCGAGCGTCTTGAGCGTCGTGGTCTTGCCGGCACCGTTAGCCCCGATCAGGGCGACCATCTCGCCCTCGCCCACATGAAAATCCAGCCCCTTGATGGCCGCAATGGCGCCATAGGAAACCTTGAGATCGTTTACCTGAAGGATATTTTTCATGCTCAAGCCACCGTCTCAGTGCCCAAATAAGCCTCGATCACCCGAGGGTCTTTCTGTACCTGCGCAGGCAGGCCATCAGCGATTTTTTTGCCGAACTCCAGCACCGTGACGTGATCGCACAACCCCATGACCAGCTTCACGTCATGCTCGATCAGCAGCACCGTCTTGCCATCACCTTTCATCTTGCACATCAACTGCCGCAGGCCTTCGGTTTCCGAGGCATTCATGCCCGCCGCCGGCTCATCCAGGGCGACCAGCAACGGCTCTGTTGCAAGGGCCCGGGCAATCTCCAGTCGACGTTGATCACCGTATGAAAGGTTTTTTGCCAACTCGCCGGCGAATCGGCCAATGCCGACGTAATCGAGCCAGTAGCGCGCCGACTCATGAATCTCGCGCTCCTCCTGGACACAGCGACGAGTGCGCAATATGGCTCCGAACACACCGCTTTTGGTCCGCACATGACGGCCGATCATCACGTTCTCCAGCGCCGTCATGTTGTGGAACAGGCGAATGTTCTGGAAGGTACGGGAGATGCCGGCTTCGACCACTTTATGCGGCTTGCTGATCCGCAGCGGCTTGCCGTTGAAGTTCACCTTGCCTTCCTCGGCGCGGTACAAGCCGGTCAAGACGTTGAACAGCGTGGTCTTGCCTGCGCCGTTCGGTCCCAGCAGGCCACGGATTTCACCGCGCCTGATGCTCAGGTCGATGCCATGCAAGGCCTGCAGCCCGCCAAAAAACTTGCTGACTTTGTTCAGCTCCAGCAGTACGTCGCTCATACCTTATTCACCTCTTTGAGTCTGAACTCCGCTGTCGCTGGCTCCAGATGTTCCACGGTGCTGTCCAGCACAGGTGCCGGGACCAATGGCGCGCCTTCATCTTCATGCAACTCGGCCCGGCGGCGGCTCGATGGCCACAGCCCTTCCGGGCGGAAACGCATGACCAGGATCAAGGCGAGACCGAAGACCAGCATGCGCAAGGTCGAGGCATCGAGGATGTTGCGCAGCACTTCACGACTGATGAAGGTGACGTTGTCCATGACGAATGGCTGCACCCAGTTCACCAGGTCGCGAAACACCTCGGGCATGATCGACAAAATCAACGCACCCAGCACCACGCCACGAATCGAGCCCATGCCGCCGAGCACCACCATGGCCAGGACCATGATCGATTCCATCAGCGTGAACGATTCCGGGCTCACAAAGCCCTGGTAAGCGGAGAACAATGCACCGGACACGCCACCGAAAGTCGCGCCCATCGCAAAGGCCAGGAGCTTGAGGTTGCGCTTGTTCAAGCCCATCGCCTCGGCGGCGACTTCGTCTTCACGCAACGCCATCCAGGCACGCCCGATGCGCGACACTTCCAGGCGCTTGGACAGGATGATCGACAGGATGACGACCGCAAGGAAGAACAGGTAGTAGCTGATGACGGGAGACACCTGCAAACCGAACAGGCTCCACTTGGTTTGCAACGACAGGATGGCGTCCGGCGCCTGCCCGCTCGCGTAGCTCCAGGCGCCGGCATCGATGTGCAACGGCGCGATGCCGGAAATGCCCTGGGGACCGTTGGTGATGTTTACCGGCTGGTCCAGGTTGTTCATGAAGATGCGGATGATTTCGCCAAAGCCCAGTGTGACAATCGCCAGGTAGTCACCGCGCAGCTTGAGCACCGGCGCACCGATCAACACGCCACATATCGCGGCAATGACCGCCGCCAACGGAATGATGATCCACAACGGCCAGTTCAATACCCCCTCCGCCAACCCCGCCATGTTCAGGTGAGGAGACGAGAGCAACGCATACAGGTAGGCGCCAATGGCGTAGAAACCGATGTAGCCCATGTCCAGCAGGCCGGCGTAACCGATCACGATATTCAGCCCCAGCGCCAACAGCACATAGAGCATGGCAAATCCGAGGATTCGCACCCAGGTCGGCCCCAGGAAGGGTATCGCGTCGACCACGAATGGCAGCGCGATGAAGGCCAGCGCGAGCAGCGCGTATTGAGCGTAATTGTTCTTCATGGCAAAGCCTCCTATGCGCGGTCGGCCTGGCGTTCGCCCATCAGGCCGTTAGGCCGGAACAGCAAGACCATGATCAGCACCATGAACGCGAATATGTCCTGGTAGTTCGCCCCCAGGAATCCTCCTGTCAGTTGACCGGTATATCCCGCGGCAAGGGATTCGATCAGGCCCAGCAGGATGCCTCCGGCCATGGCGCCGAAGAGGTTGCCGATCCCGCCCAGCACTGCCGCCGAAAAAGCCTTGAGTCCCAGCAGCAAGCCCATGTAGGCGTCCGCCTGGCCATAGTTGACTGCCCGCATGACACCGGCCACGGCGCCCAGTGACGCACCGATGACGAAGGTGGCCGAGATCACCCGGTTGATGTTGATGCCCATCAAGCCGGCAACTTCCTGGTTCTGCGCCGTCGCACGCATGGCCTTGCCCAGTCGGGTCTTGTCCACCAGTACCCAGAGGGCAAACATGATGACGACCGAGATGATCATGATGCTCATCTGGATATTGGTGATGGTCGCGCCAAACACTTCGATCGGCCGGGTTTCAACGACTTCGGGGAAGGTCTTGTAACCGCGCCCCCAAATCATCATCGCCAGGTTCTGCAGGAAAATGGAGATACCGATCGCCAGGATCAGCGGGGTCAAGCGAGGGGCCTTGCGCAACGGTCGGTAGGCAAATTTCTCCATACCTTGTGCCATCAGCATGCAGACGGCTGCCGCAATCATGATTGCGAACATCAGTGTCAGTACGCCGGGTGCAAATCCAAACCCTGCCAGCATGGTCAGCACCGAAATCGTCACCATGGCACCGACCATCACAATCTCGCCGTGGGCGAAATTGATCAGGCCAATGATGCCGTAAACCATGGTGTAGCCCAGCGCCACCAGGGCATAGATACTGCCGAGCACCAGACCATTGAGGATCTGCTGCAACAAGATATTAAGATTGGCTTCCACTTGGTGAATCCTCAAAGCTGCGTTGTATTCACCGGCGATCACTTGCGCGAGCACGCGATGAAACTCATGGCAGATCAGAAAAAAGTCTTCTTGTTGTAGTCGCGGGCCGTGGGGGCCCGCTTATCGTTCTGGGTGTTGCCGGATCTTTATTCGCGCTCTACCGCCAGGGTTTTCCATTGGCCGTTTTCAAACTGGAAAACCGTCGCGGCGGCGTTCTTGAGGTTGCCGGAATCGTCGAATGCGATGGTGCCGGTCACACCGTCGTAGCTGGAGCTCTTGAGCACCGGCAGGTAGACGGCGGGATCGTCCGATTGCGCCTTGACCATGGCATTGATCGCCGCCCAGGTAGCGTCGTAGGCGGCCGGCGAAGACTGCACGACGCCCATGCCAAACTTGTCCTTGAGCTTTTGCTCGAACGCGGCGCCCTTCGGCATCTCCTGCAACGGCGTACCGTAGTTCCAGGCGTAAGCGCCTTCAGCTGCGCTGCCGGCCATCTTCTTGAACTCGTCGTTCGGCAGGTTGCCGATGTTCATGAACTTGGCCTTGATGCCCAGGTTCTTCATCTGCTTGGCCATGGGGGCGGCCTGGTAATCCAGGGCGGCAAAGAACACCGCGTCCACTTGTTGGGCTTTTGCGGTGGTCAGGATGGCGTTGAAATCGGTGGCCTTGTCGTTGGTGTATTCACGCACCACGACATTGCCGCCAGCCGCCTTGACCGCTTTGTTCACCTCATCGGCCAGCCCCTGGCCATAAGCGGTACGGTCATCGAAGATCGCAATGCGCTTGGCACCGAGTTTGTTGACCAGGTAATTGCCGGCATAGCGACCCAGCGTGGCGTCATCGTTGACCACACGGAAAACCGACTTGATGCCTTGCTTGGTCAGCGCAGGATTGGTGGCAGAAGGAGAGATTTGCGGAATGCCGGCATCGCCGTAGATTTTCGAAGCAGGGATACTGGTGCCCGAGTTGTAATGGCCGATGACCACCGCCACCTTGGCATCGACCAATCGCTGGGCCACCGCCGTACCGGTGCGGGGGTCAGCCACGTCGTCTTCAGAGACCAGCTTGAACTCGGCCACCTTGTCGCCGATTTTCAGTTTTTGCTGGTTGGCTTCTTCGATGGCGATGCTCACGCCATGTTCAACATCCAGGCCCTGGTGGCCGGAGGGTCCGGTCAGTGGCCCGGCAAAACCGATTCGGACCTGCTCGGTCTCGGCAGCAGTGGCGACCCCGACACTGAGCGCCGAAGCCATGGCCGCAGCAAGTGCTGTGCAGATCAGGTTGTGTTTACGCATATACGCCTCCCAGAAATCATCGGACAAACGAATTGAGCACGTTGGCGTGCAAGTCTTCTTTTCCACGCCCGGCGCCCTGTCACGGCAACCAGACCTTATTCGGGACAATCTCACTGCAGGTGCAGCCGGCTTTCGCGACCGCACTTGTAAGATAACAGTCAGCAGGCAACTGTCAATTGGTATATGCTAGGTACCAGCGAAAACGAGAAAGCAGAAATTTCGGGCGCAGGAAAAATGCCCGGATCCGACGCACACTCATCGCTAAAATGGGACGCTCGCACCATGTGAGGTCAGTTGTTTGATAACATATGGGCAGTGACGAACCGGCCGGAACATCGGCTAATTGCCGAAAGAAACAGAGACTTTGCATTTATTTGACGAGGTCCACTGCGCTATACAATCCTTCATCTTCCGTGATGAGCCTTCAGTTTCAGGAGCAACATAAATGGACGCGACGACTGGTACGCGCAGGGAAAATCTTGCAGAGACAGTGATTCGTGAACTGTCTAACCGTATTGATATCGGCACATACGGCCCGGGTGAAAAGCTGCCTTCCGAGCAGGCGCTGTGCAAGGAATTCAATGTCAGCCGACCGGTGATCCGCGAAGCCGTCGCGTCGCTGCGCCTGGGCGGTCGCCTGATTGCACGCCAAGGTGTGGGCGTGTTTGTGGTGGAACAGGACGTAAAGCGTATCGGCTATGCACTCAGCACCGCTGTGGACGATGTCCGCGCCGCCGCCCAGATCCTGGAATTGCGCCTGGGCATTGAAACCGAGTCCGTTGCCCGTGCCGCCGAACGCCGCAGCCCTACCAGCATGGCCGACATCACCCAGGCTTTCGATCGCTTCAATGCCCTGGACGGCACCGACCTCGAAGCAGAAGCCAAGGCCGATTTCGAGTTTCACCTCGCTATCGCCCGCGCCACCAACAACCCACATTTCACCCAGCTGCTAGAGGCATTGGGGCCGGACATCATCTTCGACCTGCACCTCAAGCACGGGCAATCCACAGGCAAGAGTCGCCAGGCCCACATCAAGAAAATCGGCCGGGAACACGGTGCAATTCTTTCGGCGATCACCATGGGTGACATCAACGGTGCCCGAAATGCACTGCGCAAACACCTTGAAGAAAGCCTTTCGCGCTATCAGCGCCTGGTACAGAGCGGAGAGTGATCTCCGCCCTGCTGTTGCACCTGCTCAGCCAAGCCCCAGGCACAGGTACTTGATCTCGACGTAGTCCTCGATACCGTAGCGCGATCCCTCGCGCCCCAGGCCAGACGATTTGACGCCGCCAAACGGCGCGACTTCCGTGGCCAGCACGCCCACGTTCACCCCCACCATCCCGTACTCCAGCGCCTCAGACACCCGCCACACCCGCCCCAGGTCACGGGCGTAGACGTAGCAGGCCAGGCCGAACTCCGTGTCGTTGGCCAGGGCGATCACCTCGCTCTCGCTGCTGAAGCGGAACAAAGGTGCCACCGGGCCGAAGATTTCCTCCTGCGCCACACGCATATCCGCGGTCACATCGGCCAGCAGGGTCGGCTCGTAGAACGCGCCGCCCAAGGCGTGACGCTTGCCGCCCGCCACCACCCGCGCGCCGGCCTCACGCGCCTCGACCACCAGGGCCTCGACCCCGGCCAGCGCCTTGGCGTCGATCATCGGCCCAACTTCGATACCCGCCTGAGTACCCTCGCCCACGACCAGCCCTTTGATGCGCGCGGCAAACTTCTCGACGAATCGATCGTAGATACCGTCCTGGATGAAGAAGCGGTTCGCGCACACACAGGTCTGGCCCGCGTTGCGGAATTTGGCGATCACCGCGCCTTCGACCGCAGCATCGAGATCCGCATCGTCAAACACAATGAACGGCGCGTTGCCACCCAGCTCCATGGTGACTTTCTTGACCGTGGCGGCGCATTGCTCGAGCAGCTTGATGCCAATCGGCGTGGAGCCGGTGAACGACAGCTTGCGCACGATGGGACTGGAGGTCAGTTCGCCGCCGATGGCGCCGGAATCCCCCGTGACCACGCTCAGCACACCACGGGGAATGCCCGCCCGCTCCGCCAGCACACAGAGTGCAAGTGCACTGAAAGGCGTTTGTGAGGCTGGCTTGAGCACCAAAGTACATCCGGCAGCCAGTGCCGGCGCAGCCTTGCGGGTAATCATCGCCGCCGGGAAGTTCCACGGCGTGATTGCCGCGCAGACACCAATGGGTTCCTTGGTCACGATCAGCCGCCGGTCAGCATGGGGCGACGGGATCACATCGCCGTAGATGCGCTTGCCCTCCTCCGCGTACCACTCCACATAAGCCGCCGCGAAGGCAATTTCGCCCCGGGCTTCGGCCAATGGCTTGCCTTGCTCGGCGGTCATGATCTGCGCGAGGTCTTGCTGATGATTCATGATTTCGCGAAACCAGGCTTGCAGACGGGCAGCCCGCTCCTTGGCAGTCAGCGCACGCCAGGCGGGTAGCGCGGCCTGGGCGGCGTTGATCGCCCGGCGGGTTTCACTGGCACCCATGCGCGGTACACGCCCGATCACCTCACCGATGGCCGGGTTGGTCACCTCGATGGTTTGGCCATTGTCAGCCGCCACCCATTTACCATCGATGTAGCAAAATTCACGCAGCAGTTCAGGATCGGCAAGTCTCATGATGAGGCGCTCGTATAAATTGAAGGCAAAAAAAAGGCGGGACGATCAATCCGTCCCGCCCGAGGTCAATCAGCGCGAAGCGAGGGCTTTTTCGCGTATCTGGCTCAGGGTCATTCGAGGCGTCAGCGCCTCCGGATCGACCTGGATTTCGATCAAGGCCGGTTTCTGCGAAGCGACACAGCGCTCGAAGGCCTCGGCGAACTGCTCGGTCGCCACCACCGTCTCGGCATGGAAGCCGTAGGAACGGGCCAACATGGCGAAATCCGGGTTGTGCAGCTCGGTACCGGAAACGCGACCCGGATAGCTGCGCTCCTGGTGCATGCGAATGGTGCCGTACATGCCGTTGTTGACCACGATCACCACCAGGCGGGCGTCGTAGTTGGCCGCCGTTGCCAGTTCCTGGCCGTTCATGAGGAAACAGCCATCGCCGGCAAATGCCACGACCGTACGCTCGGGCGCCGTGATCTTGGCCGCCACAGCTGCCGGCACCCCGTACCCCATCGAGCCGTTAGTGGGGCCCAGCAGCGTACGGAAGGTGCGGTGCTGATAGCCGCGATGCACCCAACCGGTGTAGTTGCCCGCACCGCAGGTGATGATGCTGTCGTGGGGCAGGCGATCATTGAGCCAGGCGATGACCTCGCTCATTTGCACCGGCCCCGGCGAGGCCGGGCAGTCGAAGTTGGCGCGGTAGCCGCGATTCAGTTGCGCCGTCCAGTCTGCCAGCCCTTGCGGGTTGACCGCGGGCAAGGCCGCCACCTGCGCCGCGAAGGTTTTCATCCCGGCGTTGATCGCCAGGGTGGGCTGATAAACCCGCCCCAGCTCTTCAATTCCGCCGTGGACGTGAACCAGCTTTTGCTTGGGCACCGGGATATTCACCAGCGAATAGCCGCCCGTGGTCATCTCGCCCAGACGCGCGCCGATCACCAGCAACAGGTCCGAATTTTTCACCGCCTCGACCAGCTCGGGCCCCGCCGCCAGGCCCAGGTCACCGGCGTAATTGGGCAGCGTATTGTTGAACAGGTCCTGGCAGCGGAACGACGCCGCGACCGGCAGATTCTGCTTCTCGATGAACACGCGAATGTTTTCAACCGCCTCCCCGCTCCAGCCGCCACCGCCCAACACCACCAGCGGCCGCTGTGCCTGGCCGATCAGGCTCTGCAGCTGTTCGAGCGAAGCCGGCGAAGCGGCCGGCTCGATGATCTGCGCAGGGCCGGCATCTGCGACCTCCACTAGATCGGTGAGCATGTCTTCCGGCAACGCCACGACGACCGGACCCGGCCGACCGTTGGTGGCGCGATGGAAGGCCTGGCTGAGCAGCTCCGGCAAACGCGCGGCGTCATCCACTTCGACCACCCACTTGGCCATCTGGCCAAACATGCGGCGATAGTCGATTTCCTGGAAGGCCTCACGCTCGACCTGATCACGGGCCACCTGGCCGATGAACAGGATCATCGGCGTGGAATCCTGAAACGCGGTGTGCACCCCGACCGAGGCGTTGGTGGCACCAGGGCCACGGGTCACGAAGCAAATGCCCGGCTTGCCGGTCAGCTTGCCGTAGGCCTCGGCCATGTACGCCGCACCACCTTCCTGGCGGCAGACGATCAGCTCGATATCGTCCTTGGCATCATGCAGTGCATCGAGCACCGCCAGATAACTTTCGCCCGGCACACAGAAGGCGCGTTCGACGCCATTGATACGCAGGGCATCTACCAGTACCTGACCACCCGTGCGGGTTACCGCAAAATTGTTGTTAGTCATCGGTGTTCTCCATCAGGCCACACGGTCAGATGACCGAGTCTTCCAAAAAGGGGCGGTTTTCAATGACGCGCTCGTAAGACAGCGCATTCAGATCCAGGCTGCGGTATTGGCCGTAGGTGATCAGCTCGCTCAGGCCGCGACCGATAGCGGGCGCCTGCTGCAAGCCATGTCCACTGAAGCCATTGCAGAACAGAAAGTTGCGCACTTCGTTATGCGGACCGACGATCGCGTTGTGATCCAGCACGCAAAAGTCGTAGTGCCCGGCCCAAGAGTTGACCACCTTGATCGCCTCGAACGCGGGCACCCGCTCGGCAAGGATCGGCCACACTTCTTCTTCGAATTCGTCGTGCAGGACGTCGAAGTCATCGAAGGCCACTTCCGGGTCGACCTTGGGGTAGGTCCCCCCCAGGTACAGATGACCTTCCGGACGGAAGAACACGCCAGTCGGGTCGATGGTCAGCGGCACCACACCTTCCAGTGGGGTGTGGCAGTCGAAGACAAACAGCGAGCGCCGGCGCGGCTCAACCGGGATCTGCAAGCCGGCCATCCTTGCAACCGTCGGCCCGCGAGTGCCGGCGGTGTTGACGATGTAGTCGCAGGAGATGCGCTCGCCATTGGCCAGCGTCACACCGGTGACCAGGTCGCCTTTGCGCAGCACCTCGACCACTTCGTTTTCGATGTATTCGACGCCCAGCGAGCGCGCCTTCTTGCGAAAGCCATTCATGATCCCGTAGTTGTCGAACCAGCCTTCATCCTTCTCGCCGTAGGTACCACCGGCCAGGCTGTCGGGATTGACCCAGGGGAAGCGCCGGACCAGCGCCTCGGTGTCCATCAACGTGACATCGGCACCGTTGTCCAGCTGGGTCTGGTGCAGACGCTTGAGTACGTCGAAACCCTTCTGATCGGCCAGGAACAGGTAGCCGTTTTCCTTGAAGTTCAGGTCAGGCCTGTCGCCGCCCACTTCCATCAGTTGCCCGAAGTCGCGGATGAACTGCGCGCCAAAGCGGGAGATCTGGATGTTGATCGGATTGGAGAACTGTACCCGGATCGAGCTGCTGGACAGCGCGGTGGCCGATTGCGCATAGGTCCAGTCACGCTCGATGACCAGCACCGAGCCGGTGAAGTCCGGGTTGCTGGCCAGGAAATATGCCGTGGCACTGCCGTTCACCGCGCCACCGACGATCACCACGTCGTAGTGTTGCTTTGTAGCTGTCGAAGCCATGGTTCGGACCTCTGAGTATTCGATGGGGAAACGTTACTTCGGATCTTCGAAATGGCCGGCACCGGCAAAATTGCCACCGTGGTAACGCGCGGCCGGCTCATTGGGATCCAGGGGCGGGAATTTCGCTTCTATTTTTTCCCGGTAGTCGTCGGCACTGTCCTTGGGCACGTAGCCAATCGACGAGGCCGTACGGTTGTCCCACAGCGATTCACGGTTGGCCGACATGCCGTAGACGATCATGTGCGCAACTCGCGGCGCGGTCAGCGAGCGCTCCACCAGCTGGGCAAAGTCGGCGAACGACAACCAGGTCGCCAGCATGCGCCGGTCCAACGGCTCCTCGAACGAGGAACCAATGCGCAGGTTCACCGACTCGACGCCGAACTTGTCCCAGTAATAGCGACCCAGGTCCTCGGCAAAGCATTTGCTCACGCCGTACAGGCTGTCGGGGCGATGGGCGACTGTGGAGTCAATGGTTTCGGTGCGGTCGTAGAAACCGATGGCATGGTTGGAACTGGTGTAGATCACCCGCTTCACCCCATGCTGACGCGCAGCTTCGTAAATGTTGTAGGTGCCGACGATGTTGCCGTTGAGGATCGCGGCGAAGGTATTTTCCAGCGGTACGCCACCGGCGTGGATGATCACATCGACGCCCTCGGCCAGCGGCAGCACATCGGCCAGATTGCCCAGGTCGCAGCGCACCAGTTGCTCGTGCGGTGCCGCCGTACCCATGTCAGCGATATCGGTCAGGCGCAGCTCATCGGCGAAGTCCCGCAGGTGCTCGCGCAAGACCTTGCCCAAGCGGCCGGCCGCACCGGTGATCAACAGTCGTTTGAAAGGCTTGCTCATCAGATCAATCTCGAATTAGTCAGTGACGGCAACGCTCAGGCCAACAGGGCCAGCGCATCGCGCATCTGCACGATGGCCTGCTCCAGCTGTTGCCGGGACGTTGCGAAAGACAGGCGAATGTAAGGTTCAAGACCGAAAGCAGAACCCGGAACCGTGGCGACCTTGCCGACCTGCAGCAAATAGCTGGAAAGGTCGGTATCGCTCTCGATCACTTGCCCATCGGGCGTACGCTTGCCGATAAAGGCCGAGCATTTGGGGAAGGCGTAGAACGCCCCTTCCGGCATCTGTAATTCCAACCCTTCGATGGCCGCCAGGCCTTCGACGACCATGGCGCCTCGTGCCTGGTACTCGCGATTGGCATCGCGCACGAAGTCCTGTGGACCGCTCAAGGCTGCCGCGGCGGCCAACTGTGAGATGGCCGAAGGGCATGTGGTGGTCTGCGACTGGGTTTTGTTCATCGCCACGATCAGCTCTTTCGGGCCCGCGGCATAACCCAGGCGATAGCCCGTCATGGCGTAGGCCTTGGACACCCCGTTGATCAGCAGGGTGCGTTCACGCAGCCCGGGGCATGCGGTCACGAACGGGACGAATGGCTTGTCGCCGAGAATGATGTGCTCGTAGATCTCATCGGAGATCACCAGGATCCGCGGGTGCTTTTGCAACACGGCACCCAGCGCCGCGAACTCTTCACGGGTGTAGATCGCACCGCAGGGGTTGTTCGGCGAGTTGAGCATCAGCCAGCGCGTCTTCGGCGTGATGGCCGCTTCAAGCCGTGCGGCATCGAGCTTGAAACCGTACTCGGAACCACAGGGAATGACCTTCGGCACGCCACCGTTGAGCAACACCATATCGGTGTAGGACACCCAATAAGGGGCCGGGGTGATGACCTCGTCGCCCGGCTCAAGGGTTGCCAGGAAGGCATTGAACAATAGCTGCTTGGCGCCGTTGGCCACGCAGATTTCGTCCAGGCCATAGTTCAGGTCGTTTTCGCGAGCGAACTTGTCGACGATAGCCTGGCGCAGCACTTCGTAGCCGTTGGGCGCTGTGTAGTGGTTGTTGCCGTCAAGCATCGCCTGGTGGGCCGCCTCGATGACGTGGGCCGGGGTGTTGAAATCCGGCTCACCCAAACTGAGGTTGATCACCGGCTCGCCCTGGGCGAGCATTTTCTTCGCCAGCACCGACACGGCCATGCTGGGTGAACTCTTGACCGTCTTGACCCGCGAACTTTGAAATTCCATCACTTGGTCCCCTGCCCGGCTTCGTAGCCATAATCGTCACGCGCTTGTTCGGCACTGATGTAGCCAAAGCGCAGGTCACGCTCCACCTCTTCGCGAGGGCGCTGGCGCGGGTCGCCGTAACCACCGCCACCCGGCAAGCTGAGAATCAGGCGCCGATCCGCAGGCACGAACTGCTGGCCCTTGCCGCGCAACAGCGTGCCGTCGTCCAGGCCGACATAACCCTTGGCGCCTTCCTTGCCGCCCTCAAGACCACGAGCGGGATAGAGAATGCGGTCAAACATGGCGCTGAAGCGGAACGAGTAACCCTCGGCGGCGGACACTTCAATCTCCTGCCCCAAGCCACCGCGCAACTGACCGGCACCACCGGAGCCATTGCGCAGCTCCTTGCGCCAGACAATGACCGGCCCGGCATGCTCGGTGGCCTCGACCGGCATGGTGTGCACGCCGCTGGGGAACGCCGTGGCGCTCAAGCCATCCTTCGCCGCGCGCGCACCCATGCCGCCGCTGTTGAACATCAGCATCTCGGCATTTCGCCCATCCGGATTGCTTTCCAGCGGACGGACACTCAGGTGCAGGTTCCACAGCGCACTGGCGCCCTCGGCCGGCACCTGGCCGTGCAGGCATTTGTGCAGCGCACCCAGCACCAGGTCGGGCACGAAGTGACCAAGCACGTGACGCACCGATACCGGCGCCGGGTGCTTGGCATTGAGGATACAGCCCTCGGGCGCCACCACATCGAACGGCGCGAGGGACGCCGAGTTGTTCGGGATCTCGGGGGCAACGATGCACTTGAGGCCATAGCAGGCGTAGGCCTTGGCATAACCGAGCGGTACGTTAATACCGAACTGGCTCATGCCGGAAGTGCCGTTGAAATCGGTCAGGATGCCGTCCGGTCCGACCGTCAGCGTCACCGACAAGGTCACCGGGACGTCGTAGCCGTCCAGGGTCATGCTGTTCTGGTAGGTGCCGTGGGGCAACGACTTGAAGCTCTCCAGCGTGGCCCGGCGGCTGTGCTCCAGAATGAAGCCGCCGATGTGCTCCAGGTCGTCCAGGCGGAATTCTTCGAGCATGCTCAGCAGGCGCTTGTGGCCGGTTTCGTTGCAGGCCGAGAGCGCATAGAAGTCGCCGACCACTCGATCGTTCTCGCGCACGTTGTTGCGCAGGATGTTGATCAGGTCACGATTGACCTTGCCACGCTCGAACAACTTCATGATCGGGATGAACAGGCCTTCTTCGTAGACCTCACGGGCATCCGGGCCAAAGCCACGGCCACCGATGTCGACCACGTGGGCGGTACTGGCGAAGTAGCCGATCAGCTTGCCCTTGTAGAACGAGGGCGAAACGATGGTGATGTCGTGCAAGTGGCCGGTGCCCTTCCACGGGTCGTTGGTCACGTAGACATCGCCTTCGAAGATGTTGTCCTGGCCGATGTCGTTGATGAAATGCACCACCGCCTCGGCCATGGTGTTGACGTGTCCCGGGGTGCCCGTTACCGCCTGGGCGAGCATGTTGCCGGCACGGTCGAAGACGCCGGCGGACAAGTCGCCGGCTTCACGCACGCTGGTGGAGAACGCGGTGCGGATCAGCGTCAGGGCTTGCTCTTCAACCACCGAAATCAGGCGATTCCACATCACCTGCATTTGAATATCGATCAAGGTATCGCTCATGGGAAAATCGCCTTCTGTGCAAGTGACGCTTAGCGTCGAACAACCAGCAGGCAGCCGTCAGGCTGGACCGTGGCGGTGAAGGAGGACGACACGAAGGTCGACGTTTCGCGCTCGGCGATGATGGCCGGGCCATCGACCCGGGCACCCGGTTGCAACTCCTCGCGCTGGAAGATGCCGGCATCGACAAAACCACCGCTGACGACGTCGAAAACCTCTCGACGCGAAACCTCGTGGGCACGATGCGAGGCGCTGATCTGCTGGACTGGTTGCACCGGCAACAGCGGCGAGCTGGCTTTAACCGACCAACTGACGATCTCGACATCCGGACCTTCGATCGGGCGCCCGAAGAACTGGGTGTAGGCCGCTTCGAAAAGGGCCTTGAACTCCACGGTGTCACTGCTGCTGAAGGGCTTGAATGGCAGGGAAACAGGAATCTCCCAGCCCTGGCCGACGTAACGCATGAACGCCGTGCACTCCAGCTCAGGCTCGCCTTCGGGCATGCCCTGGCGCAGGAAACCGATGGCCTCGGCCTTCATGTCATCAATCAGGGCATTGACCTGTGGCGCATCGAATTCAGAAAGGCGCACAAAGGCGCTGCGTACGGCCTCATAACCAAATGGCGCACGCAGAAAACCAATAGCCGACCCGACACCAGCACCGGCTGGCACCAGGAAGCGCGACACGCCCATTTTTTCGCACAGGCGCGCGGCGTGCAGCGGACCACCGCCACCGAAGGTGATCATGGTGTATTCGGCAATGTCCTTGCCGCTCTCCACGGCATGCACGCGCCCGGCGTTGGCCATGTTCTCATCGACCACTTCACACACGCCGTAGGCCGCGGTGACTGCTTCCATGTTCAGTGGCGCGCCGATGACTCGTGCAGTGGCTGATGCGGCATTGTCGAGGGAAAGGCGCATGGCGCCACCGGCGAAGTTGTCCGGATCGAGGCGACCCAGCAACAGGTTGGCATCGGTGATGGTCGGTTCCAGGCCACCACGTCCGTAGCAGGCTGGCCCCGGCTCGGAGCCGGCGCTGTGCGGGCCGACCCGGATCTGGCGCATGCTGTCGATGCTGGCAATCGAGCCGCCGCCGGCACCGATCTCGACCATTTCCACCACCGGGATCGAGATCGGCATGCCGCTGCCTTTCTTGAAGCGATAGGTGCGTGCGACTTCAAAGGTCTTGGCGGTCTTGGGAACCTGGTTTTCGATCAGGCAGATCTTCGCCGTGGTGCCGCCCATGTCGAAGGACACCACCGAATCCAGCGAGTATTTGCGTGCGATGTCGGCGGCGAAAATCGCCCCACCGGCCGGGCCGGATTCGACCAGCCGCACGGGGAATTCCGCGGCGCTCTGCACCGAGATAATGCCGCCGCCGGAGTGGATCATGAACACCGGGCAATCGGCACCGGACTGCTTGAGGGTCACCACCAGGCGATCCAGATAGGACTTGATCAGCGGTTTGACGTAGGCGTTGGCGCAGACGGTATTGAAGCGTTCGAACTCGCGCATCTGCGGCGAGACTTCGCTGGAAATCGACACGGACACATGGGGCAGGCGGAGCTGCAATGCATCGCGCAACAGGCGTTCGTGGGCACCGTTGACGTAACTGTGAATCAGGCCGACCGCGATGCTCTCGTAGTTGCCTTCGGCGACTCGCTCGACCAGCGCATCGATGTCCGATTGTTCAGGGGCGATCAGCACCTCACCGTGCACATCCAGGCGCTCGCGCAGGGTGTAGCGGTGTTCACGCTCGATCAGTGGCGGCGGCAGGGTGATGTTGATGTCGTACTGTTCGAAGCGGTTTTCGGTGCGCATTTCCAGCGTGTCGCGAAAACCTTCGGTGGTGATGAATGCAGTCCTGGCCCCGCGCCGCTCGATCAGGGCATTGGTGGCCAGGGTGGTGCCATGGATCAGTTGGTCAATGTCGGACAGCTTCAGGCCGGCGGCCTCGATGACACTTTTCACACCGGTGAGAATGGCGCGCTCTGGCAGCTCATAGTCGGTAAGAATTTTGGTTGAGTGCAATACCCCGCCTACATCAAGCGCGATATCGGTAAAGGTCCCACCTATGTCCACGCCGACCCGGCATGAAGTAGCAGTCATCGTCGTATCCCCTGAAATTCCTGATTTCATGACAAGAGGCAATCAAGCCCGCTTGAAATGTAAGTTATATGTTGTCTTACAGGTAGTCAAGCATTGTCACTCGGTATTCACCTGCTTCAGACACGGGTAAAAGTGTCGGCCGGGATCGATGAAATCCCGGCCCCGGTCATCAACCCTTGGTCTTGACCATACGTCCACCGCCTACCGCTTGAGAGGTCGGGAAAACCTCAAGGCGAGACACGTCCACTTGCTGTGGCAAGCTCAAGGCTGCCAACAGCAAGGTTGCAATATCTTCCGGCATGATCGACTCATACCCGTCGTACAATTCGGCGCCAGCGGCTTCCATGCCCATGGCGGTCTTGTACAGTTGCGTCTGGACTCGCCCGGGGGCGATTTCCGTCACACGCACCCCGCTGCCGAGCAAGTCGCAGCGCAATGCATCGCAGAACAGGCTGATGCCCGCCTTGGATGCACCATAGACAGCAGCCCCGGGATGCGGCGCACGACCTGCACTGGAACCAATAAAGAATAGATGACCATGGCCACGCTCGATCATGCCGGGCAATGCCTTGCGTGCCAGGTGCAAAGGCGCCTTCAGATTGATATCGAACATGTTGTCGATTTCCGCCGGGTCCATCTCCTGGAACGAAGCCCGGGTGGACAAGACTCCAGCGTTGTTGACCAGCACATCCACCGGGTAGCGCGCCAGGATGTCGGTGAACGCATCGACCTGCCGCACATCGGCCTCGACCACCGTCACGCCCGGCTCCGAACGCAACTCGGCCAGCGCTTCGGGGCTGCGACCGACTGCAATCACCTGCAGACCGGCATCGCGCAATGCCAGGACCACGGCCTTGCCGATACCACTGGTGGCGCCCGTGACCAGCGCCCGACGGTAGATCGCCGGCACCGCTGCTGAATCAGGCATAGATGTAGCCCCCGCTGACGATCACGTTTTCACCGGTGGCATAGCTGTTGCGACTGCTGCCCATCATGACAATCCACTCGGCAATCTCGGCAGGCTCCGCGGCGCGACCCAGCGGGTTGGCCGCCGCCAGCTCGCCGAGGAAGCCCAGCTGTTTTGCGCGCTCGGTGGCGAAACCGGCAGGTGCCACCGAATTGACCAGGATCTGGTCCTTGGCGCAGGCCTGGGCAAAGGATTTGGTCAGGCTGACAACGGCGGCCTTGGTCGCGGCGTAGTGGGCGTTCTGCGGATGAGCCTTGAAAGCGTCGACCGAGGTGACATTGACGATGCGGCCGGTCACGGCAGGTGCCGCCACGTAGGCCTGCATGTGTCTCACCGCGGCGACCATCATGTGGTAAGTGCCCTTGATGTTCACCGCGTTTTCCAGATCCCACTCCTCGTCCGTGATCTCGAAGATGTCCTTGCGCGGATAAATCGCGGCGCTGTTGACCAGGCAATGCACGCGCCCCAGCGCATCGACGATTTGCTGGAAAGCGCCATGGGCGGATTCCTGCCGGGAGATATCGCCGACCGCCGTGGCCACTTCGCAACCCTCGGCGCGAAGCACCTCCGCCGCAGCCGCCATCAACTGCTCATTTCTGTCGATGATGCCGATTTTCGCTGCCCCGCGCTGGCGCATCAGCTTGGCCGTTTCCAACCCCAGACCCGAAGCGCCACCGACGATTACGACCGTTTGCCCATCCATAAAACACCTCCGCGATTAGTCTTTACGTAAGATGCCTGTTGTCTTACATTTGGTCAAACCCAATTTGCCCGGCAATGGCCGGCAAGTACCCCCAGCCCAAAGCACACAGGACAGCACCATGCCTGCGGCCAGTATCTACCCGAAATCCCTACCCGGCAGTGCCCGTGACCGTCTTCTTGATGTGGCGCTGGAACTCTTCGCGACGCGCGGTTACCAGGCCATAGGCCTGCGCGACCTTGCAGGGCAACTGGGGCTGCACGCCGGCTCGCTGTACGCGCATATCGAGAACAAACAGTGTCTGTTGTTCGAACTGATTGAAGGCGCGGTATCCGACCTGCTGGCCGATACCAAGCGTCGCATGCGTGGGGCCAGGACTCAGCGTGATCGCCTGCAGCGCTTTGTGCATGCGTTCGTCGCGTTCAATCTGGCAGAGAAGCACCGTCTGGTGCTGGTGACACGTGAATTCGTCAATTTGACCGATGAGCAACAGCGGGAAATCAACCTGCTCAAGAGCAGTTATGCTGCCCTGTTGAGAGCGATCATCGCCGCTGAACGGGGTGAGAGTGGCTACATCAGCGACCGCACCGGCCTCATCACGGAGGCCGTCATCGGGATGCTATACGGACAATCCCTCTGGCAGAGCACCCAAGTCCCGGAACAAAAACTGACGGACGCCCTGACCCACTTTGTCGTGGGAATCGTCAATGGCGGCAAAGACTCGGCGCTCGAGGCATAAGCATCAAGCAGCCATCGACCCGAGGAGCCACTGGCAAAAGATCTCGGCAGAGGCAGAGCGCTTGCGATGCTTGAGCGACACAAGGAATTCGCCATTGCCTGTCACGCATTCGAAAGGTGTAACCCGCTGCAATTCTCCCTTGGCCAGCGCCTCATCCGCCATGAACGTCCACGCCAGGCCGATGCCCATGCCTTGCTGAACGGCACGATAGGCCAATGTCAGCTGGTTGAAGACCGGGGCTTTATCCCGTGCTACGTAGTCGATGCCAAAGTGGCCAAACCATTGGCGCCAGTCCAGGCATTGCCAGGCGCAGGTGTCGATCTGCACCAGGTTGGCTTGCGATAACTGCTCCAGCGTCTGGATCGCCGAGACATCCAGTGAAGGATGCGCCACGGCATAGACGACTTCCGGCAGCAGGAACTCGCTGTCCAGCGAGGGCCATTCGCCAGAACCGTAGAGAATGCCCACGTCGAAATCATTCAGGCTGGCCTCGTCGAACTCGTTGATCGCATGCACGTGCACGGCGATGTCGGGGTACGCCTTGTTGAATTCGATCAACTTGGGGAACAACCAGAACTGGGCAAGGGCATGGGTCGCCAGGACCGAGACGGCGTTGGATTGATGGACATTGCGAATTCGCGTGACGCTCTGGTACATCGTGGTAAGCAGCATATTGACCGTCATCAGCAGCTCCTCTGCTGCGCCGGTCAAGGTGACACCCCGTGGTTTGCGCTCGAACAGCGCAACGCCCATGCAGTCCTCGAGTTGGCGCATCTGTTTGCTCACGGCGCTCTGGGTCAGGAACAGTTCGCCAGCGGCGCCCGTGAAGCTTTTATGCCGCCCCACGGCCTCGAATGTGATCAGGGTCTCCAAGGGGGGCAAGGTACGCAGGTAACGGTTGATGAGGATTCTCCTGGCTTGGCGACTGCACACCGACATTCCCATGCGGAATGGGTGACCCACTTTTTATCGCAGGTGGCGCTTATATAGCATGGCTAGAATGCCGCTAAATAGCCTGTCAGAGCCGAGAAGATGAACAGTGGGATTGTATTTGCGATATTGGCAGGCGCCATCTGGGGCGGGGTGATTATCAGCCCTTCGTTGCTGCCCGAATTCAATGCCGTATTGATCAGCAGCGTGCGGTTTGCCCTTTATGGGCTGATTTCGCTCCTCCTGGCTTTGCCGATTGCATCCCGCCTGCTCGGCCGATTGACGCGTAAAGACGTCTTTATCCTGCTGCGTTTGTCATTGACCGGTAATGTCCTGAACTACGCGCTGTTGGGTGCCTCCGTACAACTGAGCGGGGTGACGGCGGCCGCTCTTATCAACGGCATGATGCCGGTCGCCATTACCTTTCTGGGGCGTCGTGATGCAGGGTCCCTGCCCCTGACAAAGCTCAAGCTGCCCCTGTTACTGGTATTCCTGGGCATCGTATCGGTCAGCCTGGAACACTCAGGGGCGCGGGCGGCGGGTACGTCACTTTCGACCCAGTTGCTGGGCCTGGCCTGCGGCTTCAGCGGGGTTGTCTGCTGGTCGTGGTACGCCACCCACAATGCCCGTTATCTAAAGCAAAGCCATTTCAACAGCAGCGAATGGTCGACACTGCTGGGCATCGTGACGGGCATCGTGGCTGTCGTGTTCGGCATCGCTGCCTTGATGTTGTTCCCCAACCTGGTACCGGCTCAGGTTGAAAGCAGCCGCTGGGTGGCGTTGCTGTGGGTCTGCCTGTTCCTTGCACTGTGTGGTTCGTGGCTGGCCAATGGGCTGTGGAATGCCTGCTCGCGTCGAATGGCCACGTCGTTGAGTGGCCAGATGATCGTGTTCGAAACGCTGTTTGCCTGTGTCTACGGTTTTCTGTTCAGCCAGCGAGTGCCTGGTTTGATGGAGGTCACCTCGATCGTGTTGCTGGTGGGTGGCGTGGTCTGGGCGGCGAAACGTCACCGCGTGGTCCCGGTGAAACATGCAGAACCGTAGCCGCTGCAGGCAAATCCTACAGTCTAAATAGCTCCGCCCCCTTTTCAGCCCTCCCTTTCAGCCCCTCCAACACCCTGATCCATCTCATCGATCATGCCCAACAGGGAATGCGCAGAACCATCTTGACCCGCCCACCTTGGAAATAGTTGTACAAAAAAATTGACTTGTACAGGCTGCATCCTATTCTTCAAATAGCTATACAAAACTCCTGTACCTGTACAAGAAAAAGACGTGCGGGAAATTCCATGCCTGCCAGCAATGGAGACACGACGTGGCTGATTTCTTGCGATCTTTCGCCAGCGAATTTGCAGCGCTGGACGGCAGCAATCTGCACAGGCTCGAGCAGCTGTACAGTCACGACGTACGCTTCAGTGATCCGCTCCATGAGGTCCAGGGCCTGGCAGCGTTGCAGGAATATTTCACAGAGCTATATGCCAACGTCAGCGAGCTTGGCTTCACGTTCCACGGCCATGACCAGGTGCAAGACGGCGTCGGTTATCTACGCTGGACCCTGCATTATCGCCATCCCCGTTTGCGCCATGGCCAACCCATAGAAGTCGTTGGCTGCTCGTACCTGCTGTGGCACGAGAAGGTGTATCAGCATCGCGACTACTTTGATGCAGGCGCCCTGCTCTATGAGCACTTGCCCCTGATGGGAACGGCGATTGGCTGGCTGAAAGGGAGGCTGGCATGAAACGCATCTGGCTCACCGGGGCCAGCAGCGGTATAGGTGCCGCCCTGGCGGAGATCCTGTTGACACAAGGTCATTTCCTGGCTGTCAGCGCCCGCAATGTAGAGGCCCTGGAAAGACTACACAGGGGTTATCCGCAGCAGGTACTGCTTTTGCCCGGCGACCTGACCGAGCCAGGCGAAGTTCAAGCCATGGGTGAGCGAATCGGGCAAGCCTGGGGCCATCTGGACCAGGTCATCCTAAACGCTGGCACCTGCGAGTATGTGGACGCCGGCGCCTTTGAAGCCAACATGATCGAACGTGTGATGCGGGCCAATCTGTTTTCCGCCGCCTACTGCGTGGAAGCTGCCCTACCGCTGTTGCGCAAGGCTTCGCGGCCGCATCTGGTGGCCGTGTGCAGCTCGGTGACCTACCTGCCGTTACCGCGCGCCGAAGCGTACGGCGCCTCCAAGGCGGCAATGCGTTACCTGTTTCAATCGTTGCGCATCGACCTGGCACACGAGGGTATCGACGTCACGCTCGTCAGCCCGGGCTTCGTCGATACGCCACTCACGCGACAGAACGATTTTCCGATGCCGATGCGTTGGCCGGTTGGCAAAGCAGCCGTCTACATCAGCACCCGGCTGGAAAAACGACCACTGGAAATTGCCTTTCCCGGGCCATTCATTGCCGCCCTGCGCGCATTGGCGTTATTGCCTCAACGCCTGCAACTGACGCTGGGCAGACGCATGGCGCGTCCGGTCACAGAAGAGCCGTCATGAAAATCGCCATCATCGGCAGCGGCATTTCCGGCCTGACCTGCGCCCACCTGCTCAACCGTCGGCATGACGTCACGGTATTCGAGGCCAGTGACTGGATCGGTGGCCATAGCCATACCGTAGACGTTGACGTTCAGGGCGAACGCCATGCCATCGATACAGGTTTTATCGTCTTCAACGACTGGACCTATCCCAACTTCATCCGTCTGCTGGATCAACTCGGCGTGGCCTCGCAACCCACCGAGATGAGCTTCTCGGTTCGGGATCCGCAGACCGGCCTCGAATACAATGGCGGCAACCTCAACCAGGTGTTTGCCCAGCGACGCAATCTGCTTTCACCTGGATTCTGGGGCATGTTGCGCGAGATCTTGCGCTTCAACCGCCAAGCCCTGCGTGACCTCGACGAGCAGCGCATGACTGCCGACACCACGCTGGGAGACTATCTGCGGCAAAACGGCTACGGCCAGCGTTTTATCGAACATTACATAGTGCCCATGGGGTCGGCTATCTGGTCGATGTCACTGGGCGACATGCAGCGTTTTCCGCTGCAATTCTTCGTGCGCTTTTGTAAAAACCACGGACTCCTGTCCGTCACCCATCGGCCGCAATGGCGTGTGGTCAGCGGCGGTTCGCGTCGTTACGTAGCCGCGCTGAGCGAAGGCTTTGTCGAGCGTATCCACCTCAATTGCCCGGTGTATCGGGTGGAGCGTGACGTGGGTGGGGTCACCCTGCACTGTGCGACAGGCAGCCAGCGTTTTGACAACGTCGTGTTCGCCTGTCACAGCGACCAGGCGTTACGGCTGCTGGCCGCTCCCAGCCAAGCCGAGCGGGAGATACTCGGCGCACTGCATTACGCCGAGAACGATGTGGTGCTGCACAGCGATATCCGCCTGTTGCCGAACCGTCGCCGAGCGTGGGCGAGCTGGAATTACCGCCTCGGCGGCTCAGCCCGGCACCTGGCCGCTGTCACCTACAACATGAATATCCTCCAGGGGCTTTCGAGCAACACCACCTTCTGCGTCAGCCTGAACCAGACCGCCGCCATTGACCCGGGCAAAATCCTCAAGCGCTTGCGCTACGCCCATCCGCAATACAGCCAGGCAGGCCTGGTCGCACAGGCACGCTGGCAAGAATTACAGGGCGCCCGGTTCAGCTATTACTGCGGCGCCTACTGGGCCAACGGTTTCCACGAGGATGGCGTGGTCAGCGCCTTGCGAGTGGCAGCCGCTTTCGGAGAACAGCTGTGAACAGCGCGTTGTACCGCGGCTGGGTCAGCCACCGACGGCTGCTGCCGCGCGCCCATGGGTTTCGCTACCGCATGGGCATGCTCTACCTCGATCTGGCGGAACAACCGCAGGTGCTGGGCTTATCCTGGTTCGCCGGGCATTCGCGCTGGGCCGCCTTCGCCTTCCGCGAAACTGACTACCTGCCACTCGCAACGCGTCAGGGCATGACCCTGAGCGATGCAGTGCGCCAGCGCGTGGAACAGGCCCTTGGTCACGCGCCGCAGGGACGAATCTGCCTGCTCACCCAGCCGCGCAGCTGGGGGCTGTCCTTCAATCCGATCAGCCTGTTTTATTGCTTCGAATCCGACGGCAGCCTGGCCGCCATTCTCTGCGAAGTCAGCAATACCCCCTGGCGCGAGCGTTACCACTATGTACTGCCGACCCATGCAACCGGTGAGTCATGCCACAGGGTCGCCAAGAGCTTTCACGTCTCGCCCTTCCTGCCTCCTGACCTGGAGTACCGCATGCGCTTTTCCGCTCCTGGCCAAACCCTGCACGTGACCATGCAGGATTGGCAGGGTGAGCAAAAAATATTTGAAGCCGGCCTGGGCCTGGAGCGTGTCGACCTGACGCGCCAAAGCCTGCATCGCCACCTTCTGGACTTTCCCTGGATGACCGGCAAGACCCTGCTCGGCATTTACTCGCAGGCCCTGCGTCTGCTGCTCAAGCGTCTGCCGCTGTTCTCCCACAAAGCCGCCGCCGGTGAATACCGCACCGCGAACCTGGAGTCTCGCCATGACGAATCCTAGCCTGACCCCAATAACGTGTGGCGCTGCGGCCAACGGGATAAGCGCCCGTATGCTTAAGAAAGGCGTCTTGCGTCAACTGGCGCACCTGCGCCACGGGCATCTGGTGATCATCGTCGACGGTGAGCCACTGAGCTTCGGCCAGCCTGGCGCGGCACCCCATGGCGAAATCGAAGTGCATAATGCGGCGCTCTGGCCAATGCTGGCGGTGAATGGCTCAATTGGCGCTGGCGAGGCCTATATCCATGGGTACTGGAGCAGCCCCGACCTGACGGCCGTGGTCCGGGTATTCGTTGCCAACCTCGAGGTGCTGGATGGAATGGAGCGCGGCCTGGCACGTTTACGCCGTCCACTGGTAAAAGCACTGCACTGGCTCAACCGCAACACCCGCCAAGGCTCGCAACGCAACATTCGCGCGCATTACGACCTGGGCAACACGCTGTTTGAACACCTGCTGGACCCCAGCATGATGTACTCGGCAGCCATGTTCCGTTCCAACAGCGATAGCCTCGAACAAGCCCAGATGTACAAGCTGGAGCGCATCTGCCAGAAGCTCGATCTCAAACCCGGCGACCACCTGCTGGAGATCGGCACGGGCTGGGGCGCCATGGCCATTTATGCGGCCACCCGCTACGGCTGCAAGGTCACGACCACCACGCTGTCGCGTGAGCAGTTTGCCTACACCCGGCGCCTGATCGAAGAGCAGTCCCTGGAAGATCGCATCACCCTGCTGTTGCAGGACTATCGTGACCTGACGGGCAAATACGACAAGCTGGTGTCAATCGAGATGGTCGAGGCCGTCGGCCACCGCTTCCTGCCCACCTACTTCAAACAGTGCGCCCACCTGCTCAAGGACCACGGGCTCATGCTGTTGCAGGTCATCACCATTCGAGACCAGCGCTACGAGCAGGCGAAAAAAACCGTCGACTTCATCCAGCGCTACATCTTCCCGGGTGGCGCCTTGCCTTCGGTGAGCGCCCTGCTGCACACCATCAGTCGCGACACCGACCTGAACCTTCATCACATGGAAGATTTCGGGCTGCATTACGCACGCACGCTTCGCCTGTGGCACGACAACCTGAGGCGCAGCCGGCACAACCTGGAAGCGTTAGGCTACGACCAGGCGTTTTTCCGCCTGTGGGAATTTTACCTGTGCTACTGCGAGGGCGGCTTTCTGGAACGAAGCATCGGCACCGCGCACCTTTTACTCGCCAAACCCGGGGCACGGCCGCAGCCGTTCGGCCTGGAGGCGTGAACGTGCGAGGACGGTTGTTGCTCAACGCAGGACTGTTCCAGATCGGCTGGTTCGCCTGTGTGCTGGGGGCGCAACGGCCGTGGCTGTTGCTGATTGCAATGACCTGCCTGGCCATACACCTGCTTTGGATTTCCAACACCCCTGATGAGTGGCGTTGTCTGTTCAAGGTGTCAGCCTGCGGCTGGGTCCTGGACAGCGCCCTATTGCACCTCGGGGTCTTCCAGTTTCTCCGTGCCACGCTCGTTTTACCGCTCTGGCTGGCAATACTCTGGCTACTTTTCGCAACCACTTTGCGTCACAGCCTGAGCTGGACAAGGCGTCCCTGGTGGCTGGGTAGCCTGCTGGGGGCTGTTGGCGGGCCTCTCTCCTACTGGGGGGGCGCCAACCTGGCAGACGTGGGGCTGCCGCTGGGGGTTTGGCCCAGCGTTCTGATACTCGCATTGATTTGGGCGATGTTGATGCCGGCATTGCACTGGATGGCCGGACAGCCTGCTCGTTGACTCACGGCTGCTTGCGAAAGAACAAGGTGATCTGGCCAACCTCCACGTCGAACTTGGTCATGAACGAGCGATTGATCAGGGTGTTCTTGTCCATCAAGTACATCCAGTCGTCCAGATGAACCTCATACTCCTTGCCATCCACCAGCAACCTCAGCACATAGCTCCAGCGCAATGCATTACCTGCCACCTCACCACGCGCCTCGCCCACAACATCGCCAGCGGTTCCACGCCATTGGCCAGGTCCGGCCGGGGTTAACGTCCACACCCGTTTTTGCCGAGTACCGTCGCTGTACGTAAATGACTCGTCGAGGATCAGCCGGTCACCTTCAGAGTGGCCATTGATCTCTACGTGGAAGCGTTTGGTGACCTCGCCCGAGCGTTTTTGAAACATCCCCCAGGCCTCAACCCGCCCCTCGAAAAATTCGCGCAAATCAAGCTTGGGCGTTTCCTGGCTGTAGGTCTGCACATCCACCCGGCCGCAGCTTGCAAGGCCGATGCACAGCAACAGTAGCCATATCCTCAACATGCGCAGATCCTCAACGGTTTCAGGGGTTCGGGGCGCCCAGCAATTGGGCGCGTAGCTGCGGGTCGCGGGTTCGGGGGTCAAGCCAGATGGCGAAAAAGGCTTCGGCGAAGGCATCGTCCCTCACCACATGCCGCAGATTCTCGCCGAGGTAAAAACGTGCGCCCTCGCCGGGCAAATAGACGCCCGTGATGCGGTCACCGGCGCGCACATCGACAAACGCCTTCTGCATCTCGCGCTCCCAACGGGCCATCAGTTGCGAATTCGGCGGGTTGGGCGACAGGCGCCGGATTTCCTTGATGCTGGCCTCGACCAGATCTTCGCGACTGATCGAGCGACGGTAGGTCAGCTCCAGCGCAAAAGGCACATCCGCACCTGGCGGCTCACCGGCAAGCAGGCGCGGGCTCCACAATTGCGCGCTGTAGATGGAGAAACCGAATACGCGCATCTCCCCGCCCCCCATCCGACGCGCATCGGGCAGGGCCTCGCGCCAATCAGCAAAGAGTCCTGGACTCTGCAGCATCAGAACAAGACAGACAACGTGGCGGATAAAGCGGTCTGTCTTCATAAAGGTGCAAAGGCCTCGACAAGACTCAGGGACGCCTCTAAAAGCTATACCAAATTATTACTTTGTACAGCTAATACCCCAGGTGCGGTCAGTGCTGGAACGCGGCCACTGAAGCGTTCAAGCACTTATGGACATCACTCCCCTGCCACCTCCCTGACAATGTCAAAGAAGGTCGAAAGAATGCGGCGGGAACTCTGTGCCCGAAGGCAAACCAGGGTCTCGGTGAAGCGATGCTGGCAATCGACGATCGGCAATCCCCGAATGCGCGAATCCGAACCGAGCTCGGCCGCCGAGACAACCCCCACACCCATGCCGATGGCCACCGCCTCGCGCGCCGCTTCACGCCCCTCCACCTCGATGGCCTTGCGAATGCGCAAGCCCGCCGTCGCCATCGCCTCTTCCAGGGATAGCCGCGTCACCGAGCCCTGCTCGCGCAGCACCAGGGGCGTGTTGTCCAGGTCAGCCAGGCTGATGGATGTTCGTTGTGCCCAGGGATGGTCGTGGGCGACGAAGGCGAGCATCGGGTCGCTGCGCAGCGGCAGCTTGAGCAACCGGTCATCCTCGATATTGCGCCCCAGCAGCGCAATGTCGGCCTGGTGGCCGAACAACCGCTGCAGGACCTCATCGGTGTTGGCCGTTTCAACTTTCACATCCACACCCGGGTATCGCGCACAGAAGCGCGCGACATAGGGCAGTACATGCACCGGCGCGTCCACGGCCAGGTTGAGGGTGCCCGTCGACAGGGTGCGGTAGTCCATCAACATGTCGTGGGCATCGACGCTGATATCGAACAGGCGCTGTGTCAGGCCGAACAGGCGCTCGCCCACTTCCGTCAGGCGCACCAGGCGTTTGTCGCGGTAGAACACCATCACGCCGTAGTAATCCTCGAGCTTGCGCACCTGATCGGACACCGCCGGCTGGGACAGGCACAGCTGCTCGGCGGCGCGGGTGAAACTGCCATGGGTGGCCACGGCGTGGAAAGCCTTGAGCTGGGTATGGGAGATGGTCATGGGTGGCCTTCCTATAGTTTCAACTTATTCACGCATACGATAAATCGATTTTATTTATGAACAATGAACTGCAAGGATGGATTTCGCAAATGCTTTAGCCGCTGAGCCGCAGCGCTAATCACTCAGGAATGCCTAATGGAAATCGAACGTTTCGCCACGGTAAAACGCCGTTCGGACATGGTCCGGCATGACAACGTCCTCTACATCGGAGGCCAGGTTGCCTCGGACCTCAGTGGCGGTATCGAGGCACAGACCCACGAGGTTCTTTGCGCTATCGAGCAGCTGTTGCTCAGTGCCGGCAGCCACCGCAGCCGGGTGCTTTCGGTGCGCATCCTGCTGGCCCATCGCGAGGACTACGAAGGGCTGAACAGGGTCTGGGACGAATTTTTCCCCGAAGGTCATGCCCCCGCACGCGCTTGCACCCTGGCCAATCTGATCGACCCCGGTTGGCGCGTGGAGATGATCGCGGTCGCCGCCTGCGGCTGATCGCTTCCTCAATCCCACCGCCCTACCCCGATCCCCTTACGGAGACACCCCATGCGCCCCTACTGGCTCGACCAGGCCCTGAAAAGCCAATCCGACACGCCCTGCCCGCCCTTGCGCCAGGACACCCACGCTGACGTCTGCATCGTCGGCGGCGGCTATACCGGTTTGTGGACCGCCATCATGCTCAAGGAACAGAACCCCGAGCTGGACGTTGTCATCGTCGAAGCGGACATCTGCGGTGCCGGTGCCAGTGGGCGCAATGGCGGCTGTGCGCTGTCCTGGTCGGCCAAGTTCTTCACCCTGGAGCGCTTGTTCGGCGTCGAAGAGGCCGTGCGCCTGGTCAAGGAGTCGGAACAGAGCATTTACGCCATCGGCGACTTTTGCAAAAAATACGCGGTGGACGCCGATTACCGTCTCGATGGCACGCTCTACACCGCGACTAACCGCGCCCAGGTCGGCTCGACAGACGGGGTGATCGCGGCGCTGGAGCGCCATGGCATCAACTCCTTCAGCAAACGCGCGCTCCCTGAAGTGCAACGGATGTCGGGTTCAACCCGGCACGTCGAAGGCTGGTTCTCTCCCGCGGCGGCCAGCGTGCAACCGGGCAAGCTGGTGCGCGGCCTGCGCCGGGTGGCCCTCGAACTGGGTGTGCGAATCCACGAAGGTTCGCCAATGACCGGCCTCGAACACGGGACGCCGGCCACCGTCAAAACGCCGGGCGGGCGCGTCGTCGCCAAGCGCGTCGTCCTGGCCATCAACGCCTGGATGGCCCGTGCTTTTCCAGAGTTTTCGCGCTCGGTAGCCATCGTCTCCAGCGACATGATCATCACCGAGCCGCGCCCCGACCTGCTCGAAAAAATCGGCCTGACCAGCGGGGTCACCGTGCTCGACTCGCGCATCTTCGTGCACTACTACCACAACACCCCGGACGGCCGGATCATGCTCGGTAAAGGCGGCAATACCTTCGCTTACGGCGGGCGCATCCTGCCGGTGTTTGACCAGCCTTCGCCCTACAAGGGGTTACTGCGCAATACCCTGACAGAGTTCTTTCCAGACTTTGCCGACGTCGGCATTGCCGCCACCTGGAACGGCCCGTCCGATCGCTCCGTCACCGGGCTGCCGTTCTTCGGTCGAATGGGTGCAAGCGGCAACGTGTTTTATGGCTTCGGCTATTCCGGCAGCGGCGTCGGGCCCTGTCACATGGGAGGGCAAATCCTCTCCTCGTTGGTGCTGGGGGTGGACAACCCCTGGACACGCTCGCCTCTGGTACAAGGCCCCCTCGGCCATTTCCCGCCAGAACCGATCCGATACCTGGGCTCGCTGATGGTGCGCAACGCCATCCGGCGCAAGGAGCACGCCGAGGACCACAACCTGCGTCCCCGTCGACTGGATGTGCGCCTGGCGAAATTCGCCGCGGCGGCCGGCAAGTCGGACAAGGCGTAGCGTAACGATCCGTCTTCGATTCCGGTTTGATGATCAACCCTGCCTGGCGCTTGCCAGGCGGGGTTTCTGAGTTTCAACCGTACAAATCGCGCGGATATCAATCAACGCGACCCGTTTCAACTTATAAGCCCAGCTTGTTTGTGACATGTGATAAATCGATTTCAGTTATTTTTCTGCAAATGTTTTGATCACTCCATGCATCACTCCCCCACAAAAACAACACCGCCGGAGAAGATCATGACCAAAGCTGAATTTCCGACCCCGCAGGCACTGGCTACACCCGCCTTGGGTGAACCCTACCTGCTGACCCCAGGCCCATTGACCACTTCCAAAGCCACCAAGGAAGCCATGCTGCGCGACTGGGGTTCATGGGACGTTGCCTTCAATCAAGTCACTGCCGAGGTTCGCCAGAACCTGCTGGGCATGGCGGGTGTAACGGATGACAGCTTCGCCTGCGTGCCGTTGCAAGGCAGCGGCAGCTACTCGGTGGAAGCCGCCTTGGCCACTGCCATCCCGCGTGACGGCAAGGCACTGGTGCTGATGAATGGCGCCTACGGCCAACGCGCCACCAAGACCCTGGAATACCTCGGTCGCGCCTTCATCACCCTGGACAAAGGCGATTACCTGCCGCCGCAGCCCGAGGAAGTCGACGCCCTGCTCAGGGACAATCCGGACGTCACCAACGTCTTCATCGTCCATTGCGAAACCAGTTCCGGCATTCTCAATCCGCTGCGCGAAATCGCCGATGTGGTGAAGGCGCATGGCAAGAGCCTGATCATCGATGCCATGAGCTCTTTCGGCGCCGTGCCCCTGACGGTCAATGACATCGCGTTCGACGTGGTGGTGTCCTCTGCCAACAAATGCATCGAGGGTATTCCGGGGTTCGGTTTCGTCATCATCCGCCGCTCCGTGCTGGAGGCCGCCAAGGGCCGCGCCAACTCACTGAGCCTGGACCTTTACGAGCAGTGGGTGTACATGGAGCGCACCGGCCAATGGCGTTTCACCCCGCCGACCCACAGCGTCGTGGCGTTCCATAAGGCCCTGGAGCAACACACTGCCGAAGGTGGCGTGCATGGTCGCCTGGCGCGCTATACGCGCAATCGCGACGTACTGGTAGCCGGCATGCGCAAGCTTGGCTTCAAGACGTTGCTTGAGGACCGCTGGCTGTCGCCGATCATCACCACGTTCTTCAGCCCGGAACATCCGAACTTCGAGTTCAAGCGTTTCTACGATGAACTCAAGGCCCGCCAGTTCATCATCTATCCCGGCAAACTCACCGTTGCCGACAGTTTCCGTATCGGCTGCATTGGCCAGATCGACGAATACATCGTCCATCAATTGCTGCGCGCCATCGCCGACAGTCTGGTGGCGATGAACGTCGACATGCATCTGCCGGCAGGCTGATCGCCCTTTAAAGGTCTTTGTCATTCGAGCACGGGTGCAATGGGTAGCACCTTTGGACAGGGATCTTTTTTTCAACATGGACTCGCTGACCGAGCACAAGGCACCGCCGGGCAAGCGTCAGCGATCGCGTCAAGTTAATGCTTAAAGCTGGATGCCACCTCACGGCCATCTCATCGATGTCGTGTGCGTGGACTGACTTTCTGTACCGAAAACAAAAACAAAACCCATTACTTTGCGCTGTCTGGCACCACATACGGGATCAGAACACCATGAACAAGAACGCTACAAGTCCTCTCGCAACCGGCTGGAAATCGCTCCAGCGTTGGCGCGTGCAAGTTTTTCTCATCACCTGGGTGGCATACGCCGCCTTCTACTTCACCCGCAAGGCGTTTTCCGTCGCGAAACTGGGCATTGGCGAAGACCCGGACTTCATGCTCGAAAAAGCCATGATGGCCAATCTCGACGCCCTCTACCTGACGGCGTATGCCGTGGGGCAGTTCCTGTGGGGCAACTTCTCCGACCGCTTCGGCCCCAGGGTCGTGGTCCTCAGCGGACTGGTCATCTCGGCGCTGGCCGCGCTGCTCATGGGTACCTACGCCACCCTGCCGATTTTCGCCTCCTGCATGCTGGTCCAGGGCCTTGCCCAGTCCACCGGCTGGTCGGGGCTGTGCAAGAACGTCGGCAGTTTCTTCAGCACTGGCGAACGTGGCCGCGTACTGGGTTTGTGGAGCACCTCCTACGCCTTCGGTGGCCTGGTCGCCACACCGTTTGCCGGTTGGTGGGCCTACAACCATTTCCATGACTGGCGCGTAGCGTTCATCAGCAGCGCCGTGGTGGTCCTGATGGTGGCGGTGTTGTTCTTCTTCCTGCAACGCAACAAACCGGAAGACGTCGGCCTGCCGCCAGTCGAGATCGAAATCGAGCCCGTCAGCAATGTCGTGGTGCCGCGCGAAAGCATGTGGGCCGGCTTGCGCACGGTGATGAAAAATCGAACCGTACTGGTGCTGGGCCTCGCCTACTTCATGCTCAAGCCAGCGCGCTACGCCATCCTCCTGTGGGGGCCGGTGATCATCTACGAACGCATGCCCGAAATCGGCAAGGTGGCCTCCGCCATCGTCCCAACCTCGTTTGAACTGGCCGGCCTGATCGGTCCGATCCTCATCGGTATCGCCTCGGACAAGTACTTCGGCGCCCGTCGTATACCCGTCTGTGTCCTTAGCCTGGTGGTCCTGACTGTCTGCCTTGCACTGTTCGTTCCGGCCATGCAAAGCGGCAGCCTCTACATCGTGGTCGGCCTGCTGTTCATGATGGGCCTGTCGCTCTACGGGCCGGACTCGATGCTCAGCGGCTCGGCGGCGATCGACTTCGGCAGCAAGGACGGCGCGGCCTCCGCTGCAGGCTTCGTCAATGGCTGTGGCTCGGTCGGTGCGGTGCTCGGCGGCTTGCTGCCGGGTTACTTCGACACCATCACCGTGTTCCTGGTGTTCACCGGCGCAGCACTGCTGGCCAGCCTGATGCTGGTGCCCTTCTGGAACAGCCGCCCGAAAACAGTGGAAAGCACGGTGTTGGCCTCGACGCCAGTACAGCCGGTCATCCTCGGCACCAATTCCTGAACCCTACGCCATTAAACACTGATCACTGGAGCAATTCTCATGAACTACAAACAACCTTCCCAATTGCAAGCCGTGGTTCTGGACTGGGCGGGCACCGTCGTGGATTTCGGTTCCTTCGCACCGACGCAGATTTTCGTCGAAGCCTTTGCCGAGTTCGGCGTGGCGGTGTCCCTGCAAGAAGCGCGCGGGCCGATGGGCATGGGCAAGTGGGACCACATCCGCACGCTGTGCAACGAGCCGCAGATTGCCGACCGCTACCATGCCGTGTTCGGCCGCTTGCCAACCGACGATGATGTCACCGCCCTCTACGAGCGCTTCATGCCGCTGCAGATCGAGAAGATCGCGCTGCACTCGGCGCTGATTCCCGGCGCGCTGGAGACCATCAACGGCTTGCGCGACAAGGGTCTGAAAATCGGCTCCTGCTCCGGCTACCCGGCCGTGGTCATGGAAAAGGTCGTGGAGCTGGCGCGCAAGAATGGCTATGTCACCGACCACGTGGTGGCGACCGACGAAGTGCCCAACGGCCGCCCGCACCCGGCTCAAGCCTTGGCCAACGTCATCGCGCTAGGCATCAGCGACGTCGCCGCCTGCGTGAAGGTCGACGACACCTGGCCGGGCATTCTCGAAGGTCGCAGCGCGGGCATGTGGACCGTCGCGCTGACCTGCTCCGGCAATGCGCTGGGCCTGACCTATGAAGAGTTCAAGCGTTTATCCCTGGAGCAACTGGCCGAGGAACGCGCGCGCATCGTCAAGATGTTCGAAGGCTCGCGCCCGCACTACCTGATCGACACCATCGTCGATTTGCCGGCGGTCATCGAAGACATCAATGCGCGTCTGGCTCGTGGGGAAACCCCTCAGGGCTGCTGAGCCTGTCGAGCTTGTGCAACTCACTGACAGTGGCCGTCCCGAGGACGGTCACGACCAAAAACAACAAGAGAACACCACCATGATCTACGCCCATCCTGGTACTGAAGGCGCTATCGTTTCGTTCAAAACCAAATACGGTAACTACATCGGCGGCGAATTCGTCGCGCCGGTCAGAGGTCAGTACTTCACCAATACCTCGCCCGTGAATGGCCAACCGATTGCCGAATTCCCGCGCTCCAGTGCCGAAGACATCGAGAAGGCTTTGGACGCTGCCCACGCCGCTGCCGATGCCTGGGGCGCCACGTCCGTCCAGGCACGCTCCCTGATCCTGCTGAAAATCGCCGACCGCATCGAACAGCACCTGGAAACCCTGGCGATCACCGAATCCTGGGACAACGGCAAGGCCGTGCGCGAGACCCTCAACGCCGACATCCCGCTGGCCGCCGACCATTTCCGCTACTTCGCCGGTTGCCTGCGCGCCCAGGAAGGCAGCGCTGCCGAAATCGACGGCAACACCGTGGCCTATCACATCCATGAACCCCTGGGCGTGGTCGGGCAGATCATCCCGTGGAACTTCCCGATCCTGATGGCCGCCTGGAAACTCGCCCCGGCACTGGCCGCTGGCAACTGCGTGGTGCTCAAGCCCGCCGAGCAAACCCCGCTGGGCATCACCGTGCTGGTCGAGCTGATCGGCGACCTGCTGCCACCGGGCGTGCTGAACATCGTGCAAGGCTTCGGTCGCGAAGCTGGCGAGGCCCTGGCCACCAGCAAGCGCATCGCCAAGATTGCCTTCACCGGCTCGACCCCGGTCGGCTCGCACATCATGAAATGCGCGGCCGAGAACATCATTCCGTCCACCGTGGAACTGGGTGGCAAGTCGCCGAACATCTTCTTCGAAGACATCATGAAAGCCGAACCGTCCTTCATCGAGAAAGCCGCCGAAGGCCTGGTGCTGGCGTTCTTCAACCAGGGCGAAGTCTGCACCTGCCCTTCCCGCGCCCTGGTGCAGGAGTCGATCTACGACGAATTCATGCAAGTGGTGATGAAGAAGGTCCTGCAGATCAAACGCGGCGACCCGCTGGACACCGACACCATGGTCGGCGCCCAGGCGTCCGAGCAGCAGTTCGACAAGATCCTGTCCTACCTGGAAATCGCCAAGGGCGAAGGCGCCGAACTGCTGACCGGCGGCAAGGTGGAACAACTCGAAGGCAACCTGGCGAGCGGGTATTACATCCAGCCGACGCTGCTCAAGGGCACCAACAAAATGCGCGTGTTCCAGGAAGAAATCTTCGGCCCGGTGGTGGGCATCACCACCTTCAAGGACGAAGCCGAAGCCCTGGCCATCGCCAACGACACCGAGTTCGGCCTCGGCGCCGGCCTCTGGACCCGCGACATCAACCGCGCCTACCGCATGGGCCGCGCGATCAAGGCCGGTCGCGTGTGGACCAACTGCTACCACCTGTACCCGGCGCACGCCGCGTTCGGTGGCTACAAGAAGTCCGGCGTCGGCCGTGAAACCCACAAGATGATGCTCGACCATTATCAGCAGACCAAGAATTTGCTGGTGAGCTATGACATCAATCCGTTGGGTTTCTTTTAACGCTCAGTCACTTCCCAAGTAGCAAACCGGGTCAGGCCCCTCGACGGCAAGCCTTGCGTCGAGAGGCCTGGAACCCGGATCGCCACCATCGCTGAATACATACACTTCAAACCAAAACGATCGTTGTCGAGGTAAGCAACATGAGTGCGGCTTCTCTGTATCCCGTTCGCCCCGAGGTCCTGGCCAACACCCTGACCGACGAGGCGACCTACAAGGCCATGTACCAGCAGTCAGTCGTCAACCCGGACGGCTTCTGGCGCGAGCAAGCCAAGCGCCTCGACTGGATCAAGCCTTTCACCACGGTGAAGCAGACCTCCTTCGACGATCACCATGTCGACATCAAGTGGTTCGCCGACGGCACCCTGAACGTTTCCTACAACTGCCTGGACCGGCATCTGGCCGAGCGTGGCGATCAAGTCGCAATCATCTGGGAAGGTGATGACCCTTCCGAAAGCCGCAACATCACCTACCGCGAACTGCACGAACAAGTCTGCAAGTTCGCCAACGCCCTGCGTGGCCAGGACGTGCACCGCGGCGACGTGGTGACCATCTACATGCCGATGATTCCCGAAGCCGTGGTCGCCATGCTGGCCTGTACCCGCATCGGCGCGATTCACTCGGTGGTGTTCGGCGGCTTCTCGCCGGAAGCCCTGGCCGGTCGCATCATCGACTGCAAATCCAAGGTGGTGATCACCGCCGACGAAGGCCTGCGTGCCGGCAAGAAGATTCCGCTCAAGGCCAACGTCGATGACGCCCTGACCAACCCGGAAACCAGCAGCATCCAGAAAGTCATCGTGTGCCAGCGCACCGGCGGCGACATCAAGTGGAACCAGCATCGCGACATCTGGTTTGAGGACCTGATGAAAGTGGCGGGCACCGTGTGCGCGCCGAAAGAGATGGGCGCCGAGGAAGCGCTGTTCATCCTCTACACCTCCGGTTCCACCGGCAAGCCCAAGGGCGTGCAGCACACCACCGGCGGCTATCTGTTGTACGCGGCCATGACCCACGAGCGCGTGTTCGACTACCGTCCGGGTGAAATCTACTGGTGCACCGCCGACGTCGGCTGGGTCACCGGCCACAGTTACATCGTCTACGGCCCGCTGGCCAACGGCGCGACCACGCTGCTGTTCGAAGGCGTGCCGAACTATCCGGACATTACCCGGGTGGCGAAGATCGTCGACAAGCACAAGGTCAACATCCTCTACACCGCGCCGACCGCGATCCGCGCGATGATGGCGGCGGGCACCGCTGCTGTTGAGGGCGCCGATGGCAGCAGCCTGCGCCTGCTGGGTTCGGTGGGTGAGCCGATCAACCCGGAAGCCTGGGACTGGTACTACAAGAACGTCGGCCAATCCCGTTGCCCGATCGTCGACACCTGGTGGCAGACCGAAACCGGCGCGACCCTGATGAGCCCGCTGCCGGGTGCACACGGCCTCAAGCCGGGTTCGGCGGCGCGTCCGTTCTTCGGCGTGGTGCCGGCCCTGGTGGACAACCTGGGCAACATCATCGAAGGCGAGGCCGAGGGCAACCTGGTGATCCTCGATTCGTGGCCGGGCCAGGCACGCACGCTGTATGGCGACCATGATCGTTTCGTCGACACCTACTTCAAGACTTTCCGCGGCATGTATTTCACCGGTGACGGCGCCCGCCGCGATGCCGATGGTTACTACTGGATCACCGGTCGGGTGGATGACGTGCTCAACGTCTCCGGGCACCGCATGGGCACTGCTGAGATCGAAAGCGCGATGGTTGCGCACCCGAAAGTCGCCGAAGCGGCGGTGGTCGGAGTGCCGCACGACATCAAGGGCCAGGGCATCTATGTCTACGTCACCCTGAACGCCGGCGAAGAGACCAGCGAGCAATTGCGCCTGGAGCTGAAGAACTGGGTGCGTAAAGAGATCGGCCCGATTGCTTCACCGGATGTGATCCAGTGGGCGCCGGGGCTGCCGAAGACGCGCTCGGGCAAGATCATGCGGCGGATTTTGCGCAAGATTGCGACGGCTGAGTACGATGGCTTGGGGGATATTTCCACCCTGGCGGATCCGGGTGTGGTGCAGCATTTGATTGATACGCACAAGACGATGAATGTTGCTTAAGTCACGTTTCTGAGTCGCCGAAGCCCTGCCGGGTGTGAGCCTGGTGGGGCTTTTTGTTGCCTGGGGTTTTAGCGGCGGCAGTTCGGGCCTCATCGCGAGCAGGCTCGCTCCCACAGGGGATCTGTGGTGAATGCGGTATTTGCGTTCGAAACAAAACCATTGTGGGAGCGAGCCTGCTCGCGATTGCGATTTGTCAGGCGCCACTTAAACATCAGAAAAATAACTCCGTCCCCTTTGCACTTCTTGTATAGGTATAGGGGGTATACCTATACTGCGTACATAAACGTAAGGGGCATCCCGTGGGCCATATTGCTTCCAACAAAGACGATCTTCTCAAACGCGTCAAACGCATCGCCGGACAAATCCAGGCCGTTGAGCGTGCGCTGGAATCAGAGCTCGACTGCGCGAAAACATTGCACCTGGTCGCTGCCACACGCGGAGCTATCAATGGCTTGATGGAAGAAATCATCGAGGATCATGCCCGGGAGCATGTAGCGAACCCTGCCCTCAGTGAAGCTGAGCGCAACAAGGGTGTTGAAGAGCTGCTTGAAGCCATCCGCCGCTACGCCAAGTGAACTCGACAGGTACCGGCTCATGAGCAGCACCGACATCAAGATCAAGCATGTACACGACCACATATTCCTTGGGGCTGCGCACGAACAAAATGCCAAACGCACGCTTTGGGTCGTGGCGCTTACGCTGGTGATGATGGTGGGCGAAATCACCGTCGGCTATATCACGGGCTCCATGGCCTTACTTGCCGATGGCTTTCACATGGCGACCCATGCCGGCGCATTGGGTATCGCGGCGGCGGCTTACGGGTACGCGAAGCGCCACGCCTCGAACAAGCGCTACAGCTTTGGTACCGGAAAGGTCGGGGACCTGGGCGGGTTCGCATCGGCGCTCATTCTCGCCCTGGTATCCCTGGCAATCGGCGTAGAGTCAGTGATGCGGCTGTTGCAGCCGACAGCGGTTCAGTTCGGCACCGCCACGCTCATTGCGATTGTCGGCCTGATCGTCAACATCGTGAGTGCACTGCTGCTTGGCCACGGTCACAGTCATGACCACGACCACGACCATCATGGCCACGGACATCACGGCAACGATAACAACCTGCGCTCAGCCTACGTTCACGTCATCGCGGACGCGTTGACTTCCGTCCTGGCCATTGTGGCGTTACTCGCTGGCCGATACCTCGGATGGGTATGGCTGGATCCTGTAATGGGCATCGTGGGTGCCATTGTCATCGCACGTTGGGCGTGGAAATTGATGGGTGTCACTTCAGGTGTACTGCTGGATCAAACGGATGAGCACGTTGCAGAGGAAATTCGCGAATTGGTCGAGCGGCCTGGCGATGCAACCATCACCGACCTGCACGTCTGGAAGGTTGGGCCGCAGGCGCACGCAGCGATCGTCAGCGTCATTGGCGAAGCCACTGCAAACACCGAAAGCATTCGTGAACGCCTGAAGCCTGTTCACGAAATCAGCCATCTGACTGTCGAGTTTCGATCTGCCTGATTTCCACGACAAGGGTCTCCCCTTTGCCGCCGCTTTTTGTTGTCTGGGGTTTCAGCACCGGCAGTTCGGGCCTCATCGCGAGCGGGCTCGCTCCCACAGGGGATCTGTGGTGAACGCGGTATTTGCATTCGACACAAAACCACTGTGGGAGCGAGCCTGCTCGCGATGGCGGTTTGTCAGGCGCCACTTAAACATCAGAAATGGGGACCAGGAGCCTTCGAACAACCGTGCCCTAACGCCGGGGCGTTGGAAGATGACCACCGTCAACATAGATGTTCTGTCCGGTGATCCATTCGCCTTGGTCACTGCACAGGAATGCGACCAGGTGGGCGATGTCTTCGCCGGTGCCTGCGCGTCCCAGGGAGATGTAGGCAGCGATCATGTCGTCCCACACCTTACCCCGCGGCACGTCGTCCAGGCGGCTCGTCTCGACGATCCCGGGAGCAACGACGTTTACTCGAATTTTCTTTGGCCCCAATTCCCTTGCCATGATGGTCGTCAGCCCGTTGATGGCAACTTTCGTGGTGGCATAGGCGCTGGTATCGGGGGCCAGCAGTTGCGCCGCAAGCGACGAAATGTTGATGATTGCCCCGCCCTCACCCTGTTCGCCCATGCGCTTGGCAAACGCACGAGACATGTAGAATGTGCCGTTCAGGTTGGTGTTGATCACCCGTTGCCAGGTTTCGATCGACATTTCTGTGGCCGGCACGCGATCACCGCCACGCGTTGCGCCGGCGTTGTTCACCAGGAAGTCCACTCGGCCGAATTCGCCCACCACACGCTCCAGCAGCGCATCCACCGCCTGCGGGTTACTGACGTCGGAAACCACCGGCAAGGCGCGCCGGCCGAGCTGGCGAATTTCGTCGGCCACCGATTCGATATCGCGCCAGTTCACCTCGCGCTCATCATCAGGATACTGCTCCGCAGGGCGTCCTGTGCCGGTCAACACGACGTCGCAACCCGCTTGGGCCAATGCCAGCGCAATCGGTCGGCCGATGCTGCGCATTCGGCCTGCGCCGGTGACCACTGCAACCTTGCCTTCAAAACCGGTCAACATGTACGACATATCACTTCCTCCCGTTGAGTGTGAAACGTTCGGTAGAAATCCGTCCCCTTTGCCGATTTCGCTGCGGCATGCTGAACGTGCAAGACGGCCGAAAAGTGAGTCTTATTCTTTAACTTGCGGGGAAGAAAAACATCGTCTGACAAGACTATGGAACGCTCTCAACCTGACCCAAGGCCCTAATCCAAATGGCCGTGTTTCAAAGGTGTTGCCACGACGTACCATGGCAAGTTAAAGCCAAAGGCTGTATGCGTTATCGCCATGGTGACAATAAACAAAAAGGGAGTTGAGTCATGAAGTCTGGTCGCAAGCAACGCCTGGTTCCTGTTCCCCTCGTTTATGCAGCGCTGGCATTCATGGCGCCGAGTGCGGCCTACAGCAGTTCACCCATCCCCGATGCGCTGGAAAGTGACCCGGCCAAGATGAGCTGGATGGTCGGGTCGCCACCACCGCCCGAGCGCATTATTCGTTTCGAGGACGGCAGCTACTTCAAGTATCCGCAGATGCGTTGGAGTGTCGCGCACTTCAGGGAGTTGATGCCGACAACGAACGTGTCCCGTGGCATTGGCGCACCCAATACGCTTGAACGTTCGCTGCAGGCGGATATTGATGAGGTGAGTTTTGTTCCAATGGGCAGTGACCGTCCGATGACCTGGCGCGATTCGTTGTTGGCGAACTACACCGATGGCATCGTCGTGCTGCACAAGGGGCGCGTCGTGTACGAGCGCTTTTTTGGTGTATTGAAGCCCGAAGGACAGCATGCGGCAATGTCGGTGACCAAGACCTTCGTCGGCACGCTGGCGGCGATGATGGCAGCCGAGGGCACGCTCGACCCTGAACGCAAGGTGGTTGAGTACGTGCCGGAGCTGGGCAAATCGGCGTTTGGCAGTGCGACCGTGCGCCAGTTGATGGACATGACCACGGGCATACGCTTCAGCGAGAACTACGCCGACCCGAAAGCCGACGTCTGGGCGCATGCCGCCGCCGGAAGCCCTCTGCCAAAGCCGAAAGACTACACCGGGCCGCGTTCGTACTACGAGTACCTGCAAACCGTACAGCCGGAAGGGGTTCACGGTGAAGCGTTCCATTATCGCACGCCCAATACCGACGCCTTGGGCTGGGTGTTGGCGAGGGTGAGTGGCAAGAGCGTCGCACAGCTGCTATCCGAGCGTATCTGGAGCAAGCTGGGGGCGGAGCAGGATGCCTACATGACGGTCGACTCTACGGGTACGCCGTTTGCTGGCGGTGGTCTCAATGCGGGGCTGCGTGACCTGGCCCGGTTTGGAGAAATGATCCGCAACGATGGGCAGTACAACGGGCAGCAGATCGTGCCAAAGGCGGCAGTCGACGACATTCGTCGCGGTGCCAGCAAGGAAGTATTTGCCAAGGCCGGTTATCCTTTACTGGCTGGCTGGAGCTACCACGACATGTGGTGGCACACCCATAATGAGCATGGTGCCTTCATGGCCCGAGGCGTCTATGGCCAGGCACTGTATATTGATCCGAAGGCCGAGGTGGTGATAGCGCGGTTCGCCAGCCATCCCGTCGCCGCCAACGCGGCTAACGATGCGACTTCCTTGCCGGCCTATGAGGCTGTTGCCAGGTACTTGATGAGCCGGTAGCGCTCTGGGGCTGCTCATCCCGCTTTCGTAGGCGGCAATCATCGCTTGCAGGATTGAGCCCCTCCCATTTTTTTAACTCCAAAGGAACCCGCCATGCCCTTGGGCAAACGTGAACTTGCGCGGATCGAGCGCCGTTTGATTGCAACGCTGACCGATGCCTGCGAAACGGCAAAATCTGAAATCAAGGGCTTTACCTGGCTTACCCATACGGCTGACTTGAACGCGCTTGCCCAAACACTGAAGGTGACCTGGGTGTTCGAAACGCTGGCCGACAAAACACTCGCCCAAGCTAACGCGAAAGCGCGGATTCTTGAGCTGACGGCTTTTGCACTGAAGGAGGCCAACATCGACCTGGAGGCTTCGGATCACACTGTCCGATTCGACTCTGAGGAGGAGTGCCAACGCGCCCATGGCGGCGATTGGCAAAAGCGCCTGGCCTCAAGCGCGACCAGGGGCCATTGACGATGGCCAAGGAAATCGAAAACCCCTGCATTGCCGTTTGCCAGTTGAGCGGCGATCTGTGCGTGAGCTGCGGGCGCAGCAAGGAAGACATCAGGAAGTGGAAACGCATGAAGCGGCCTGAAAAAATGGCCGCCGTGCAACGGGCGAATATACGTTTGAAAGGGCTGAAGAAGACCCAGTGACCCGTTCACTCGCCCGCCCTGCAACGGGGCGGGCGAGTGAACGTGCTACATCCCATCGAGCTACAAGGAATAGGAAATACCAACCTGAACCGTCCTCGGCGCACCCGGGTAGGCATAGACGTTACCAAAGGCGCCTTCTTCATAATCCCGGTCGAACACGTTCTTCACATCGAGATTCAGCCGGACCTTGTCGTTGACCTGATAGAAGCCGAGCAGATCGACGACGGTGTAGCTGCCCATCGAAAACGCCGTGTTGGCCGTCTGCCCTGCACGCTCATCGACGTACTTGAGCCCGGTGCCAAGCCCCAGCCCCCTGAGCGCGCCATCCTGGAATTCGTAGACGTTGAGCAGGCTGAAGCTGTTCTTCGGAATGTTCATCAACCGGGTGCCCGACTCGATCACGTTGTCCTTGGTGACCTCGGCATCGACATAGGCATAGCCGCCAATCACCCGCCACTCCGGGGTTACGTTGCCGGCCACGTTCAGGTCAAAGCCACGACTGCGTACTTCGCCCGCCGCCACGCTGAAGGTCGAGTCCACGGGGTCGGTGGTCAGGACATTGCGCTTTTCAATCTGGTAGATCGCCGCGTCCACACTCAGCTGGCGATCCAGCGCTTCCCACTTGAGCCCCAACTCATAGGACTTGCCCTTTTCCGGGTCGAAGCCGCCACCCTCGCGGCTGGCGCCGCTATTGGGCTTGAAAGAGCGTGCGGTATTGGCATACAGCGCCACGGTATCGGTCAGGTCATACAGCACGCCGAGACGCGGCGTCACCGCGTTGTCGCTCGCTTCCCAGCTCCTGCCACCCGGCACGAAGGTTTCGTAGTCATGCTCGAAGCGCTCGAAACGGGCGCCCGCCAGGACTTTCAAGCGCTCGGTCAACGCCACCTGATCCTGGACGAAGGCGGCGTAGGTCTTCAGGTTTTCCTTGTCGTCGGTCGGCGTGCGGGTCAGGGCCGGACGGGGCTGGCCATACACCGGGTTGAAGATATCGATCGGGTAGGCACTCACCGCGCCGCTGGAGCGCTGGATGATCGACTGGTAGTCGTAATCCTCGTACTCGATGCCGGTCAGCAAGGTGTGATCGAAACCGCCCGCGGTGAAATGCCCGGTGAGGTTCAGCTGGGTGTCCTTGTCGGTCCACTCCAGCTTGCGGTAGTTGAAGTTGCGCCCCAGGGTGCGCCCGTCGGCAGCGACGCCATTGGCTTCGACGGCATTGCCCTGCAAGGTGCCATCGAGCCATTGGAAACCACCGCCCAGTGTCCAGTCGTCATTGAGGAAGTGCTCGAAACGCAGCTGGGCCATGTTGTTGTCGTTGTGCAACTTGCCGACGTCTTTTTCACCGAAGAACGTGTCGCGCGAGGCGGTGCCAATCTGATTCGGATAGCGTGTCAGGCCGCGATCCAGCGGGTGGTTGTTGCGCATGAAATCGCCTTCGAAGATCACCTTGGTGTCGTCGTTGGCCTGCCACGAAATAACCGGCGTCACGCCATAGCGTTCGGTTTCCACATGATCGCGGAAAGTATCACCGCCCTCTCCCACCACGTTCAGGCGATAGGCCAGGCGACCCTCTTCGTCGAGCGGGCCAGAGGCGTCCAGCGTGCCACGCTTCATTCCCTGATCATCGAGCTGGCTGCCCAGCGTGACGGTGCGCTCGGCCAGCGGCTGCTTGGAGACCACGTTGAACGTGCCGCCAGGATCGCCTCGGCCGTAAAGCGTGGTCGCCGGGCCGCGCAATACTTCAAGGCGCTCGATGGTGTTCGCATCCGGCATGTTCGGATAACCACGGTTGATCGGGAACCCGTTGCGATAGAACTCACCGGTGGTAAAGCCACGCACGGTGAAGGTGGTCAGCCCCTGGCCGCCGAAATTATTGGCCCGTCCCACTCCGCCGGCGTAATCGAGCGCATCCTGCAACCTTGTTGCACTGATGTCCTCGACGACATCCTTGGGTACAACGCTGATGGACTGTGGGGTTTCGTGGATCGCCGTGTCGGTACGCGTTGCACTGGCAGAACGGGTGGCGCGATAGCCGTCCACTGGCCCCGTGGCGGTTTCAAGGTCAGCGGTGCCAACGATGTCGGTCGCCTGCAACTCCAGGCCGGTTTTAGCGGTTGTCGCTTGCTCCGCCCAGGAGGAAGTGGAAAACGCCTGAAGCACACAGATAGACAGCAGGGTACGACGCATCTAGGAAGCCTTGAGAGAATAGCCAAATGGGACGGCATACATGCCAATAATTTCGCAGCGCATGGTATACCGTATCACCAGCTTTTGATAGATATTCTCATTCGTATTTTCGAGGTCAATGGTCTGAAAAAACCGAGGGTCCAGGGAATCGAACGTCGTTACAGCGGTCGAACCCGTGGCAGGAAATCGGCGCGTGATGCTCCTGCCAAATAACCATTGCCTCCGGGAGCCCCCCCCTTGTCAGCCGTCTTTCTACGTCAAGTCTTGCGCTTGGCGATTCCATTCTTGTGCGTTGGCACTTCGTCTGCTGCCTTGGCCTGCCCGCAAGGCCAGTACCAGGTGTGTGTGGTCGCCTGTTTTTGTGCGCCAGGCTCGAAGGAGGACACCGGGGAGCTTTTCGAAAACATGAACCAGATAGCGGCCGTTGGATTACAGAACTGGATTGCTCAATCGCGCAACACCGCGGCAGCCGGCGGTGTTCAAACCATCCCGCTGAACATCCGCGCCCAGCTCGAACCCTACTATGACCTCCAGGTACTCGATTCGGCCCGCTATAAAGTCGGCGACGACGAGGAGCTGAACGCCGCGAACACCATGCTGCAGAACCCCGATGTGAATGCCGTCACCCTTGTCGACGTCATCGTCTTTCGCAGTGAGGACGATGCGCTGAACAACGTCGCGTTGTGGGCCCATGAGTTGAAGCACGTGCAGCAGTACCAGCAATGGGGCGTCGGCGAGTTTGCCACTCGCTACACCCGTGACTACTCCGCCGTCGAGGCGCCCGCCTACGCCATTCAAACCCAGGTAGCCAAGGCGCTGAGAGCCAGCGCGGACCAGCCGGGGCATCCTCGATAGCAGTGAGTTCAATGGGCACCGATTGAATCCGCAACCAAAGGCTGGCAGTGGATGGAGCGATGCAAAATGACAGCTAAGCTTCTTCTACTGTCGGGCGGTCTATTCAGGCTCAGCCCATCACTACAGCCTCGGAGAGGAGCCAATGAAACGCATCGTCATGCTCATCGCGATCTCTTTGCTTACCACCGCTTGCCAGAGCGATAACGGCGTCACCCGACTCGACAATTGTGTCTGCTATAAAACGGCCGAGGGACAGAAAACCCAAGCATCACCCATGGACTGGCAAGACCCCGATACGGTGCGGGAACAATTCTCACACTGCATTTGCCGGGCCTGGGTCGACCTGAAGAAGGCCGATGATCCCAGTCAGTTTTTCGGGCCTGAGACGCAAATAAGAACGGAAATGAAATCGCCGGCGAAATAGGCGTTGTGGCCGGACAGCCCCAGTGTCGGCCAAACTCCAATCCACCAACAATGGATCCTTTACTCAAACACAAAAAACACGGCCGATAATCGAACACTTTGTGAGTCATATTAACTTATTGATTTTGAAAGAATTTATTAACAAACAAGAAACCCATCGATAAAATCCCGATCAAAATCACTTTTCAATGGATCCATATATTGATTGACTGGCACTGCACGGTGTCAGGTACAGCGCCTGCCCGCTCATAAAAATAACAAGGGTGTCGGGATGAATGACTTCTCAATCGGGCTCAAGCTTCGGCTTGCACCCACCAACGCGTGCCTTTCTCGCTTTGCCTTTACCCAGCCTCTTCTCGAGGGGCAACCATGAGTGTCGATCTCAAGAGCGTGGTAGATGAGCGCCCCATGGCGCGCTTCCAATGGTTGGCGGTGGGCATCTGTATTGTCCTGAACATGATCGATGGCTTCGACGTGCTGGTGATGGCCTTCACGGCCTCCTCGGTGTCCGCCGAATGGGGCTTGAATGGCGCCCAGATCGGGCTGCTGTTGAGTGCCGGGCTGTTTGGCATGGCGGCGGGCTCTTTGTTCATTGCGCCATGGGCGGATCGCTTTGGTCGTCGCCCGCTGATCCTGTTTTGCTTGCTGCTCTCGGGGATCGGCATGCTGTTGTCGGCCCTGAGCCAGACGCCGGTGCAACTGGCGCTACTGCGCGGGCTGACCGGCCTGGGTATTGGCGGGATCCTGGCCAGCAGCAACGTGATTGCCAGTGAGTACGCCAACAAACGCTGGCGCGGGCTGGCGGTGAGCCTGCAATCGACCGGTTATGCCTTGGGTGCGACCTTGGGCGGGCTGTTGTCGGTGTGGTTGCTGACGCACTTTGGCTGGCGTTCGGTGTTCCTGTTCGGCGGCGCCGTGACCCTGGCGGTCATTCCCCTGGTGCTGCTGTACTTGCCGGAATCCCTGGATTTCCTGATCGCCCGTCGCCCGGCGAACGCCCTGGCGCGCATCAATCGACTGGCCGCTCGCCTCGGCCAGCCGGCACTGCGCGAACTGCCCGTCGCCCTCTCCGCGCCGACTTCAGGCCGTGGGCGCCTGGCGCAGTTGCTCTCCCCTGAATCGCGGCGCACCACGCTGCTGATCTGGCTGTTGTTCTTCCTGGTGATGTTCGGCTTCTACTTCGTGATGAGCTGGACGCCGAAACTGCTGGTCTCAGCAGGGTTGTCGGCACAGCAAGGCATCAGCGGCGGCGTGCTGCTGAGCGTCGGCGGTATCTTCGGCGCCGCGTTGATTGGCGGCCTTGCCTCACGCTGGCGACTGACCCGGGTGCTGTCGCTGTTCATGCTGATCACCGCGGGGCTGTTGGTACTGTTCGTCGGCTCTGCTTCATCGGTATCCATGGCACTCGGCCTGGGCCTGTTGATCGGGCTGTTCTCCAACGGTTGCGTGGCGGGCTTGTACGCTCTGTCGCCAATTGTCTACGACGCTTCGGTGCGCACGACGGGGGTCGGTTGGGGCATCGGGATCGGGCGCATCGGCGCGATCCTTTCGCCGACCGTCGCCGGCCTGCTGCTGGACAGCGGTTGGCAACCCCTGCACCTGTATGGGGTGTTTGCCGTGGTTTTCGTCATCGCCGCCGCTGTGCTTTTGGCATTGCGGCCCGGCGCCCAACCACAGCCTGGCGCCCAACTCAGCCAGGCCTGACACCTTTGCAAAGAGGTAGCGGGGGGCGCCCCCGCTACTGACTACATCCTCCCAGGAAAATAACAATAATGACTAGCTTCCCCCTCCCTCCCCGGGCCCTGCTCGGCGGTGCGATAGCGCTTGCCCTGTTACCTTGCGCCAATGCCGAAAGCAATGGTTTTTTCGAAGACTCCAAGACCAGCCTGATGCTGCGAAATTACTACTTCAATCGTGACTTCAACGATCCTGGCGCCAGCAAGAGCAAGATCGAAGAATGGGCCCAGGGCGCGATCCTCAAATTCAGTTCCGGTTATACCCCTGGCTTGCTCGGCTTTGGCCTGGACGGCATAGCGATGCTTGGCGTCAAGCTCGATAGCGGCCCGCAACGCAGCGGTTCGGAGCTGCTACCGGTGCACGACGACGGTCACTCCGCCGACAACTACGGGCGCGCCGGGGTGGCGGCAAAAATGCGCTTGTCCGAGACGGAGCTGATGTTGGGTGAGCTCATGCCGGATATTCCGCTGTTGCGCTACGACGACGGGCGCCTGCTGCCACAGACCTTCCAGGGCACCATGCTGGTGTCCCGCGAACTCCCTGGCCTGAACCTGCAGGCAGGTCGATACACCGACGTGAGCCTGCGCAACTCCTCGAACATGCAAGACCTCTCGGCCTGGGCGGCGCCTACCGTCATGTCGGACGGTTTCAACTATGCCGGCGCCGAGTACCGTTTCAACGAACAACAGACCCTGGTCGGCGCCTGGTATTCGCAGCTCGAAGACATCTATCAGCAAAGCTACCTGAACCTGCTGCACAAACAGAAACTCGGCGACTGGACCCTCGGCGCGAACCTGGGCTATTTCGTCGACAAGGACGACGGCAGCGCCCTTATCGGTAACGTGCAAAGCCATACCGCCTACGGGCTGTTCTCGGCCAACCTGGGGGGCCACACCCTGTACCTGGGACTGCAAAAGGTCAGCGGCGACACCGGCTGGATGTCCGTGTATGGCAGCAGTGGGCGCACCCTGGGCAATGACATGTTCAACGGCAACTTCAGTAACGCCGATGAGCGTTCGTGGCAGGCTCGCTACGATTACAACTTCGTCGCCGTCGGCATCCCCGGCTTGCTGCTGATGACCCGCTACGGCCACGGCGACAACGCCACCACCAAGGCTGGCAGCAACGGCAAGGAATGGGAACGCGACACCGAGGTCAGCTACACCCTGCAAAGTGGCGCGCTGAAAAACCTCAGCGTGCGAATCAACAACGCCACCAACCGTCGCAGTTTCAACAGTGACTTCGATCAGACCCGCGTAATCGTCAGCTACCCACTGTCACTCTGACCCTTCCCACCAGGGGCGCTTGTCGCCCCTGCATCCGCCCCCTCCTTGCGTTACTATGGTGAACCACTCTCTGGAAGTCGCCTGCATGAGCAAACCGGGTCAAATGGTGCTGGTCGCACTGCGCAAAATGATCGCCTCGGGCGAGCTGGCGGCGGGCGAACGGCTGATGGAAATTCCGACGGCGGAACGTTTCGGCGTCTCGCGCATGCCGGTGCGCATGGCCTTCGTCACCCTGGAACAGGAAGGCTTGCTGGTGCGCCATGGCGGACGGGGCTATCAGGTACGCTCGGTGAGTGCCGACGATATCGCCGGAGCCGTGGAGGTGCGCGGGGTGCTGGAGGGGCTGGCGGCGCGCCAGAGCGCCGAACGCGGCTTGAGTGAACAGGCGCAGGCGGCGCTGCGCGAATGCCTGGTGCAAGGCGATGCGCTGTTCGATAAAGGCTACGTGACCGAAGAAGACCTTGAGGCGTTCCATGACCTCAACATGCGCTTTCATCAGGTGATCGTCGAAAGCAGCGCCAACCCGGCCATTGCCGAAGCCCTGGCGCGCAACGACCACCGTCCCTTCGCTTCAGTGTCGGCGCTGGCGATCGACCGTGAAGACATGGCGCGCGAATACCGGCGCTTCAACTTTGCCCACATGCAACACCACTCGGTGTTCGACGCGCTGGTCAGCCGCCAGGGCGCACGCGCTGAAGCCATCATGCGTGAACACGCCAATGCGACACTGCGTTACGCCGAGGTCTTCGGCGCGATCAGCAATAGCGAACGGATGAAAGTGATTTCGCGCGGCGAATGATCGGCTCGCTTAAAGATCCAGCACCAACAGCGCCGAGCGAGACCTCGAACAGCACGGCGTGAACTGATCATTGGCTGCCTGCTCTTCCTCGGTCAGGAACAGGTCACGGTGATCGGGCACCCCTTCGAGCACACGGGTCAGGCAGGTTCCACAGATGCCCTGCTCACAGGAAAGCGCAATCTCGACACCGTGGCTTTCCAGTACCTGGACCACCGTCTTGTCCGCCGGAATGTCGAACACCTGCCCGCTGCTGCCAAGCTTGACCTGGAATGCCCCATCGGCAGCGGTATCCACCGGCGCTGCGGCGAAGTATTCACGGTGCAACTGCCCCTCGCTCCAGCCCTGGGCCCTGGCGCTGTCGAGCACGTGCTGCATGAACCCGGACGGGCCGCAGACATACAGGTGCAAGTCAGGCCCAGGACTCGCTAGAACCTTGGCGGCGTCCAGGCGCGAATCAGCCTCTTCATCGAAATGCAGGTGCACGCGATCGGCAAAGGATGCGCCTTTGAGTCGCTCGACAAACGCCGCACGCTCACTGGAGCGAGCACAGTAATGCAGCTCGAAATCGGCACCGCTGTGGGCCAGTTGCTCGGCCATGCAGAGAATCGGCGTGATGCCAATGCCACCGGCGAACAACAGGCTGTGTCGCCCCTCGGCCACCAGCGGAAAAAGGTTGCGCGGCTCACTGATGAACAGCCGGTCGCCACTGTTGATGTGCTCATGCAGGCTCTGGGAACCACCGCGCGAGGCGGTGTCCTTGAGCACGCCGATCAGGTAGCGATGGCGCTCTTGCGGGTGATTGCACAGCGAGTACTGGCGAATCAATCCGCCAGGCAGGTGTACGTCGATATGGGCCCCGGCACTGAAGCCGGGCAATGCCCCGCCTTGGGCACAGGTCAACTCGTAGCTGCAAATATCCAAGGCTTCGTTGTTGCGGGATGTCACGACGACTTCAATCATGGCGCACCTTCAAGACCGGCCACCGCAGTGGCCGCGAACAGGATCAATGGGGGTGGACTGGCGTAGCGCTCGAGGGCGCTGCCCTCGCTACTTGACCGCGGCAATCAGCTCGACTGCCGGTGCCCGCTCTCGGGCGATGAGGCGTTCCAGCACGCGCCGGGACTGCACGCCACCGGCATCGATATTGAGCTTGAGCAGGTTACGCTCGGGATTGGCCAGCAGGTTTTTCTGCTGCTGTTCGAGCATGTCGAGGTCTTCGCTGAAAATCTTGCCCTGGCCCTCGCGGATGGTGGCGGTCAGGGCTTCGTCGTGGGGATTGAAATTGCGTGCCATGCCCCAGAAGTACCAGATCGACGTCTCGGTTTCCGGGGTAATGAAGTCGACCACGATGCTTGCGGCCTTGTGTTGCGGCTCGGCGTTGTACCCGCCCTTGCCGGCGTGGGCCACCCCCACCTCGATCAGCACGTGACTGGGCGGACTGAAGCGGCAGATCTGCCAACGGTCGACCGGCACGTCGTCGGCCAGGTTGTTACCACGCAGGGCCATGCGCCAGAACGGTGGTGCCATGATGTTTTCCATGTGCCGCGCGGTGACCACCTCGTCACCCTCGACGGTGGTGATCGGCGCCGCTTCATCGATCTCTTTCTGGCCGATGCTCGAGGCGTGCACGTAGGTTTCGTGGGTGAGGTCCATCAGGTTATCGATCATCAGTCGATAGTCGCAATTGATGTGGAACAGCCCACCGCCGTAGGCCCACTCATCGCTGACCGCCCATTCCAGATGATGGATCAGCGCAGGGTCGGCCTTGTCCTGTTCCCCGGGCCAGACCCAGATGAATCCGTAACGCTCTTCAACGGCGTAAGTCTTGTTGCACGGAAAGCCCCGTACGCGCTGACCTGGCATTTCGACGGTCTTGCCGTCACAGCCCATCACCAGGCCGTGGTAGCCACAGACCAGGTTGCCATTCTCGACATAGCCCAGCGAAAGGGGGGCACCGCGATGCGGGCAAAAATCCTCGACGGCGGCAACGCGCCCTTCATGGCCGCGATAGAAGACGATTTTCTCACCGCATATCTGCCGCCCCAGGGGCTTGGAAGCAATCTCGTCGGGGGTGCAGGCGACATACCAGGTGTTTTTCGGATACATAGGAATCTCCGGGACAGGCTTGTTTTTATGGATCCATTGAATCGGAACAACCCAATATCAGTCAAGCTTTTTACCGATAAACGGATTTTAATGGATCCATTAAAGCCAAAAACAGTCTTATCCAACCTTTCGAATCCTTGTGCAGGCGAAGCCCTCTGGCTGACCTCGCCGATTGCTGCGCGGCGTCGGTACTGACTACGTGGATGACACTTTTGAAGTGAACCGCTTCAGCGCCTGCCTCGATAATCGATAGCTCACTGACGAACTGTCGAGGTCAAGCATGACGAGCACAACTACGGAACAAGTTAGCCCGAAAACACTGAGAAGAGTGATCGTGGCTGCCGGCATCGGCAATTTCGTCGAGTGGTTCGACTTCGCCGTCTATGGCTTCCTGGCCACGACCATCGCCCAGCAGTTTTTCCCCAGCGGCGATGCGAGTGCCGCGCTGCTCAAGACCTTTGCGGTATTCGCCGTGGCCTTTGCGTTCCGGCCCCTTGGAGGGATTTTCTTCGGCATGCTGGGCGACAGGATCGGTCGCAAGCGCACCCTGGCGATGACGATCCTGCTGATGGCCGGTGCGACGACCTTGATCGGCCTGCTGCCCACCTATGCCGCCATCGGGGTCACGGCGCCGATACTTCTTTCGCTGATCCGTTGCGCCCAGGGTTTTTCCGCCGGGGGCGAATACGCAGGTGCCTGTGCCTACCTGATGGAGCATGCACCGAGCGATAAACGCGCCTGGTACGGCAGCTTCATTCCGGTGTCGACCTTTTCCGCCTTCGCCGCCGCAGCCGTGGTGGCCTACGCGCTCGAAGCGTCCTTATCCGCCGAAGCGATGGGCAGCTGGGGTTGGCGCCTGCCGTTCCTGATTGCCGCGCCGCTAGGCCTGGTGGGTCTTTACCTGCGCTGGAAGCTTGATGAAACACCGGCCTTCCAGGCGGTGACCGAGGAACATGCCGTCGCCCATTCCCCCCTAAAGGAAACCTTGCGCAACCATGGCGCAGCCATCTGCTGCCTGGGCGCCTTCGTGTCGCTCACGGCGCTGTCGTTCTATATGTTCACCACCTACTTCGCGACCTACCTGCAAGTCGCCGGTGGCTTGAGTCGTGCAACGGCGTTGCTGGTGTCCCTGATCGCCTTGCTGTTCGCCGCGGCGATCTGCCCGCTGGCCGGGCTGTATTCGGATCGGGTCGGGCGTCGAATGACGGTGATGACCGCTTGTGCCCTGTTAATCGTGGCCGTGTATCCCTCGTTCCTGATGGCCAGCTCCGGCTCGTTTGCAGCATCCGTCGCGGGTGTCATGCTCCTGGCGGTTGGCGCGGTGTTGTGTGGCGTGGTCACGGCGGCCTTGCTCTCGGAAACCTTCCCGACCCGCACTCGCTACACCGCCTCGGCGATCACCTACAACATGGCGTACACGATTTTCGGCGGCACGGCACCGCTGGTGGCGACGTGGCTGATCAGCACCACTGGCAGCAATTTGTCGCCGGCGTTCTACCTGATAGCGATTGCATTGCTGGCGTTGGCGGGTGGGCTGGCGTTGCCGGAGACGTCGAGGATTTCCCTGCATGATGTGCAGGCGGAGGGGAAAGGTGCAGGTGTGCGGGCTGTGGTCTGATCGCAGATTGTCCCCGATCCCATTGTAGGAGCGAGCCTGCTCGCGATGGACTTCCAGGCAACGCGTTCATCCAGACAGGGTGCGTTATCGTTGACCTCCATCGCGAGCAAGCATCGCTCCTACAGGGGAACGTGCTCACTTAAAATCAGGCCGGCTTTAAGGCCGCCTCGCTTTGCTTTGGATCTGGGGTGCCCCGTTAACCACGATGGCATGCCGAGCCCTAGCGAGGCACCAAGTGGTGGGGCAAAGCCTTTTGCTTACTTTTTGGCGTTTGAAAAAGTGAGTCGCCGTAAGGGCGAAACCATATGCGGCCGTTACCGCAGAAATGGATATGCACCCAAAAAATGGCAGGGCCGAGCGTGCAATCACTGCGCGATGGGATCAACAGTTTGCGCTCGGGTCTGCATGAGCCGATTACCGTGCAGCTCGTCACCAAGCGAGAATAAACATATGCCTTGCATATGCCTGCGCGCATGACTATATTGCACCTGTCAGTCAATCGGCAGGAGTGACGTCATGCGCACGGTCTCAATTTTCAAGAACGGTAAGAATCAGGCAATCCGCCTTCCCACTGACATGGCTTATGAGGGTGTCGGGGAGCTGGAAATAACCCGCAGCGGCGACACCATAACCCTGCGTCCTGTTCGCCCGAGCTGGTTGTCACTGGCTGAATTGCCCAAGGCTGATGAGGACTTTCTACAAGAGCGTCCAAGCGTTATCAGCGATGAAGGCAGGTTCAATCTGTGACGACGTACATGCTGGATACCTGCATTTGCTCTTTCATCATGCGCGAGCACCCGGTTTCCGTTCTGCAGCGATTAGCCGCAGAGGTCGCGCAGAATAATCGGATCGTAATTTCTGCAATCACCTATGCCGAAATGCGTTACGGCCAAATCGGTAAAAAAGCATCGCCCAAGCACAAAATGCTGGTTGATGAATTTGTGAAGCGCCTGGATGAAATCTTGCCGTGGGGTCAGACCGCCGTTGACGCGACGATAGAGGTGAAGAGCCGACTCACCGAAGCAGGGTCGGTAATAGGTGAGAATGATACGGCTATAGCAGGACACGCGATTGCTTCAGGTTGTGTGCTGGTCACCAACAATGTGCGTGAGTTCAGCCGCGTTTCAGGGCTGTCTTACGAAGACTGGGTTCACTGACCATTATTGGCCAAAAAACGACGGCAGAGCCCCCCGATTGAACATCGATAACCGAATCAAATTCCGTCATCTGCTGTGTTTTCTTGAGGTGGCACGCCAGGGCAGCCTGGCGCGTGCCTGCGACAAATTGGCGATCAGCCAGCCGGCGCTGTCCAAGACCCTGAAGGAACTGGAAACCCTGCTCGACGCCAGGCTGTTCGAACGGGGCAAAAAGGGCTCGACGCTGACCGAAGCCGGCGTGGCCTTCCTGCGATACGCAGGGCCGAGCGTGCAATCGCTGCGCGACGGGGTCAACAGTTTGAGATCGGGTGTGCATGAACCGATTACCGTGCAGCTCGGCGTGCTGTCCACGGTCGAAAGCCTGTTGGTACCTGAAGTGGTCTGCCGTCTTCACGACCGCCACCCGGCGCTGGTGGTCAGTATCGTGACCGGCCCGAGTGCCTATTTGCTGTCCCGACTGCGCGTGGGCGAGCTGGACCTGGTGGTCGGCCGCATGACCGACAGCCCACTGATTCTCGGGCTGGCGTTCGAACACCTGTACAGCGAATCCATGACCCTGGTGGTCCGCAGCGACCATCCGGTGCTCGCCGATCCGTCGGGCAATAAAAACCTCGAAGACTATCCGCTGGTATTGCCATCGGCGGGGACGACGATCCGCAAATTCGCCGACAGCCTGTTCGTGCAGCACGGGATAACGCCATCGCGCCAACGCCTGGAAACCCTGTCGGTAGCCCTGAGTCGGCGCTATGTGCTGTGCAGCCAGGCCATCTGGGTCGCCCCTTTCGACGCAGTGAGGCAGGACTTGCGCCAGGGTGAGTTGGTCGAGCTGGACCTGGGCATGCGTGAGCCGGGTGGCTCCGTGGGGCTGTGCACCAATCCTGCATTGCCGGTGGCACCGGCGGCGCAGTGGTGCGTGGAGGCACTGCGCGAGGTCGGGCAGGAGTATCGCGAAGGTCAGTATCCATAACCATCTGGATATGCATAAGGTCGATTTTTTCAATTTTACGGTGGGCCATACAAGAGGACACTGGGCTACCAGTCGCTGCCAACCCAGTGATTGCCTTCGTCCCACCATAACAATAGGAAAAACGACATGTCTGATGCGCACGACAGCCGCTTCGTCATTCGTGACCGTAATTGGCATCCAAAAGCCCTGACGCCTGACTACAAGACTTCGATCCTGCGCTCTCCCCGCCAGGCACTGGTGAGCATCCCCCAGTCTGCATCCGAGACCAGCGGCCCGGATTTTTCCCATCTGCAGATGGGTCGCCACGATAACGACCTGCTGTTGAATTTCAATCACGGCGGCCTACCCATTGGCGAGCGCATCATCGTCGCCGGCCGGGTTTGCGATCAGTACGGCAAGCCGATTCCCCACACCCTGGTGGAGATGTGGCAAGCCAATGCCGGTGGTCGTTACCGCCACAAGAAAGACAGTTACCTGGCCCCCCTCGACCCGAACTTCGGCGGCGTTGGCCGTGCGTTGACCGACCGCGATGGCAACTACAGCTTCCGCACCGTCAAGCCCGGCCCCTACCCATGGCGCAACGGTCCCAACGATTGGCGCCCTGCGCATATCCACGTCTCCATCAGTGGCCCGTCGATTGCCACGCGCTTGATTACCCAGCTGTATTTCGAAGGTGATCCGCTCATCCCCATGTGCCCGATCGTCAAGTCAATCGCCAACCCGGACGCGGTGCAGAGCTTGATCGCGCGGCTGGACATGGGCATGGCCAATCCCATGGATTGCCTGGCTTATCGTTTTGATATCGTCCTGCGCGGCCAGCGCAAGACCCACTTCGAAAACTGCTGAGGAGGCCTGCGAATGCCCGTTCAACTTCTGAATGAAACCCCGTCGCAAACCGCCGGCCCTTACGTGCACATCGGCCTGGCGCTGGAGGCTGCCGGCAACGCGCCGCGCGAGCAGGAAATCTGGAACGAGATGGCCAGGCCTGGCGCGCCGGGCGAGCACATTCTAGTGTTGGGTCACGTGTATGACGGCAATGGCCACTTGATTCGCGATGCCTTCCTGGAGTGCTGGCAGGCCAACCACGACGGCGTTTACGACAGCGCGTTCGACCTGGAAAAACCCTTCAATTGCTTTGGCCGTACCGCGACCACCGATACCGGTGAATGGACGATCAAGACCGTCAAGCCCGGCCGGCTGAAAAACGCCGCGGGCGTGACCATGGCGGCGCATATCAACGTGGCGCTGTTTGCCCGGGGCATCAACATCCACTTGCACACCCGACTGTACTTCGACGATGAACCCGAGGCGAATGCCGCAGATCCGGTGTTGAACCTGATCGAACAGCCCCATCGCCGTGAATCCCTGGTCGCCCGACGCTGCACGGTGGACGGCAAGCTGGCGTACCGCTTCGATATTCATCTTCAAGGTGAAGCAGAAACCGTGTTCTTCGACTTCTGAGGACGCGGTACGCAGAGCCGTTATCGAGCGGCTGACTGAACGACGCTACGCGCGCGGTGCAAGCCATTGGTCAGGTGCAGGCGCATGGCCGCGCGTGCGGCTTCGACGTCCTGGCGCGCCACCGCGGCGTAGATCTGTTCGCGCTCACGTACCTGCAAGCTGCGCAGTTGCTCCGTCACCGCCGGGGTCGGCTGCTGCGTGGCAGACAGCAACATGCTGCCCAGGTGGGTCATGGCATCGATGAAGAAACCGTTCGCGGTGCACTGGGCAATCTGCAGGTGGAACTCGAAGTCCAGGCGCGTACTTTGCTCACTGGCCGGATCCAGCGCGTGGGCCTCATCCAGTACATAACGCATGGCCAACAACTGGCTGGGAGTGGCGCATTGCGCAGCGATGGCGGCGGCCTCCACCTCCAGGCTCAAGCGCAGCTCGATGATCGCCACCGCGTCGTAGGCGCTGCCCTTTTCATGCTGGTTGCCCTGGAAGTCGCCGGGCCGGATGGTGTCGACAACGAAGGTGCCGATGCCACGCCGGGTCTCTACCAGCCCCTCTGCCTGCAGTCGCGACAAGGCTTCGCGAACCACGGTCCGGCTGACGCCGCGCTCCTGGGTGATGACTTGTTCGGTAGGGAGCTTGGTCCCCGCTGGCAGCTCGCCGGCGAGAATTTTGCGCGACAGATCAAGCACCAGTTGCTGGGCCAGGTTCAGGCGTCGATCAGGGGCAGCGCTCACCATGTAACAAATCCTTTCATGCCAGACGATGGCGTCATTATACCCGCAGCCTTGGCTCAAAACGCACTATAATGCCCGCCGATCAGCCAAGAGCAAGACGATGTCGGATTCCTCCTCTGCAGCCCAAAACAAACCGCGCCGAATGGCCGAATCACTGGTTGAACGCTTTGCCCGGCGCATGCGTGAAGGCGAGCTCAAGCGTGGCGAAAAGCTGCCTACCGAAGCGCATATCATGGCGGCCGAAGGGGTCAGTCGCTCGGTGGTTCGCGAAGCGCTGTCGCGCATGCAGGCGGCGGGCCTGGTCGAAACCCGTCACGGGGTCGGTACCTTCGTGAAAGACATGCCGGCCCCCGAAGGATTCACCCTCGGGCCGTCGACGATCGTTGAACTGTCGGAAGTGCTCGACCTGTTGCAGTTTCGCCTGAGCCTGGAAGTGCAGGCCGCCGGCATGGCCGCCGAACGTGCCACGCCGCAGGCACTCGAGGAGCTGGAGCAGGCCTTGCACGCGTTGCTGCAAGGGCCGGAAAAATCCGGCAGCACCATCAACGCCGATTTCCAGTTCCATCTGAAAATCGCCAAGGCCAGCGGCAATCCCTACCTGATAGACATCATGAAGCACCTGGGCACCAAGCTGATCCCGCGCACCCGGATGAACTCCGCCTATACCGGCCAAAGCAATCGCAGCACCTACCTGCAGGGCATCAACAGCGAGCACCAGCAGATCTTCGACGCCATCGCCAGTCGCCAGGTGGATGCGGCGCGGGCGGCCATGTACCTGCACTTGAGCAACAGCCGCATGCGCCTGCGTGAAGCGCAACAACGCCAGGCGTTCTACAACGAATAACGCTACCGGCTATTGAGCGGGCGGCGCTGGCTCCACGTCATGGAAGGCTAGCCCCTGGCTACCGCTCACCTGCCATGGATTGGCATCCCCGGCTTCACTGAAGCGAACAGTGTCAAATCGCGAATCCTTCAAGCCATCGATTTTCACGCCGGCCGGACCACTGAAGCGTACCCGCTCAAAGGCCAGGCCTTGATGAAAGGCGCTGTGCTGGCTATCACCCTTGACTTCGATCGCCGCCATCCCGGCGTTCTCCACACTCACATCACTGACCCGGACATCGCGGAACTGCCCTGCCAGGGTCGATTTCCTGTAGTCGAGCCTGGCATTCGGATCGTTGTAATCAAGGGTGAAGATGAAGGCCTGCTTGAGCGTATTGCGAATCGCCGAATCACGGAAGGTGACGTTGCGTGCCCCGCCGCCCATGAAGTTGGTGCTCTTCATGCGCAGACCGGCATCGGTGCCGTCGGAAACGTTGTCCTCGGCCAGGATGTTCTGGATCCACGCCCCGGTATGGCTGCCGGCGACGACCATGCCGTGGCCTTTGCGGAAGAAATTATTGAAGATCCAGGCGTCTTCCTGAGGCTTTTGCTGCGTCGCTTCGGCGCCCGTGCCGGCTGCGAAGTTGACGCAGTCATCACCGGTGTCGAAGAAGTTGTTGAACACCATCGCGCCGCGGCTGTTGGCGAATTCGACACCGTCACCGTTATTGGCATCAAAAGTCTTGTGCGTGATATTGGCCAGCACCACGTTGTGGTTTTCCAGGTTCATGATGCCGTGGTAAGCGGGGTTGAGTACCGTGAAGCCACCGTAGAAGACGTTCGTCACATCGCGCAGGGTGATCAGCGACGAGCGCATCTGTCCATAGGCGTCCTTGACGTTCATGCCTTCGGCCACCGCGCGTTCTACCTGAGCCTTGGCCAGCACACCATCGTGCATGTATCGCGTGTTGTCGCTCGGCACATAGACCGGCAACGGCTTGCCACGTTCGTCGATAGCGTCGGCCTGGCGTTTCCAGCCATTGCCGTCGAGGGTGCCCTTGCCGACGATGCGGATGTTCTCGAAAGCCTGGTGCTTGCGCGGGTCACGGGGCAAGGCGTTGATCAGCGAGGCCGGGCGCACGGTAGTGGAATACGGGTACTGGACGTAGCCATCACGCGGGTAGTCCTCGGCACGCTCGGAGCCAAGCAAGGTCGCACCCTCGGCGATCTCGAGGGTCATGTTGCTCTTGAGGTACAGCGCGCCGCTCTTGTACGTACCTGCCGGCAACAGCACCTTGCAACCCGGGGTGCAGGCATCGATGGCGCGCTGGATCGCGGCGGTGTCCAGCGTGCTGCCATCGCCCTTGGCACCCTGCTCTCTTACATCGAATAGCGCTGGCACGGCGGTGGTGCGCTGGACCACCGCCGGACTATCAGCCGACTCCTTGCCGTCGCTTCCCACCGAACGCACCGTGAAACGGTATTCGGTGTCGGGCGCAAGGCCAAGCGCGGTGAAACTGTGGACGGCGATGCGGTGATGGAAGTGCCGGGTGTCCTGATCGTAGAACCTGTCGATGTAAGGCCTGGCCGGCGACACCCGGGCATTGTTGGCGTTGGCGCCACCCAGCAGCTTGCCATTGGCGTACACATGGTAATCGGCGATAGCGGCGTGCCCTGCCGGCTTCTCCCATACCAAAATAATCTGCTGGTCATCATACGCCAGGGTCGGCACCTGGACCCTGGCGGGCGCCTCCAGTGCCCAGAGCGGCAGACTGCAGCCCACGGCCAGGACAGCCAGTACCGACTGCGCCAAAGGGTGACGGGTTGAAGCAACAGCAGGACTCGCATACGGCATGTTCTGGTTTTCCTTGATTGTGCACCTGAACCAAAAGCCTCAGATCGCCAGCGCAACCTGTTCGAGGTATTGGCTGCGATTGACGAAGGTTTCCCGCGGCATTTCCCGCACGTCCATGGACAACGCCTCGACCTCTGGCAACAAGGCGACCAGCGCCGCCATGGTCGCTGACGCGAGGCTGCGCCGTTGTTCAGCGCTGCGCCCGGCGAACAGGTACAGCGCCACGTGGACAAAATCATCCTGGGTGGCACCACAGCGGTAATGCTCGAAGCTGTTCAGGCGCGCCTTGATATCGCCAGGCTTGAACAAGCCGCTGGCGTCGATGGCGTCGTGCACGGCGGCCAGCAACTTCTGTTCGCCGACTCGCCGGGCGAGGGCTGCCGGGCAATCGATAGTGCAATGGGGCATGTTGAGTTCCCTGTTTGAAAAGGCAGTGTTCAGACCGTCGCAACCCGTGGCGACTCGGCACTGAAATCGCGACTGGCCTGCACCAGCATGCGGGTGTATTCGTGACGAGCCAGGTCCTGACTCAACGCCTGGCTGTCCAGGCGCTCGACAATCCGTCCCTGCTGCATCACGGCGACCTTGTCGCACAGGTGGCTGACCACGCCGAGGTCGTGGGTCACCATCAGGTAGGTGAGCTTCTCGCGCTGACGCAGATCCGACAGCAGGTTGAGAATCTCCGCCTGCACCGAAACGTCGAGGGCCGAGGTCGGCTCATCCAGCAGCAACACCCGCGGCTGGAGAATCAGCGCCCGGGCAATCGCCACGCGCTGACGCTGGCCGCCGGATAACTGGTGCGGATAGCGATAGCGAAAGCTGTCGTTGAGGCCGACCTTGAGCAGGATGTCGTTAATGCGATCGTCACGCTCGTCCATCCCGTGGATGGTCAGCGGCTCGCGCAACGCGGTGTCGATGGTATGGCGCGGATGCAGCGAGCCGTACGGGTCCTGGAAGACCATCTGCACCTTGCGAAAGTGCTCCTTGGGGATCTTGTGCTGCAGCGGTACGCCAGCAATGCTCAGCGCTCCGCTCCAGTGCCGGTACTGGCCGGCCAGGCAGCGCAGCACGGTGGTCTTGCCGGAGCCCGACTCGCCCACCAGGCCGAACGACTCGCCGTCCTCGACACTCAGGTTGACGTCGTGCAGCACCTGGTTGAGCGCAGGGCCGATGCCGAAGCTCAGGTTCAGCGATTGTGCCTGGATCATGGACATGTCAATTACCTCAGCAGGTGAGCCAGAGTGGGTCGCGTTGCAACACCGGCAAGCGCGGGCGGCGGTTGTCCATGCTCGGCAAGGCTGCCAGCAGGCCACGGGTGTAGGGGTGTTCGGCGTACTGCAGGTCGCAGGCGGCAAGCGACTCGACCACTCTTCCTGCGTACATCACCAGCACGCGGTCGCAGTAGTTGCGCACCAGATTGAGGTCGTGGCTGACGAAGATCAGCCCCATCTGCTGCTCGACCACCAGCTCTTCGAGCACGTTCAGCACTTGCTGGCGCACCGACACATCGAGCGCCGAAGTTGGCTCGTCAGCGATGATCACTTCCGGGTTGGTGATCACCATCATGGCGATCATGATGCGCTGGCCCATGCCGCCGCTGACTTCATGGGGATACAGGTTGTAGACCCGCTGCGGGTCGCGGATGTGGACCTTCTCCAGCATCAGCAGCACCCGGTCGCGGGCTTCACTGCGGCTGGCCTTGTGGTGCGCCAGGTAGGCCTCGGCGATCTGGTCGCCGACCTTGACCACCGGGTTGAGCGAGTACTTGGGGTCTTGCATGATCATCGAGATGCGCTGGCCACGGATCTTCTGCATGGCCTTTTCACTGGCGCCGAGCAGGTCGACTTCGCCGAACTGCATGGCCTTGGCGCTGATCTGCGTGCTCGCCGGGTGCAGCTTGAGCAAGCTGCGCCCGACGGTGGACTTGCCCGAGCCGGACTCGCCGACGATGGCGAGCTTTTCGCGGCCCAGGGTGAACGACACATCGCGCACCGCGTGCATTTCTTTCTTGCCGTTGACGAAGCGCACATTGAGCGAATCGACATTGAGTTTGAGCGTCGACATAAAGCCTCCAGTTACTCGCTACGCGGATCGAGAATGTCCCGCAGGCCATCGCCCAACAGGTTGAACGCCAGGCTCACCAGCATGATTGCCGCACCCGGTACCGCGACCAGCCACCAGCACTCGAGCATGTAGCGCCGGCCGGTGGAGATCATCGCGCCCCACTCCGGCAGCGGCGCCTGCGCGCCCAGGCCGAGGAAGCCCAGGGCCGCGGCGGTGAGGATGATGCCGGCCATGTTCATGGTCAGGCGGATGATCACCGACGACAGGCACATGGGCACGATGTGGCGCAGGATGATGCGGCTCGAGGACGCCCCCTGCAGCTCCACGGCGACGACGAAGTCGGCCTTGCGCAGCGACAACGTCTCGGCCCGGGCCAGGCGTGCGATCGGTGGCCATGAAGTCAGCGCGATGGCAACCACGGCATGCTCCAGGCCAGGGCCAAGGGCTGCGATGAACGCCAGGGCCAGCACCAGGCTCGGGAACGAGATGAAGATGTCGGTGATGCGCATGAACACCGTGTCGACGATACCGCCGAAATAGCCCGAGACGGTGCCGATGAACAGCCCGATCGGGCCGACGATAATCGTCACCAGGGCAATGATGTACAAGGTGATGCGTGAGCCGTAGACCAACCGGCTGAAGATGTCGCGACCGTATTCGTCGGTGCCGAACCAGTGCGCGGCGCCGGGGGCCTGCAGGGCATTGGCGAGGTTCTGCACCACCGGGTCGTGGGTGGCGATCCAGGGCGCGAAGGCGGCGGCGACCATGAGCAACAAGGCTACCAGCACCCCGGCCAGGGTCATCGGGTTGCGCAACAGGTGACGCAGCACCCGCAGGCTGCTTTTGTACAGCGCGTCGAGGCTGGAGGCTGGCGTCTTGTCGGCCGGCCGCCCGGCGGTTGAATCGGTAGAAGACAGGTTGGCAATCATCGGCATGCTCTCGATGTGAAATCATGGCCACCCGGGACGTCCGCAGACGCCTCCCGGCGGTGTTCAGCGTTGCTTGTAGACACCCAGGTAACGGGTCGCCTCGGCGTCATCGTCGACGAAGCCCTTGACGTCCACCGCGCTCACGGCAGTGTCGGTCATCTGCGAGATCATCATGATCGGGCCGACCTGCTCGTCGTACAGCTTCTGCGCCTGGTGGTACAAACTCAGGCGCTTGCCTGCGTCGCGCTCGACACCGACCTGGTCGATCAGCTCATTGAGCTGGCGATTGAAGAACGACGCCCGCCAGCCCTGGAAGTTGGGCAAGCCGGCGGCGTCGCCGTTGTCCGGGTTGTAGATGAACGTGCGCAGGCTGAAGTACGGGTGCGGGTAGCGCTCGGCACCGCGCGCCACGATCATCTCGAAGTTGCGCGCGCGCATGGCGCCATACACCTGGTTGCCGGTGCCGGTGACGATGCTGGCCTTGATCCCGCCTTCGGCCAGGGTCGACTGCATGCGCGCGGCAATGTCGATGAAGGGCGGCTCGGACAGGGTGCGAATGGTGGTGCTGAAACCTTGGGGGTAGCCGGCCTCGGCCAGCAGCGCCTTGGCCTTGGCCACGTCCATTTTGTAGCCAGGGTCCGGCAGGCGCGCCTCCAGGCCCAGCTGCATCGGCTGCTGGTTGAGCTTGCCGTAATGCGGCATCACCTGTTCGTCCAGGCCCTGGTAGTCGATCAGGTTACGCACCGCTTCGCGGACTTTCTGGTTGGCGAATTCGGGTTGCTTCATGCTCATCGCCACGTAGTACATGGTGCCGCGTTGCAGCGACTGCACCTGCAGCTTGTCGGAGTGCTCGATGGCCTTGATGTCGGGCGCGGCCATGCCGTAGACCAGGTCCAGGTCACCGCGTTCGAGCATCAGGCGCAACGATTGCGACTCGGTCATGTGGCGCACCAGCACCCGCTTCATCTTGGCCGGCCCTGCCCAGTAATCATCGAAACGGCTCATCACCAGCGAATCGTTGGCGCTCCATTTGCTCAGGGTGAACGGGCCGCTGCCAGCTTCGTGAGTGACCAGCCAGGCAGCGCCCAGGTCGCCGTTCTTCTCGTGCTTCAAGGCTTCCTGTCGGTCGACCACCACGGCGCTGGGCGAAATCGCCAGCGAGTCGATCACCAGCAATGGGTCGGTCGGCTGCGGCAGGTCGACTACCAGGGTCTGCGCATCGGTGGCGCGGATCAGCCCCTGGATGTTGTCGACGCTGTAGCCGTAGGCCTTCCAGGTGGTGGCCAGGCCGAAGTTGAGTTTCATCACCCGGTACAGCGACCACGCCACGTCTTCGGCGGTGAGGGCGTTACCAGAGTGGAACTTCACGTCGTTGCGCAGGTGGAAGGTGATCTGCTTGCCGTCTTCGCTGACCTCCCAGCGTTCAGCCAGCTGCGGCAGGTGTTTTTCCGGGTTGCCGTGGTCGCGCTTGACCAGCGTGTCGTAGAGGTTGGCATTGACCCCGGAGGCATCCAGGCCCGGCGCGTTGGCCGGGTCGATGGAGAACAGGTTGACCATGCTCATGCCGACGATCAACTGATCGGCAGGAGTCTTGGCCTGCACCGCGGCGATCGGGCTCAGTGCCATGATCGCGCCCAGCAGGCTCATGCGCAGGGTCGGCAATACAGTGTTCATGTGGGCATCCTTCTTTTTATAGTTGTTTACTGTGCTCACGCAGGCCTGGGCGGCTCAGCGGGTCCTTGGGTCGAACACTTTGTACAGGGCGTCGCTGACCAGGTTGAGGGCGACGAAGATCAGGCCGATCACCAGCACGCACCCCATCACCGCATTCATGTCACCGAGCATCAGGCTGCTGGTCAGGTACTGGCCAAAGCCGGGCCAGGCGAACACCGTCTCGATCAGTACCGCACCTTCGAGCAACGAGCCGTAGGCCAGGGCGACCACCGTGAGCAACTGCACGAGGATGTTGCGAAACGCATGGCCCCAGACCACCTGGCGCCGCGACAGGCCCTTGACCCGCGCGGTGATGATGTATTCCTGGGACAGCTGTTCGAGCATGAAGCTGCGGGTCATGCGACTGATGTAGGCGACCGAGTTCAGGCCGAGGATCAACGCGGGCAGGACGATGTGCCGCAGCGCGCTGGCAAAGGCTTCCCAGTCACGCGCCAGCGCCGTGTCGATCAGCAGCAGGCCGGTGACATCCGGCACCATGCCGTCGTAGGCCAGGTCGATGCGCCCTGCCCCGCCTGCCCAGCCCAGCCAGGCGTAGAACACCAGCAGGCCCATCATGCCGACCCAGAAAATCGGCGTGGAGTAACCGAACAGGGTGATCACCCGTGCCACATGATCGCCCAGGCGGCCCTGGTTGCTGGCGGCGACCACACCCAGCGGCAAGCCGATGAGGATGCCGAACAGGATCGCCAGGGTCGCCAGTTCGATGGTCGCCGGGAACACCCGCCGGATGTCTTCGAGCACCGGGTGGCCGGTCAGTAGCGCGTTGCCGAAATCACCGTGCAGCAGGTCATCGAGGTACAGGCCGAACTGGGTCCAGATCGGTTTGTCCAGGCCCATGGCCCGGTACACCTGGTCGTAGGTGGTGCTGTCGGCGTCCGGACCGACCACGGCCAGCACCGGGTCCAGCGGCATCACCCGGCCAATGAAGAAGGTCAGCGCCAGCAGGCCCAGCAGGGTCACCAGGACGGTGCTGGCCCGGCGAGCAGTGCCGGACACGCGGGCACCCAGCACAGAGGCAGTCGAAAGAAACATATCAGGCTCCTGAAAAAGCGTTCACCAAGCACCGAAGCGTGAGGGACGCGCACGCCCCTCACCCGCTCAACGCGACTTGTAGACGTCCTTGTAAGGGGTGGTGGCCGCGGTGTGGCCCTGGTAATCCCGGACATCGTTGTACAGCACCACGGTGTCGGTCATTTGCGAGACGGGCAGGATCGCCCCCACCTGCGCATCCAGGGTGGTCTGGATCTGCTGGTACTGCGCCAATTGCCGCGCCTTGTCCGGCTCGACTTCGGCCTGTTCGATCAGGCTGTTCAACTCGGGGCTGTAGAACGACGTGCGCCAGCCCTGGAAGTTGCTCAGCTTGGCTTCGTCGCGGTTGTCCGGGTTGTACACCAGGGTGCGCAGGCTCGAATGCGGATGCCGCTCGGCACCACCACCCCCGCGCCCGACCAGCATGTCGAAACTGCGCTCACGCATGGCGCCGTAGATCTGGTTACCGGTGCCGGTCACGATGGTGGCCTGGATGCCGGCCTGGGCCAGGGTCGATTGCAGGCTGGAGGCAATGTTGATGAACGGCGGCTCGGTGAGCACGCGGATAGTGGTCTTGAAGCCTTCGGGGTAGCCGGCGTCGCTCAGCAGCTGTTTCGCCTCGGCCACATTCAGGGTGTAGCCCGGATCGTCCAGGCGCGCCGGCAAGCCCAGCGGCAGTGGCCGCTGGTTGAGCTGGCCGTAGTGCGGCATCACGGTCTGGTTGATGCCCTGATAGTCGATCAGCGAACGCACGGCCCGGCGCACGCGGGCGTCGTCAAAGGGCTTTTGCTTGACGTTCAGGGCCACGTAGTAAAGGGTGCCGCGCTGCACGGTCTGGGTACGCACCTTGTCGGACTTCTCCAGCGCTTCGATATCCGGTGCGGACATGCCCTTGGCCAGGTCCAGGTCACCGCGCTCGACCATCAGGCGTAGCGACTGCGACTCGGTCATGTTGCGCATGACGATGCGCTTGAGCCTGGCCGGGCCACCCCAGTACCCGTCGAAGCGGGTCATCAGGATCACGTCGTTGGCGCGCCAGTCATTAAGGATGAACGGACCGCTGCCGGCAGCGTGGGTAACCAGCCAGGCGCCGCCCATGTCATTGCCCTTCTGGTGCTGCTGCACCACTTTGCGGTCGAGGATGAATGCACTGGGCGAGGTCGCCAGGGTATTGAGGATCAGCATCGGATCGGTCGGGCGCGGCAGTTCGACGACGAAGGTGTGCTCGTCGCTGGCGCGCAGGTACTGGTCGACGTTGCCAGCGGTAAAACCGTAGGCCTTCCAGGTCGAGGCCAGGGCCAGGTTGAGCTTGAGAACGCGTTGCAGTGACCAGGCGACGTCTTCGGCGCCGAGTGGATTGCCAGACTGGAACGTCACGCCCTTGCGCAAGTTGAAGGTCAGGGTCTTGCGATCAGGGCTGACCTGCCAGCTTTCGGCCAGGGCCGGTACCAGCCGGTCCGGTTGCCGCACATCCTGCACCAGCAGCATGTCGTACAGGTTGGCGTTGATCTCCGAGACATCCAGCCCGGTGGCAGCCGCCGGGTCGAGGGACAGCAAGTTGATCATGCTCATGCCGACGATCAACTGGTCGGCCGGGGTCTTGGCGAATGCAGCAGAGACCGAGGTCAGCGCCAGCGATGCGGCAAAGACCCCCGCCCAGAGTTTGGGGAGAACGCTCATGTGAGATAGCCTTTTTATAGTTATTGGACTCTCGGGCGGCACGCCATGACGCGTGCCGCCATGCACGAATCAGTAGTTGTGCAGCGTGTTGGTCTCGACGTAGTCGAAGTCGATCTCCTCGCCCAGGCCTGGCAGGTCCGACAGGTGCACGAAGCCGTCTTCGTCCATTGGGTCGACCAGGCGCTTGAGGTATGCCGGCACCTCGTCGTAGTTGAGGAACGGGTGCAACAGGCCACGCTCGTACCAGGTGCAGTTCTTGATCGCGCCGACCACCGCCAGGTTGGCCGCGCCGTTGCCGTGGATCTCGCAATTCATGCCGAACGACTCGGCCATGTGCGCGACTTTCAGGCACGGTGCAATCCCGCCGACCCCGGCGACACCGGCGCGCAAGATGTCACAGACATCGTTCTTCACCCAGCTGGCCCGGCTCAGGTGCTTGCCGCCCAGGCTTTCCGGGCCCAGCACCGGGATGTCCAGCTGAGCGGACAACCAGGCGTAGGATTCGGCAGAGTCTTCCATCATCGGTTCTTCGAACCAGGCGAAATCCAGCTTCTCCAGGGCGCGGCCGATGGTCAGTGCTTCGGTGCGGCTGTACCAGTGATAACCATCGATCATCAGCGCGATGTCCGGGCCGACCGCCTCGCGCACCGCCGCGCACGCCTTGATATCCATGCTCACGCTGGGTGCGAACGACACCGGCGGCATCCAGGTGTGCAGCTTGATTGCCTTGTAGCCGCGCTTGACCAGGGTCTCGGCGAAACGGCCGTACTCCTCCGGGGTCGACAAACCGCCCGCCAGCTCGTCACCGCACATGGTCGAACCGTACGCAGGCACCTTGTCGCGGTAACCGCCGATCAGCTTGTGCACCGGCACGTTCAGCTTGCGTCCGGCCCAGTCCCACAGGGCCTGCTCGACCAGCGCCAGGGCACGATCGGTCAACTGACTGGCGCTACCGCGCTGCCAGTGCGCCAGGTCGTGCCAGATCTTCTCGCGATCAAAGGCATTGGCGCCCACCAGCACTTTGCGCACGAAACCGTCCAGCACATAAGGGCGAATGAGCTCGGGCGCACCCAGTGCGAAGCCTTCGTTACCACATTCGGTCCTGATGCGCAGCAAGGCCATCTGGGCCTGGGCAACGTCGCCCGGGTGGGCATGGCCGGCGCTGTCGACAGCGCGGCGTGTGGGGTAGGAAAAAACCTGGACGTTTACAGCAGTGATGATCATGGACGTCTGAGCCTTCTTGTTTGATTTGTGGCGGGTGAGTCACGCTCTGGAGGCGATCCTACGTCATCGTACAACATTTGAAAAGACCCTCTCGAAAACTTTAAAAAAGACGCTTTTTCAGAGTACTTATCATCACTTAGACATCATTGCATTGCCTATAAATTCTCTATAAAGCCCATTTTAGAGCGATCGTACCGAGTTGTCCGACAACATTTGAAGAAATCGTAGACGACCTGCAGGTTGTACGATAACTTATGCCGAAATTCACCAGGGAGCGCCTACCCCGCCGCACCGGATTTCACAGCCACGACCCGCCTCATAACGACCTCGACAAAAACAAAAAAGAAGATCGCATGAACAAATCACTCCGCAATCTCATTGCTGTCAGCACCCTCGGCTGGTCTTTTTATGCCTGCGCAGATTCGGCCAACATCGATTACCGCCACGGTTACACCGAAGACGACAGCAACCACTCCGACCGGGTCAAGCTTGCCTACCGGCTGGACAGCGGCCTGGGTTTTTGCGCCGAGATCAAATACAAGACGGCCGGCGATCGCGAAGACGTCGCCTACGACAACATGGTCGACAACGGCCATGAGCTCACCGTGGACTACAACTACAAGTTGAATCCCAGGTCGACGCTGACGCCGTCGTTCCAGATGGAAAGCTCCAAGGACTCCACCACCTACAAGTTCGGCCTGAAGTACAACTACAAGATCTCCGACACCTGGTACGTCGCCACCCGCGTACGTCTCGATGCGAAGAGCCTGGACCGCGACCAGATCGATCACAGCTACAGCGACCGCGCCAAGGACAACCAGAACACTACCCGCCTGGAAGGCTGGCTCGGCTACACCCCCAAAGGCCCGTGGGCATACGAGTACCAGTACATCCACTTCGACACCGACTACATCCGCTACGACAACAAGAAGAGCGACTACGAGCAGAACCTGATCATCAAGTACCGGATCAACAAGAAGTGGGCTCCGTACATGGAAGTCGGCGACATCAAGGTCAACGCCTACACCGACGACCGCCAGGCCCGCTGGCGCCTGGGGATCCAGTACAACTTCATGTAATGCCCACCGCCGGGCAGCCACCAACGTTGCCCGGCAAGGTCCACGACAAAAACCAAATTAGAGACGCACCCGCCATGACGACATCCCCCTCCTCCACTGCAAACAAACCCTTCAACCGCCTGCTGCTGACCGGCGCCGCCGGCGGGCTCGGGCAGATTTTGCGCGAAGCGTTGCAGGCGCACGCCAATGTCGTACGCGCCAGCGATATCAGCGAGATGGCGCCACCCGCTGGCGAGCATGAAGAGGTGATCAGCTGCAACCTGGCGGACAAGGCCGGGGTCCTGGCGCTTGCCAACGAGGTGGATGCCATCGTGCACCTGGGCGGGATCTCCACCGAGCGTGCTTTCGAGGAGATTCTCGAGGCCAACATCTGCGGTACGTTTCATATCTATGAGGCCGCGCGCAAACACGGAATCAAGCGCGTGGTTTTCGCCAGCTCCAACCACGTCACCGGCTTCTATCCGCAGGACCAGCAACTGGACGCGCATTCCCCGCGCCGCCCGGACTGCTACTACGGGCTGTCCAAGTCCTATGGCGAAGACCTTGCAACCTTCTATTTCCATCGCTACGGCATCGAGACCGTGAGCTTGCGCATTGGCTCCTCGTTCCCCGAGCCACGCAACCTGCGCATGCTGTCCACCTGGCTGAGCTACGCCGACCTGGCGCACCTGGTGGAACGTGCGTTGCTCGCCGAGAACGTTGGCCACACCGTGGTCTATGGCGTTTCGGCGAACCGCGACCTGTGGTGGAACAACCGTTTCGCGGCGCACCTGGGCTTCAACCCGCAGGACAGCTCCGAGCGTTTCCGCGCGCAGATGGAGCAACAGCCCAAGCCTGCGACGGACGATCCCAACGCCCGGCTGCAAGGGGGCGCGTTCACGGCGGCCGGCCCTTTCGGCGACTGAACCCTGTCCCCACGGCCGGCAACACCGGCCCTTGAATCCGGAACCGACCCATGACCGCAGAACTCCTCATCGACGCACGCAACGCCACCGGCGAAAGCCCGGTATGGCAGCCACAGGAAAACGCACTCTACTGGGTAGACATCCCCGCCGGCCGCCTGCACCGCTGGCAACTCGATGGCCAGACCCACTCCTGGCAGGCCGAGGAAATGCTCGCGTGCATCGCCCGCAGCCCGCAAGGCCATTGGCTGGGCGCGCAAGAAAACGGGATCTTCCAGCTGACCCCCCAGGCGGATGGGCGCCTGCGCGCGACAAAATGCGCCAGCGTCGAACATGCCCGCGACAACATGCGCTTCAATGACGGGCGCTGCGACCGCCAGGGCCGCTTCTGGGCCGGCACCATGCACCCCGGCATGGGCGCCGATACGGTTGGCGCACTCTACCGTTACGACCCGCAAGCCGGTGGCTCGATACAACCCTTGCACGCTCGCCTGGAAGGCCTGACCGTCCCTAACGGCATGGCCTTCAGCCCGGACGGCAAGACTATGTACCTCTCGGATTCGCATCCCGGCGTGCAATTGATCTGGGCCTTCGACTACGACATCGACAGCGGCACACCGCACAACCGCAGAGTGTTCGTCGACATGAACCAGCACCCGGGCCGCCCGGATGGTGCCGCCGTGGATGCCGAGGGTTGCTACTGGATCTGTGCGATCGATGCCGGACAGGTGCTGCGCTTCACCCCCGAAGGCAAACTGGATCGCGCACTGCACCTGCCAGTGAAAAAACCGACCATGTGCGCCTTTGGCGGCCCACAACTGGATACGTTGTTCGTCACCTCGATCCGTCCCCAGGGCATCGACCTGACCGACCAGCCGCTGGCCGGCGGCGTATTCGCCTTGAATCCCGGGGTGAAGGGCCTGCCTGAACCGCTAACACGGGCCTGAACCAGGCCTGTTCACTTGCATGACCAACGCACGAAAGATAAGGTCTAGGGCATGACTCCACTGCGCATCAAATCGACCACGAACACCACGACCGCCACGGGCGGGTCGTGAACGTTTTCGTGAGCTGAAAAAACCGAAAACCCAAAGACCCGCCAGCAATGGACCGGGTCTTTTTTTTTGCCCCCTCGGCGCTGGCTCAAACGTAAGGAAACGCTCCATGTACGCACTTCTGATTCTCGACATGCAGGTAGGGCTTGTGCACGGCCCGGAGAAACCGTGGCGCAGCGAAGCGCTCGTGGGCACCTTGAAACGCCTGATGAGTAACGCCCGTGAGGCGGGCGCGCCGATCTTTCTTGCCCGTCACATCGGCCCCGCGGGCTCGCCTATCGAGTCAGACAGCCCTCTCACAGAACTTGTCCAGGAACTGGCGTTGCAAGGTGACGAAGTGATCTTCGAGAAAACCCGCCCCAATGCCTTCGCCCAGACCCACCTCGCGGCACAGTTGCGTGAGCGCGGTTGTGAAGGTGTAGTCATCACCGGCATGAAAACCCAATACTGTGTCGACAGCACGACCCGCGCCGCCCGCGACTCGGGTTTCGATGCAGTGCTGATCGCCGACGGCCATACCTGCCCTGATACCCCGACCCTCAAGGCTGAGGCCGTTATCGCCCATCACAACGCGACCCTGGCAGGACCCTTCTGCCGGCTTGTTCAAGCCCGGGACTGGGCGTTCTGATGGTGCCTGCTGATCGACTCGAGCCGGGGTCGATCAGCCTGCGTGCTTTAGACAATATCAATGAAGTTGCCGTTGCCTCTCCAGCTCCCTCTTCAACCAGGTGCTTGCCGGTTCTACACCTTCTGGACAGCGCACCTCATAGGCGCGGCCACTCACACTGCTTTTAGTGGCAGCAAGCTTGATGAAGTCTTCCGCGCTGTTCACCAGGTGCTTGCCTTCGAGATAATTCAGCTTCTTTTCCAGATGCGCCCGGGCCCGCGGACCTGGGTATTCGCTGCCGTTGCGCACAAACTGACACTCACTGTGTTCGACAAAATCCAGCAAGCCCTTTATCTCTTGAGTGGCTTGAGGTGTGGCTTGAGCCTGCACATGAGTGACAATTGCGACGAAGCTAATACCCGCAACCATCATCAGCTGGCTGATAAGCCGCGCCGTGCTGCCTGTCCACATCCGCATGATTCATCCTGGCCCTGAAAATGAAATGAATGGAGATCTGGCCCTATAACATTTTCTCCAGCCCAATCGTGCTGCTGAGCCACCCATTGAAGTGTCGCCACCAACTCCCCGGCTCCTCTGTCAACGTATGCTGTTTGCCGTCATCCTCGGTGACCCAGACCAGTTGATTCTTTTCCAGCAGGACATGGTAACTGAGAGGCGGTGCCATCCCCTCCAGGGCCAGTTCACGCACCCGTGCGGCGAGTTGCGGATTGTCCACCAGCACCCCGACTTCGGTGTTCCACAACAAGGAGCGCGAGTCGAAATTGAACGAGCCGATAAACGCTTTCTGCTGGTCGAAAATCATCGCCTTGCTGTGCAGGCTGGAATCGGAGCTGTTGGAGGATCCGCTGTGAAACAGGCGCGGTCCGCTGTCGCTGTCGTCAGCGTCGCCGGACTGGCGGCGTAACTCGTACAACTGCACGCCATGCTCCAGCAAGGTTTTGCGATAGGGGGCGTAACCCCCATGCGCGGCGGGCACATCGGTGGCTTCCAGTGAGTTGGTCAGCAGGCTGATCGACACGCCAGCATCGGCACGCTCGGTCAAGTACAGCACCCCCGGTTGGCCCGGCACCATGTAGGCCGACACCATGATCAGCTCCCTGGTGACCCCGTCAAGCTCGGGGACCAACTGGGTGGTCAACAGCAGGTGCGCGGCGGGTTCGCCCTTCGACAAGACCTTGCTCGGGGCATCCCACATCGCCGTGTTCCAGGCCCAGATCAGCTCCCGCCGCCAGACATCCATACGTGGGTGAGTGGTGTAGGTCATCAACTGTTGGTAGAGGGCATGATTCTGTTTGCGCGTTTCCTCCAGGGATTCGTCCAGCCGGGTCCGGGTATTTTCCAGGTCCCTGGTGGTCGGCCTGATCGAGAGAAACTGCTCGATCGGCTTGCTCAGGGCACTGTTCCAGTACTGGTCAAAACTATGCCCCAACTGCTCTGCAACCGGGCCGACACTGAGCATGTCGATGTCGGTGAAATTTTTGTTGGGTTCGGCATCGAAATACTCGTCCCCCAGATTGCGCCCTCCGACGATGGCCACGCTGTTGTCCACTAGCCACAGTTTGTTGTGCATGCGCCGGTGTTGCCGCGACAAGTTGAACAGTCGGCCCATGGTTCGCGTCACGACGGTGCTGCGGCCCAGGTGCAGCGGATTGAACACGCGGATCTGCATTCGCGGGTGCGCAGCCAGCGTCGCGATAATCTTGTCCAGGTCATCGCTGGTGGTGTCATCCAGCAGAATCCGCACGCGGACGCCACGGTCGGCGGCGTCGAGCAGTTCGCTCACCAGGATCCGCGTACTGATGCCGTCGTGGACGATGTAATACTGCAAGTCGAGGCTGCTTTGGGCATTGCGAATCAGCTCGGCGCGGGCGGTGAAAGCCTCGGCACTGTCCGATAGCAAGCGAAAGCCTGATTGGCCCTGATGCGGGGCTGCCTGGGCCTGGATGGAACGACCGAACGCCGAATCGCTCGCAGGCAAGGCCTGACTGGGTTCGTGAGGAACATTGAGTGTCGTGCAGCCATCAAACAGCAAGGCGAGCAACAGAAGCGCAAGCAGGGGCTGTTTGATTCTCACGGAGCGTGCTCCGGGTGGTGGCGATCAGGGATGCCGGATCCCGAAGAAGGGTCAGTTGGATTCCTTGCGCACTGTTTCTTCGATCTGCGGGGTTGTGTTTGCAGCGTAGTTCATCCGCTTGCCAGCCGGGGTATTTGCCCCAGGCGCAAAAGATACTGCCGACAGCCACCGGTAAGAAAAAAACCAACTGCCAAAGCTTATGAAAATGACACCGCGACGCATTTTCGTAGCCACCACCTTTCCCGCAAGCCATCCGCTCAACTCGTCGGCGCCCGATGCCCCTTGTCATGAAATGAAAAATCGCTGTCGTGCAATGCGCGGTGGTCGCCCCCGCTGCACCCTAGAGTCGGAACAAAATAACAACCGGGCCCAGCACCCGGAAACACGAGAACCGTCATGAGCAGATCCACCCGAACGACCGAGTCCGTAACCCCCACCCCGCGTCCCCCGGCAACCGGCCGCAAACGTCGCACCCGCAAGGATGACGATCTTCCGGGCGATACCCAGCAACAAGAGCTGATCGGCACGGCTGCCAACCAGACCCTGGCGGCCAATCCGCTGGTCAGCGTGCGCGCGGCGGACCTGGCGAGTTCCGCCGGTTACCTGCTCAAGGCCGTGGGCAAGTCGCCGCTCAAGGCTGGCGCTCATGTGGGTGGCTACCTGAAGTCGCTGCGCGGCATCGTCGGCGGCAACTCCAGCATCGCGCCAGACCCGAAGGACAAACGCTTCGCCGATCCGGCCTGGCAATCCAACGCCTTCCTGCGCGCGCTGCTGCAGAGCTACCTGGCCGGTCAGAGTGAGCTGACCCGCTTCATCGAGTCCACCGACCTTGCCCCGCTGGAAAAGAGCCGGGCCCGGTTCGTCGCAGCGCTGCTGGCCGATGCCGTGGCACCGAGCAACTCGCCGCTGACCAATCCGGCGGCGCTGCGCAAGCTGGTGGACACCGGTGGCATGAGCCTGGCCAGGGGCATCCGCCAGTTCGGCGAGGATATGCTGCACAACCGTGGGCTGCCGAGACAAGTCGACAGCACGCCGTTCACGGTGGGCGAAAACATAGCCACGGCCAAGGGCCAGGTGGTGTTTCGCAACGAGATGTTCGAGCTGCTGCAGTTCGCGCCCACCACCGAAAATGTCTATGCCCGACCCTTGGTGATGTCGCCGCCGCAAATCAACAAGTACTACGCCATCGACCTGTCACCGGAGAAAAGCCTGATCAAGTGGATCCAGGACAGCGGCGTGACCCTCTTCGTCATCAGCTGGCGCAACCCCACCCGCGAGCATCGCGACTGGGGCTTGTCCGATTACGCGCTGTGCCTCGACCAAGCCGTGGACGTGGCGCGCAAGATCACCGGCAGCCCGGATGTGAACATGTGGGGCTCCTGCTCGGGCGGCATCACCATGGCGGCCTACCTCGGCTGGCTGGCGGCCCGTGGCGAAGGCCACAAGGTGGCCAACACCAGCTGGGCGGTGTGCGTACTCGACATGCCCTCGGCACTGGACGACACCACCCTGGGGCTGTTCACCACCCCGTCCGCCCTGCGCGCGGCCAAGGCCAGTTCCCGGCGCAAGGGCGTGCTAAGCGGCCAGGGCATGGCCCGCATGTTCGCCTGGATGCGCCCCAACGACCTGATCTGGAACTACTGGGTCAACAACTACCTGCTGGGCAACAAGCCGCCGGCCTTCGACATCCTGGCCTGGAACGACGACACCACGCGGCTGCCCGCCCAACTGCACGCCGACTACCTCGACCTGGTCCAGCAGAACCCCTACAGCAACCCGAACACCCTGGAGATTGCCGGCGAGTCGATCGACATGACCCAGGTGAAAGTGGGCGCCTATGTGGTGGGCGGCACCACCGACCACATCACCCCCTGGCAGGGCTGCTACGGCACCGCCCGACTGTTTGGCGAAGACGCGACCTACGTGCTGTCCAACGCCGGCCACCTGCAGAGCCTGGTGAACCCGCCGGGCAATCCCAAGTCGTTCTACTACGCCGCGCCTGCCTCTGAGGAAACCCCGCAAACCTGGCTGCAAAACGCCGGCGAGCGCCAGCAAGGCAGCTGGTGGCCGCATTGGCGCGAATGGATCGGGCAGCGCTCGGGCGAACAGCTGCCGGCGCCGAAGAAGCAAGGCTCGCGCAAATACCCCCCCCTCTGCCCCGCCCCTGGCACCTATGTCATGGAGCGTTGAGGCGGCCCCGCCCCCCCCTGTGGGAGCGAGCCTGCTCGCGATGGACGCCAACGATAACGCGGGCCATCTGAATGAACCCGTTGCCTGGACGTTTTTCGCGAGCAGGCTCGCTCCTACAGGTCCTCGGTACGATCTTTCAGCGCGGATCAATCCGATCCAGCACCCGGTTCGCGGTGATCTCCGCCAGCATGATGCTGTTGGAAATACCCAGCAACGCATGGCGATCGCCACCGTCCAGATGATCGACCAACTGATGAACCATCACATCCACCGAGGCCAGGGTTTCGACCAGGTACACCACCAGCGTTTCGGTCGTGGCTTGCGGGTTCACGGCAAACAAAGTGCTGGGTGTTCGTGGGCTGGCCTTGATATCGGCCGTCGAGGGGAAGTGATAGTCGAGGGCGCGCTCGGCGGCCTCGTTGAGCTTTTTTGAATCGGGTTCGTAGGGGGATGCGGGATCGGTGTCCGGGGGATTGGGTGTGACTTTGAACATTGGCTCTATCCTCATGCGAGTGAGGCTACAACCCATTCGCTGCTAAACGAGAGGGAGGCAGCTGTGCGCAGGTTAGCAGACCGATGAGCCAAGAAATCGGCGCGCCGAAGCGCCCTGCGCACAGCCACCATCAAGTGCAGGCATGGGATACCTGATTGATAGAGACAACGTGCGTCTTGACATCAACGGGCTGCTAAACCCGATCACTGATGGGCAGTGACGCGAATCAAGTTACCGATAGCCCCCAAGGCGCACAAGCCGGCGGATTCTGGCGTAACCGTAGGCAGCGGCGCAAGGTTTTGTGGCTTTCATCTGGTAACTGTAGGAACCTTTAAACAAGCACTCTCGGGGGATGTTTAACGGGTAGGCGCACACGTCCTGTACAGGGTTAAAACAACCCTACATTCCAAACGACAGCGCGCCGCAATACATCACGGTGGCGCACACCATCATCTGGGCGATGATGAATCCCAATGCGGCTCCCAGAAATGCAATGCCTGCGACGAGCCACGGTAAGCTTGCTGTCACGCGGTATCTCAATAGCCAGGCCGACACGCCGGTGCCAAGCAACATACCGGGCACGGAGAATACGTGCCCAAGCCCCAAGAGCCCTTCGGGGTGATTGAGGCTGAACATGATTTTCATGTAGACCAACAGAGAAGCAACCGCAGCGGCTGTCGTTCCACTCAGAAACAACGCGGGTGCCCGCAAGACCAAACCCGGTACCAGCGCCACCAAGGGCACGCCCAAGAGGTACCAGGCACCCATGAACAGTGGATCGGCACCTGTGCTGGCGTAAAAGAGAAAGGGAACGAGCAACAGGATTGAACAGGCAAGATCATCTTTAAAACCCACTGTCATTCCCTAGCCTCGCTATCCGCTTCGTGCTTGGTGATCAGCGTAGATGATAGAGCCGTTTTTACCCCGCTCATCCGAAAACCCATCAGCCCTCATTCGACACCGCGCCTGCACCCCGTTTAAATTGCCAGTCCTTCTTATCAGGCTACATAAACAATGACCGGCACGTTCCAAGGCAGCTGTCTCTGCCGCACCGTCAGGTACGAACTCAAATCTCCGCCCAAAGCACTCTCACATTGCCATTGCAGCCAATGTCGCAAAGGCCATGGGGCCGCGTTTGCCAGCTACGCAAGCGTGCCCCGCGCTGATTTGCATCTGATCGAAGGTGCAGGGCAGATCACGGCCTACCGCTCTTCCGAGTCGGTGCTGCGTCAGTTTTGCAGCCAGTGCGGTTCGTCGTTGTTCTGGTCAAAAAGCCAAGGGCAATACGCCGACTGGATCTCCATTGCGCTGGGCAACCTGGACACGCCCTTCACGCCCGGAAAACAGCGGCATATCGAAGTGGCGTCCAAGGCGCCCTGGTATGAAATTCAGGATCGGTGGCCGCAGGCTAAATGACTGAGTTGGGTCGTTTGCTGCCCTTCGTGACAGGCAGAAAACGGCCAAAAGCAGTCGGTGGACAAACTATGGCAAATAGGTGGTGTCCTGCTACCTTTACCGCAGTCGGGCTTGCCGTCACCCCAAGTCGCGTTCCCCCTCGATAGATGGGTCAAGGACTTACAGGACGACAAGGAATGTTGTACGACACGCCATCGTGACAAGAAACGCGACATGGAGAGTAAATGGAAGGCCTGAATAGCACGCACTGCTCAAAGTGTGGCGAAGCTGTAATGCCAAAGGCTGCTTTTTGCCAAGCCTGTGGAGATCGACTGCCAAGCAGCATCTCCTCCGCTTTTATAGCTTCGGAGGCCGCCATTCAGCCTGGAGATCCAGCCGCGCCTGTACTGGAGTTCCGAAAGTTACGCGTTATGAACTGGGCCATCGTCGCGCTAATCTCAGTTGGCGCGGCGCTGATGCTCTTTAAATCACAGTCCTTTACGGGCGTATTGATTGTTGCAGCATTAATGGCCTTCATAATTGGCTCATTCCTGTTAACGGCCGTAGTGCTATCCAGAGAAACCATCTTCTTTGCCGGTATTCCAGTGGCCGCACAACGAAGGAAACTTAAGAAAATCGCTGTCGCGTGCAATGTCACCTTGGGCGTGTTTGGCACGCTGGGCCTAATCACGGGCATGGTTACCGGACAAATCGCGCCATTGGTGTCATCGCTTTTTTATGTAATTCCGCCAGTTTTAAACGTCCGAGCTCTGCGGGCTCTGGTCTTGCCCGGCTAAGCCCTGAACCAAAGTACCCGCAGTCGTTACACGGCACTTAAACCATCGTTGCGCCGGACTGCCCCATCGCTCAACAGCATAGCAAACGGTTCCAATCGTTCGCTTCACTCACTCGGGAAGGGCTAAAGCCCGCCCCTTAACCTGAACGTTATGAGTAAAAAGATATCAGCATGCAAAAAATAGCTTTCGCAATTTTTATGACATCTATTTGCAGCAATGCTCTTGGAGATATGAGTTGCCATTTTGATCGTTTTCATCAGGCTAATCATGTTGCACAGGATATGACAGGGTATGCTTCCACCGATCAGAGCATGGAAATAATAGGTCTTAAAACATCAGAAGCCACGTTAAAACTCGACGGATCAAAAAGGGCAACAAACAGTACTAACTGGTTTATGCTTGAGCGTAAGGGCTGGGAAACCTATACAACCACTTACGCAGGCGATTTTGGTGAGTTGCTCGTAATTGGCCATCAACTGGGTGAGAATATCAAAGGTCTTAAAGGATGGTATAGAGTTTCATTGATCAGTTCTAATATCGATACTACCCACACATTTCTTGGCAAATGTTTAATCAAGTGACACATAACAAGTTATTCGAGCCGACTCCTAATGATGCGGCTGAATTCCAACGTTAGGCGGCGAAGCAGGTATATGGGAACTCTTGTTACGCCTCCCCTGGATCGGCTTGATCATCTAACCTGAACGTTATGAATGTCTGCAAAGGGTCGGTCGCTGCCCTTTACGAGGGGCAGCTATTTGCGATTGCTGCCCTTCATGACGGGCAGCTGTCGATCGACAGTTACGTAGTTGCCCTACGCTTCTAACCAGCAGGTGGGGTTTTGCCAATCCTTTCAGTAACCTCCTTGAATCTCTTGAATCCAGGACCCGCTGCTTGTAGTTTTGGGCCAAAATCTTCCATGCAGACATTGAAGACTGAAACCGCAAGTTGCTCACTACCGTGAGAATGGGAAATGAGGCGCCGGTGTTCTTGATCGTAAGGGGCTTGAGCCGTAGAGCCGCCATTTTCACCAGTATTCGCGATCAGAATGGCTGATACATGTGATAACGCAGGGCTGCGGCCATCCCGTCAAACGTATTCACGGCCTTGTTCAATGCAGATACCACATACATGCGGCTTTCATCCCTGAGGTTTGCCGCGAGGGCTAGGTTGTTCCTGGCGCCTACAGATGCTCACTCAGAAACGGCAGGGGTGCCTTGGCCGCACGAATGGTGGCGATCCGATGATCCGCTTCCGGCAGCAGGTAGGCAAAGAAAAAGCTCGCGGTTTGCAGCTTGCTGACGCGCAGAGGGTCGCTGTCGGTTAACGACAGGGAAACACGCGCCGCTCGGGTCCAGGCAAACGCCAGGAGGGCCACGCCACACAGGCGCAGAAAGTCGCCTGCAGCCCGATAGGGATATTCGCCGTCCTCGACTGCCTTATCACGTATCTCCAGGTGCAAATCCTCGAGTTTATTGCACAACAACGCCAGCTCCGCGCCAAAACTGGCGCAGCCTGCTGTTTCGCCGGCCTGACCGGCTTCTTCGCGCATCACTGCCAACAACTGAGCGAAGGCGCGGCCGTCATCGCCCAGCACTTTGCGCAGCAGCAGGTCATTGGCCTGGATTTCGTTACTGCCCTCATAAATCATCGCGATTCGGCTGTCGCGCAGGGTCTGCTCAATGGCGAACTCGGCGACATAGCCGTAGCCACCGAAGACCTGCAAGGCATTGCTGGCCAGGCGAAAACCTTGTTCCGTGAAAAAAGCCTTGATCACAGGCGTCAAAAGCTCCGCCAGTTGCGAGGCACTCTGCCGAGTGACCAGGTCCGGGGCATGCTCGGCCTGATCGAGCAAATGCGCAGCCCAATAACCGACGGCGCGCATGCCTTCGGTGCAAGCCTGCAGCTCCAGCAAAACCCGACGCATGGCCGGATGATAATGAATCGGGTCAACCCCTTCGCCGGCAACGCCGACAGGGCGTTTGGGCGCACGCATTTGCCTGCGCTCCAACGCGTACGCATAGGCGTTCTGCCACGCAGCCTCGGCATGCCCGAGCCCCTGGAGGCCGACATGCAGTCGCGCCGAGTTCATCATCACGAACATCGCGGTCAAACCACGATTCGCCTCGCCTATCAGCCAACCCTGGGCGCCATCGAAGACCAGCGAGCACGTGGCACTGCCCTTGATGCCCATCTTGTCTTCGATACCGTCGCAACGCAGCGCATTGGCTCGGCCGTCATCCAGGCGCTTGGGCACCAGAAACAGCGAAATACCACGACTACCGGCGGGCGCCCCGGGCACGCGCGCCAGCACCAGATGGAGGATATTTTCGGTCAGGTCATGCTCGCCTCCGGAAATGAACAGCTTGCTGCCGCTCAGCGAATAACTGCCGTCGCCCAGCGCCTCAGCGCGGCAGCGCAGCAGGCCGACGTCGCTGCCGGCCTGGGGTTCGGTCAGGCACATGGTGGGCAGCGCCTCGCCACTGACGATCGGTGGCAGATAACGCTCCTTGATCCACTGCGGCGCGTGGGTCTTGAGACACAGGTAGGCGCCATGGGCAATTCCGGTGTACATGGCCCAGGCGTGGTTGCTGGCGTAGAGCATTTCCTGCAAGGCGGCATCGAGCAGTTGCGGCAGTCCCTGGCCACCGAAGGTTTCTTCACAGGCCAATGCCGGCCAACCACCTTCGGCGAATGCCTGGTAAGCCTGGACAAAACCGTCCGGCGTCCTGACCCGGCCATTGTCGAAGCGGCACCCCTGGCGATCGCCACTGCTGTTGAGCGGCGCCAATACATCCGCGCTGAAACGCCCGGCCTCGCCCAGCACCTGGAGTGCCAACGGAACGTCGAGGGCCTCGAATGCTGGCATTTGGCTCCATGCCTGGGGCGCCTGCAGCCAGTGTTCCAGAATGAAATGCATGTCGCGCAACGGCGCCTGGTAGTGCCACATGGCAAACCTCCAGTGGGCAAAAAGAAAAAAAACGCTAGGGTTCAGCCGCGAAAATCCGGGTTTTCAATCAGCACGGCCATGCCCTGCCCGCCACCGACACAGGCAGCGGCGATCCCGTACCGTAGATGCTGCTCGCGCAATTGCCGCGCCAGGGTCATCACCAAACGCAGGCCGGTGGCGGCCAATGGATGCCCCAATGCGATCGAACCACCCCGGCGGTTGAGCCGTTGGCTATCCAGCTCCAGCTCACGGGCCACCGCCAGCACCTGTGCGCCTTGAGCCTCGTTGACTTCAAACAGCGCGATATCGTCCTGGACCAACCCACTGCGTTCCAGTAACAAGCGGATCGCCGGAACCGGGCCGATCCCCATGAACTCCGGCGCCACACCAACCACCGCTGTGGCCAACAGGTGCGCCAGGACCGGACGCGTACTCATCGAGGCTTGGCCGACCAGTGCGGCCGCTGCGCCGTCAACCACCGCACAGCTGTTGCCGGCGGTTTGTACACCCTCGGCGTGAATCGCCTGCAGCCTGGCCAGCGCGGGTAAGTCGGTGGCCCGAGGATGGCTGTCCTGGGTGACCTCGTTGCATCGACGCGGCAGGGTAATACCCCGGGACTGATAGCCTTGCAGTTCAAACACCTCATTACCCACCGGGACGATTTCATCGCTGAACCAGCCGCAGGTCTGCGCGTGCAGCGCTAGCTGGTGACTGTCGAGGGCATAGCGATCCACCGCCTCGCGGCTCAGGCCGTGACACCTGGCGAGGTTTTCCGCCGTGGCGATCATGTCCAGGCCCGGCGCCGGGTCGTACAGCGCTTCCCACAGGAAATCCTTGAAATCCACCGGCGCCCCGAGGCGAAATCCGCCCCGATGGGTGTAGGCGGCAATCGGGTTGCGCGACATGGATTCGGCGCCCACGCACAACGCCAGTTGCGCGCCCCCTTGAAGCTGCTCGCCGGCCTGGCGCAACAGCTCGAAGCCGGTCGCGCAAATACGCTGCACCGCCAAGGCCGGCACCTGTTGCGGCACACCGCTGTAGAGACCGATATGGCGTGGCAGCATGTAGGCGTCGAAGCTGGCCTGGGCCATGGAGCCAGCCAGCACCGTATCCACTGCCCGCGGATCTAGCCCGGCACGGGCCACCACTTCGCGACCGACCTTGATGCCCAGGTCGATGGGCGATACCTGGGCCAGCGCGCCGCCGACGTCGACCCAGGGCGTGCGCACCGCTTCAAGAATCGCCACATCGCTGAAGGACGAATATTGTCCCGCGCCACTCACGACCGTGGCCCCGCGCGCAGGATCGACGGCTCTTCTCCGCGATACAGCGCCTCGACCTGGGCCGCACGCCATTGCAGGACCGCGCGCTGGTTGATCGAACCTTTGTCGGTGATTTCACCGCGATCGATGGACGCGGGCTCGTCGAGCAACGCGATCCACTCCAGGCGACTGGCGTTGCCGCTGGCGTCGCGATTGAGCCGCTGCAACCAGTCGGCGAACCACTGGCGCACCGGCGCGCTGGCCAGCACCTGGGCATCGCTGGCACTGGCATCGAGCCCCGCCAGGCGGCGGCATTCGTACAACCGCGGGAACACCAGCGCGCCCAGGCACTCACGATCCGGCGCGGTCACGACCAGGTCCTGGACGTAGGGCGAGCCCTCCAGGACCGCACGATTGCGCAGCGGGCCGACACTGACGAACACTCCGGAAGACAGCTTGAAGTCCTCGGCGATGCGCCCATCGAACATCAGCCCCAGTTGCGCGTCATCCGGGTCGGCAAGCTTGAGCGCATCACCGGAACAGTAATAGCCCTGGTCGTCGAATACCTCGGCGGTCTGCTGCGGTGAGCGCCAGTAACCGGGCATGATGTGCGGCCCACGAAAGCGCCCCTCCAGCTTGCCGTCTTTAGGTACCAACCTGACCTCGCAACCCGGTGCCGGCAGGCCGATGTAACCGGCCATTGACAAGGGCCCGGTGGTAAAGGTGCAGGATGGCGCAGCCTCGGTCATGCCCAGCCCAGCCATCATGCGGATACGTTCGCCACAGTGTTGTTCGGCGACCCGGTCCAGGCGATCCCAGACGCTTTGCGACAGCCCGGCAGCGGCGAAGAAAAACAGGCTGACGCGCTTGAAAAAGCACTCTCGCAGCTCTGCGTCCTGTTCCAGGGCCGAGACCAGTTCTTCCCAGCCCTTGGGCACGGTCAGGTAGGCGGTGGGAGATATCTCCTTGAGGTTGTGCAGGGTCTGGGCAAACCCCTGGGCGGTTGGTTTGCCGTCGTCCAGGTAAAAACTGCCGCCGTTGTACAGCACGATGCCCAGGTTGTGGCTGCCGCCGAACGTGTGGTTCCACGGCAACCAGTCCACCAGCACCGGGGGTTCCTGGCCGAACACCGGAAACGTCTGCAACAACATCTGCTGGTTGGCGCAGAGCATGCGCTGGGTGGTGATCACTGCCTTGGGCAGCCGGGTCGAGCCGGAGGTGAACAGAAACTTGGCGATGCTGTCCGGGCCGGTCGCGGCAAAAGCGGCTTCGGCCTCGGCGCCGCCGGATTGCTCGAGCAGGCTGGCAAAGCTCGCCTGGCGACGACCCGCGACCTGACCACGGACGCTGATCAATGGCGTATCGGCCGGTAGTACGGCGTCGATGGCGCGCTGGTACGCCGCGGCATCACTGACGAACACCAGGCCCGGTTGCAGCAGGTCGCACACGTGGCGCAGCTTGGAGAAATCCTGGGACAACAGCGAATAGGCCGGCGACACCGGGCAATAGGGAATGCCGGCGTACAGGGCGCCAAAGGCGACCTGCAAATGCTCGATGTCATTGCCCGAGAGCAGCACCAGGGGCTTGTCGGCCGACAGGCCATAACCCAGCAGGTTTTGCGCGATTGCGCGGACACTGTCGAGCATTTGCGCGTAACTCACCCGACGCCATTGCCCGTCATCCTGGCGGGCGGCGATAAAGGTCTGTTCGGGACGCACCCGGGCCCAATGCACGAGGCGGTCGAGCAAGCGCACGGGCATCTCGGCCAAGGCTTCCAGGGAGCGCATGTGCAGTTCGCCCTGCTGCTCGGTCACCTCGACAGCCGCGTTACCGATGGACACGGGGCGATAGCGCGGTGCGCTGGCCTGGGCGTGGGCTTGTAGACTGAATTCGGAACTCAAGTGCTTGTACTCCGTCGAGGCACGCTGAACCCGAGCCACCCGCAGGTGAATCAGCGATAGCGTGGCAGCCGTTGGCTGCAGCCTTGTTATTGTTATTTGCGCCTTGCCCGCCTGTTCAGATCGGGTAGTGCCGCGGTCCGTTCTGCAAGGTGACCCAACGCAACTGAGTGAAATGTTCGATGGATGCCTTGCCACCGAAACTTCCGTAGCCGCTGGACTTGACCCCGCCAAAGGGCATCTGTGCCTCGTCGTGCACGGTCGGGCCGTTGATGTGGCAGATGCCTGACTCGACCCGTTGGGCCAGGGCCAGGGCACGCCCGGTATCGCGACTGAAAATCGCCGCCGACAAACCGAACTCGGAGTCGTTGGCCAGTTGCAGCAGCGCCTCATCCCCCTCCCCGCGCAGCAACACCGCCACCGGCCCGAAGGACTCCTCGCGGTACAGGCGCATGCTCGCGTCGACGCCGTCGAGCAGGGTCGGCTGCAAGATGCTGCCGTCCAGTTGCCCGCCGACCACCAGCCGCGCGCCCTTGGCCAAGGCATCGTCGATCAGGCCCTTGATGCGCGAGCCGGCGCTGGCGTCCACCAGCGAACCAAGCACCGAGCCCTCAGCTGCGGGGTCACCGGCGCGCAGGGTGGCGACCTTGGCCGCCAACTTGTCGACAAAGGCATCGGCCACCTTGACATCGACGATCAGGCGCTCAGTGGACATGCAGATCTGCCCCTGATTGAAATAGGCGCCAAAGGCGGCCGCCTCTACCGCGGCATCCAGGTCGGCATCGTCGAGCACCAGCAAGGGCGCCTTGCCGCCCAGTTCCAGCAAGGCCGGCTTGAGGTGGCGCGCCGAGAGTTCGCCGACGATGCGCCCGACATGGGTCGAGCCGGTGAAATTGACCCGGCGCACCGCCGGGTTGGCGATCAGCCGCTCGACAATCGCCGCGGCATCCGCTGGCGCATTGCTGATGACATTGACCACGCCATCGCCCAGGCCTGCATCCTGCAAGACCTGACCGATCAGGCGGTGCACCGCAGGACTGAGCTCGGAGGCCTTGAGCACCACGGTGTTGCCGCAGGCCAATGGCATGGCGATAGCGCGGGTGGCGAGAATCACCGGGGCGTTCCAGGGCGCGATGCCCAACACCACGCCACAGGGTTGGCGCAGGGCCATGGCGAAACTGCCAGGCACATCCGAGGGAATGACTTCGCCATTGATCTGCGTGGTCATCGACGCCGCTTCCCGCAGCATGTTGGAGGCCAGCCGCACGTTAAACCCATACCAGTTGTCCATGGCGCCGGTTTCACCGGCCGCCGCGATGAACTCGGCACTGCGCGCCTGCAATTGCTCGGCCGCCTTGAACAACCGGGTGCGGCGTTCATTGGGGGCCAGGGCAGCCCAGGCGGGAAACGCCTTCTGCGCAGCGGCCACCGCGGCGTCGGCATCTTCCAGGGTGGCGGCGGCAACCCGCGACACCAACTCGCCGGTCACCGGGTTACGGCGTTCGAAGGTTCGACTGTCGCGGGCGGGGCACGACTGGCCGCCAATCAGCAAGGGCACGTCCAGCATGGTGATTCCTCTTTATAGTCTTTGTCGGGAATACATTAAGAACGATGTAACCGTAGTACCGGGGCGCAACTGCGCCCGGCTACTGACCGCAGCACCTCAGCGTTTGTACGCTTGCAGGCCCGGCTTGATGCTCTTGTCGTCGAGGAATTGTTTCATGCCCTGCTCACGGCCGCCTTCGGTGTCGAGCAGGCGCGACTGATCGAGCTTGGCGTAGAGGTAATCCTCGTTCTGCTCCCAGGTCAGTTCACGGCAACGTTTGAAACCATGCTTGGCCGCACGCAGCACCACCGGATTTTTCTCCAGCAGGTTACGCGCCAGCCCCACAGTGACTTCACGCAGTTGCGCCAGGGGTACGCTTTCATTTACCAGGCCCATCTCGGCGGCTTTCTGCCCGCCAAAGGTCTTGCCGGTCATGATGTAGTACAGCGACTGGCGATGACCCACGGTGTCGGCCATGGCCTTGCTCACCAGGTTGCCCGGCGGGATGCCCCAGTTGATCTCCGAAAGGCCGAAGGTCGCCTCGTCGGCGCAGATCGCCAGGTCGCAGGCCACCAGGGGGCTGAAGCCGCCGCCGAAGCACCAGCCGTTGACCATGGCAATGGTCGGCTTGGCGTACATGCGCAACAGTTTCCATTGCCATTGCGAGGCTTCGCGGCGGATTTTTTCCTGAAGGATCTCCGGGCCGGCGTCCACTTCGCGGAAATACTCCTTGAGATCCATGCCCGCCGTCCAGGCTTCGCCCGCACCGGTCAGCACCAGGACACCGGCGTCCGGGTCCTGCTCGAGGGTTTCCAGGACATCGATCATCTCGCGGTTCAGGGTCGGGCTCATGGCGTTGCGTTTTTCCGGGCGGTTGAGGATGACCCACGCGATGCCTTCCTCAATTTCCACTTTGACCGTTGTCCAGCGACCTTCGTAATTGCTCATGACGATGCTCTCTTGTTCTTGGTGTGAAGATGACTGGAAATTAAACCGGTAAATTAGTTATGTCAATTAACCATTAATAAAATTAACCATTTTCCCTTTGCGCAGAGCCCTATCGGCCGAATGCCAGCGATATTGGCCGTAGCAATCACCGGTCAACGTCGGCAAAATAGATAGCCTTGTTAACCCAAAATCCCCAGGACTCACCTGCAATGGCCAAGCCCTCCCCCCTCGCCGAGACGATCGAGGCAGCGTCGACCAGCGCCGAGATGCAGGCACCACTCGATTCGGCGTTGAACGACCTGATCGGCTACGCCATGCGCCGTGCACAACTCAAATTGTTCCAGAACCTGATCAGCCGCCTCTCGGCCCACGATCTGCGACCCGCGCAGTTCTCGGCCCTGGCGATCATCAACCAGAACCCCGGCCTGATGCAGGCCGATCTGGCCCGGGCACTGACCATCGAGCCGCCCCAGGTGGTGCCGCTGCTCAATAAACTGGAAAGCCGTGCGCTGGCGGTGCGCGTGCGCTGCAAACCGGACAAGCGCTCTTATGGGATCTTCCTCAGCAAGACCGGCGAGACCCTGCTCAAGGAGCTGAACCAGATCGCCGCGCAAAGCGACCTGGACGCCACCTCGGCACTGGACGATCAGGAACGCGAAGAGCTGCTGCGCCTGCTGAAGAAGATTTATCAGGAGTGACGGCACGCCCCGAAAGGAGCGTGCCGGTGAAAAGCCTGTAGGCGGTTACCAGATCGGCAAGGTGTAGGTCACTAGGAAGCGGGTCTGGTTTTCATCGCGAAATGCCGCGCCGCTCGGGAAATCGTTGCGGTAGATCGCCTTGCGCGCCACCAGTGCGACGTTTTTCAGCGGACCGCTCTGCACCAGGTAACCCAGCTCCATCTGGAACTCGCGCTCCTTGCGGTCCTCGGCGTTGAAGGCTGCCAGTTCGATATTGTCACCACGCAGATAACGCAACCGGCCCCTCAGCCCGGGTACTCCGGACGCCACGAAGTCATAGTCATAGATGGCCTGCCACGTGCGCTCCTTGGCATTGAGGAAGTCCGACGCCATGGTCAGCTCACTCATGCCCATCAACTCTGTCCCGGAGATGTAGGGCGTCGCCGAGTCGCCACTGGAATGCATGTAACCGATGCCCAGCTTGTGTCCGCCGTATCGGTAGCTGAACAGCCCCGAGATGTTGCGATTGTCCACTTCACCGCCCTTGGCGCTGCCATCCTCGCGACTGAAAAAACTGCGCAGGTCGCTGGTCAATGTCCCTCCGCCCAGGGGCAGGTCATGCAGCAAGGCAAAGGTGTCCTGTTGGTACAAGTCGGCCACTTCTGCGTGGTAGGCCCGCAGGCTCAGCGTCTTGCTGACCTGATAATCGCCTCCCACATAGGCCATGTGCGAGGTCGTGGCAGTGGCGTTGAAACGCCGGTTGGGCGACGCGATGGTCATCGCCTCGTAGTTGGTGGAATTGCGCTTGTCGATACGATCGATATAGCCGGTGTTCAGCGTCAGGCCATCGAAGTCCCTGGAGCTCAGGGTGGTGCCGCGAAAGGTTTGTGGCAGCAGTCTCGAGGGGCTGGCAAAGGCAAACGGCAGGAAGATCGACACGTCCCCGGACTTCACCGTGGTCTGGGCAAACCGCAGCTTGGCGGTCGGGGCCAGGCGCGAGTACTCATCCGCCGCTCGATTGTCGCTGGCCGACACCGGCAACAACTCGGTACCGCTGCGATCCGGCGCGGAGTCGAGCTTGACCCCCATCAGCCCGCGAACGTCCAGCCCAAAACCCAGCGGCCCCGGGGTGAACCCCGACTCCATATTCATGATGAAACCCTGAGCCCATTCCTGGGCGGCGGACTTGGCGCCATCGTCCTTGTACTGGCGGTCCAGGTAGTAATTACGCAGGGTCAAGGTGCCATGGCTGTCTTCGATGAAGCCCCCGGCGCGAAGCTGGGTGGGTAGAACGCTCAAGCCGAGCAGCGCCAGGACCAACCCTCGGTTGATACCGGGCACACAGGTGGCTGATGCCGTCGCAACGTCGTGCGTGGGGAGATTTGGCATATTCGATTTCCATTTTTTATTGTTGTTTGTGCCGCCGGCAGAGCCCAGTGCAGCCGGCTTCGCGGACAGAGAATGGAAACGACCAATGACCGCTGTCAATGGAGAATGAGCGATAATCGAACATTAATATTGTTATCTATTTTTAAGATGGTTGCGCGATAAAGATCTTAGTACATGATTTATATGACTTATTTATTGTTTTTTGCGATTCTCATTGGGCAGTTCATTTTTTAGTTATCTTTGTTATCTTATTCACCAGCAGCCATCTTCAGCGTACCCCGTGCGATGGGATGGCTCGACTCCACAACAAAAACAACAATGAGGTTCCACCCATGGACAGCCCATCGCGTCGTTCGACGCTGACAATCGCTTTGTGCTTTATCGTTGCGCTGATCGAGGGTTTCGATCTGCAGGCCACCGGCACCGCTGCCGCCGGGCTGCGCCAGAGTTTTGCCCTGGACCCGAAGATGATGGGCTGGGTGTTCAGCGCCGGGATCATCGGCTTACTGCCCGGAGCGTTTTTTGGCGGCTGGATCGCCGATCGCATCGGCCGTAAGAAAATCCTCGTCGGTGCCGTGCTTCTGTTCGGCCTGTTTTCCCTGTGCACGGCCTACGTCGAGAGCTACTCGAGCTTGCTGCTGGTGCGCTTCATGACCGGCCTGGGCCTGGGCGCCGCCCTGCCCAACCTGATCGCCTTATGCGCCGAATCCGTGAGCGAACGCAAACGCGGCACCGCCATCAGTGTCATGTACTGCGGCGTCCCCCTGGGCGGTGCGCTCGCGGCGGTGGTGGCAATGTTTTCCAGTGAACACTGGCAAACCACCTTCATCATCGGCGGCCTGGTGCCCTTGCTGGTCGTACCACTGATGGCCCTGCTGCTGCCTGAATCCAGCGCCTTCCGCCAGCAACATTCAGCCACTGGCAACCAGCGGCCATCTAGCGCCCAGGCGCTGTTCGGCGAAGGCCGCACACGCAACACCCTAGCCTTGTGGCTGAGCTATTTCTTCACCTTGACCGTGATGTACATGCTGCTCAACTGGCTGCCTTCGTTACTGTTGGAACAGGGCTTCAGCAAACCCCAGGCGGGTCTGGTGCAGATGCTGTTCAACATCGGCGGCGCCCTGGGCTCGCTGCTCGGCGGTCTGCTCCTGGACCGTTGCAACGGTTTCAAGGTCGTGCTGTTCGTGTATGCCGGGTTGCTGACGGCGCTGGCTGGGGCCGGTTTGGCGGTGGGCATCCTGCCGATGGCGATCGCCGGGTTTGCCGCCGGGTTATTCGTCATGGCTGCGCAACTAGTGCTTTACGCCTTGGCGCCACCGTCCTACCCGACTGCAGTGCGAGCCACCGGTGTGGGTGCCGCCGTGGCAATCGGCCGACTGGGCTCGGTGGCTGGTCCCTTGGCCGCCGGGCAAATCCTTGCCGCCGGAGCGGGCACCACTGGCGTGCTGCTGGCAACCTCACCCGGGCTGGTGATCGCCGCCTTGTCGATCCTGACCGTAATCGCCCGCTCCGGAACAACTGCCGAAGTGCAACTTAAGACCGCCAACTAAGCGGTTGATCTCCACACTAATGAAATGGTTACCCCCGCGGCCCCTAGCGATAGCTCACTAAGCTTTCGCTAGGGGCCCACCGGAGACCATTGTCATGAGCAAAGTAGCTATCGCCGCCATCGACCTGGGTAAAAAATCCTTTCATCTGCACGCCCAAGATGAGCGAGGGCATGAGCTTTACGCGGGGCCATGTGCATCAACAAGGCATCGAGCATGTCGCCGCCGACATTATCGAAGCAGGCATCAACGCCTTCCGGGCAACAGAATTGGCAGGTTGCAGCCCTTGGTAAGACAGCAATCGGCCCAGAAGAGGAGACGGGATTATTTTTTTGGATTGTCCCTGCAGCCCCGAAAAATAGATCCGTCCCCTTTGTTGTTCTTTGCTGTTGTCGCCTCTTTGTCGCCCCAATCGAGTTCGCCTTCGAACCACCATTGGTTCAGATCAGCAAGTCTTCGTAAAACGCGCCAAAGGCACGCTCGGGATGGGCCAGCTGGATTTCCAGAATCCACAAGCCGGTGTTCGGGTATTGATCCAGATCCCCAAGGTCGCCGCCACGGTAAATCGCGTGGGGGAAATCGCTGACCCTGTGGCCCTTGATGTCGAGATTAAGCCTCCACCCCATGGCCTGTGCCTGTGTGGCCGCAAAGTCGTAAAGCGCCACCCCGCAAACCCGCTCACTGCGCCAGAAACGCTCGACCCGACTGAACAGCTCTTTGGCCGCCGCCGCACAGGCGATCATTTGCGGATCTGAACCCGTGGTGAATGTCGCGCCGGCATCGCCTTCATGCCCTTGCCACACCACGCCCAAGTCGATGAAGAAAATGTCTTCAGCCCCAAGCTGCGGATCGCCATCGGAGCGCTGCTTGAAAGTCTTGAGTGTGTTGGCGCCGAAGCGGATCAGCAGTGGGTGCCAGATCCGATCCATACCCAGTTCCAGCAGAATCTCCTGGCCTCGCAACCGGGCCTCGGATTCGCGCATACCGGGCTTGATGACACGGGCGATCCGGTCGATGGCCTCCCAGGTCATCCGTTGTGCGTGACGCATCGTTTCCAGCTCGTAACGCTCACCTACCGCTTCTTTGCTGCCCAACACCGTACTCATCATTCACTCCCTTGGTAAGAAAGCACAGGCCAATCGCTATATAGTTTTGTATATTGCGACACTCGATATCAAAGATAAAGCCATGACCCAGGCTTCAACCCAACCTTATGACGATCTTTAGCCCCGTTACCTGTGATCAATGCAGCGCGCTGGATCACTCTCCCAAGCCCACGGCGACTCGCATCCGCCAGCGCAATCAGCAGCTGATCCTGATGGCGGCCAGTGAAGCGTTTTCAGCGACCGGCTTCGACGCAACCCAGACGCGTGACATCGCGGCGCGCGCCGGGGTGCCCAAGGCAAACCTCTATTACTATTTTCAAAGCAAAGAGAATCTATACGCTCAAGTCCTGCTGAGCTTTGTAGAGCCACTGCTAAAAGCTTCAGCCGCGTTAAGGGAGAGCGACGACCCGGTGGTGGGTTTGCAGGCCTACATACACGCCCGGATTCGCATCATTCAAGAAAACCCCCTGAGCTCAAAAGTCTTCAGCCACGAACTGTTGTTCGGTGGAAAACATTTACCCGAGGAGTGTAAGCACTTGCTGCAAGCCGAGGCCCGGCGCAACGTCGATTGCCTGCGCAGCTGGATTGATCGTGGCCTGCTCGCGCCAGCCGATCCCGAACACTTGATGCTCTTCATCTGGTCGGCAACCCGTACCTACACCAATCTGGGTTGGCAGATGTCACTGATTACGGGCACAGCAAAACCGGACGACGCCGACTACAGGAGCGCGGCGGCGACCATTACCCGGATGGTGATCAGTGGGGTGAGTATGGGTTCCTCTTCCCGTTACACGTCCACGTCTTCAGCGCCGGCCAGCTCGACCGCTCCACCCCTGCGCAAAAGCTGATTCAACTCAGACTGAACGCTGAGCGACTGTCAGCAGTATCGCGAAGCTCACGAGCAGGCCGCCAAAAATCCGGTCGATCCATTGCCGTGCTGCCACCAATTTCTCGCGCACCCTCCCGGCTGAGAAACACAGCGCGACGAGGCTGAACCACACCACGTGCGCCCCAGCGATGAACAGCCCGTATGCCATTTGCACGGTCAAGGCGGTGTCCGGTCGTATGACACCCATGAACAGACTGACGATGAAGATCGATGTTTTCGGATTCAACGCGTTCGTGAGAAATCCCGTACGCAGAGCGGCCAGATCTGACAGGACGGGAGGCGGTGCGTCCAGCTGTTCAATAGCCGCCCTGGAACGAAGCATTTTAATGCCCAGGTAGACGAGATACGCAGCGCCAGCCAGTTTCAGCGCATTGAACAACCAAGGCGTTTGTTGGAGCACTAACCCTAGCCCGAGCAGCGTATAGCACACGTGGACAAGCACCCCCATGCCAATTCCCACAGCGGTGAGGACGCCCGCCCGTCGAGACAGCAGCAATCCGTTGCGAGAAACCATGGCGAAATCCGGCCCGGGACTGACGCATGCGAGTATTGTAATGGTGATTACTGCTATCCATTCGCTCATGGGGCACTCTTCGATTTGTTGGTGGTATAAAGCGATTTTTGCAGATGCCGCTCTCTGGTAATAACGATGATTTCTGATGAAAATGGTGACTACAGCTCACTAATCCCTGAAGCGCGCATGCCTTCTCTGCTCGCGTTGCGTTGCTTCGAATCAGCCGGTCGGTTCGAAAACTTCGCCCGTGCAGCGGACGAACTGCATCTGACACCAGGTGCCATAAGCCGAGCCGTGCGCTTGCTTGAAGAGGACCTGGGTGTTGACCTGTTCGAGCGGCGTAGCCGCAGGGTTTTTTTGACGGACGCCGGAAGACGCCTGGCGAAAGCGGTGAGTGAAGGGCTTGGATTGATGCACCAGGCCGTTCGCGAGATACGCACCGATGCCCGTCGTGCTCGTCAGCTTGTCCTGTCCTGCGAGCCAACGCTGTTGATGCGATGGTTGATCCCTCGCTGGAGCGAATTCCAGGCACATCATCGAGGGATGGACATTCATTTAGTGGCCGGCGGCGGCCTCTTTTCATTCGACCATGGAATAGACCTGGCCATTCGGCGGGACGATTTTCCTCGCCCCCACGGCTATCATGCCGAGACCCTGTTCCCGGAGAAGGTCGGCCCTGTGTGCCGACCAGAAAAGGCAGATCAATGGTTCGACAAACGCAGGAAATGCCTGCGCTCTTCGGCCCCGCTGCTTCAGACCAATAGCCGACCTGCGGCCTGGCAGGAGTGGGCCAGTGCAAAAGGGCTGCCCACTCCTGCCGTGGAGATGCAATCTTTTGAGCACTTTTACTTCAGCATCCAGGCGGCTGTCGCTGGCCTCGGCGTGGCCATTGGTCCATGGCACCTGGTGCGCGACGAGATCCAGAGCGGTGTGTTGGCCGCGCCGTTAGGATTTGTTGAAGACGGCTCGCGCTATTGCCTGTTATCTCCCTCCCCCCCTACGCCAGGCAGCCTGGAAATGGATTTACTTAACTGGTTGCAGGCCGTGGGCTGAGGCTTGTCGATCTTCAGTGACATCCATTCCGGCAGCCCGTACGTCAACGCAAGTTCCAAGGCCGGTTACAAGGGGTATAACTAACAGAACAACAGGCGGGTCACCCGGAACAGGCCCACCAAAGGCAGCGCCCGGGCCAGGCGCCCCAGACCTGATCGGCGCCTGCGACGCGGAGCGATGTGATGAATTCCAGAGCATGGCGATGGGCTCGCAAAAGCCTCCCTGGCTGCGTCGCGCTGGCCTTGCTGGCCGCTCCACTGTGCGCCAGCGCCATGTTCAAGTGCCAAGCCAGGGACGGAGCCATCAGCTACACCAGCCAGGCTATCGCCAGCGCCCGCTGCACTCGCCTCAATGGCGCGGCGGGCACCGATGCCGACGCCAAGGCAAAGGCCCTGCCACGGGTTGTGCGGGACGACACCCCGGGTGCGATGCGGATTCGGGTCTACACCTTCATCCACAAGGGTGTTCGCCAATATGTGAGCCGGCGCCCCGTCGGGATCTCCGCACGTGTCGATGTCCTTGAGCTCTATTACATCAAGGGCTGCTACCTGTGCATGGCGCCGAAGGATTTCAAGGTCAGCTCACTGCGCCTGGACACCCAATCCTATCGGCGGGAGATCGAAGCCGCTTCCGGTCATTATGGTGTCGACCGGGCGCTGATCCGCGCAGTGATACACGCCGAATCGGCGTTTCGCCCCAACGCCATTTCCGACGCCGGCGCCCAGGGGCTAATGCAGTTGATGCCCGCCACCGCCGAGCGCTTCGCCGTGGACGATCCGTTCGACGCCCGTCAGAACATTCGTGGCGGCGTGCGCTACCTGGCCTGGCTGCTCAAGCGCTTCAACGGCAACCAGATGCTGGCGTTGGCAGGTTACAACGCCGGCGAAGCGTCCGTAGACGAGTACAACGGGGTGCCGCCCTACGCCGAGACGCAATCCTACGTCACCCTCGTGCAGTCCTTGACCGAACGCTATCGCAAACAGCGCTAGTGCCGTAGGGCGCATAACCCGAAACAGGTAGTACGCCGTGCGGGAAATGGCTCGACCGCGCGCACCGGTTGGATCAACAGGCCTCTATGCTCAAGTTCACTGGCCATGACTTGCCGGCTAAACAGGATGGTTCTGACATCATTCCAGAAATTTTTTCGACGAGATAAGGAATACGGGCCACTCTTACGGGACCTCCGTCTCCATGGATCGCGTCGCATCGGCGCGAGGACGACTTGAATGCTCAACTGGATGCTTGTCTTCGTTCCCATAGCCATTGCCTTGGAATATGTCGCAGCGGACCTCCACCTACTGGTTTTCCTGATGGCGGCGTTGGCCATCGTCCCGCTTGCAGGTTGGTTGGGACGGGCTACGGAGCATCTGGCGGAACGCTCCGGAGAGGGCGTAGGGGGTTTGCTCAATGCCACCTTCGGTAATGCCACCGAACTGATCATTGCCCTGAGTGCCTTGCGCGCGGGCCTGTACGATGTGGTGAAGGCCTCCATTGTCGGCTCTATCGTCGGCAACATCCTGCTGGTGCTGGGCCTCGCCATGTTGGCTGGCGGGCTGCGTCACAGCGAACAGCGGTACAACATTTCGGGGGCCCGCTCCCAGGCTACCCTGCTGACCCTGGCCACCATCGCCCTCATTCTGCCGGCGGCCTACAACGCCGTCATCACACCCCGTAACCCCCAAGGCCTGCAGTCGCTGAGCCTGTACATCTCGCTGATTTTGCTCCTGGTATACGGTCTGTTCCTGGTGTATTCGCTGATCACCCACAAAAGCCTGTTTTCCGGTTCTTCCAGCATCGAGCAGGGCTCGGATCAGACACCGCCCTGGTCAACCGGCAAGGCGTTGTTGGTGCTTGGCGTCTCAACGGTGCTGGTCGCGTGGATCAGCGAGATCCTGGTGGGTGCCATCGAGCCCAGTGCGCGTCAGCTGGGTCTGAGCAACCTCTTTGTCGGTGTGTTTGTCGTGGCAATCCTTGGCAATGCAGCCGAGCATGTCTCGGCGGTCTCGGCCGCCATGAAGAACCGCATGGACCTTGCACTGTCGATCGCCATCGGTTCCAGCGTCCAGGTGGCCCTGCTGGTCGCTCCACTTCTGGTACTGGCCAGTCTTTTCATTGGGCCTGCGCCCATGGGGCTGGCGTTTTCCGGTGGTTTGGTACTGAGCGTCCTGTTAGCGGTGCTGATTACCGGCCAGGTAGCTGGCGATGGTCGTTCGGATTGGCTCAAAGGCGTGCAGCTGCTCGCGGTCTACCTGATCCTTGGCCTGGCCTTCTTCTTCACGCCAGATGCGTCCACCCCATACAGTCCGTGAGCAGAGCACTTTTTCGCCTCAAGCAGCCTTGGAAAACCTGGCGCTGACACGGCGGCGTTAACGTCGCGAAAAGGGGGAATCAACCGGTGCAGGCACTCTTCACGTTTCTCCATGCCAACCCCTACATTTTGCTGTTCCTGGTGGTCAGCCTGGCGGTGCTGATCGGCCGTTTCACCCTCAAGGGATATGGCTTGGGTACCGTTGGCGGCGCCATCGTGGTGGGCTGTGGCGTTGCCATTGCCGCATCCCTCCATGGGATCACGCTCAAGCTCGACACCTTCACCATGAACCTCTTCTACTACTTGTTCATGTACGGGGTGGGATTGCGGGTCGGTCCTTCCTTCCTCAATAGCCTGAAGGATGATGGGCTGAAGTTCACCCTCCTGGCGGTCATCTGCAGTTTGCTCAGCCTGGCCGTAGTGGTATTGGGGACTCGTCTTTTGAACCTGCCGACGGGCGTGGCCGGCGGGACCCTCGCCGGGGCCACGACCATGTCTTCTGCCATCGGTTCGGCCGAACAGGCGGTTGCCTCGGGAGCCGTCAAACTCGCAGCGGGCGAAACTGTCGAGGGGGTCTCGGCGATGATTACCCTGTCCTATGGCATTACCTACCTATGGGGCACCATCGGTATCGTACTGATCTGCAAATACATGCCGCGCTGGTGGGGTGTCGATGCCAAGGCCGCAGCCCGCCGCTATGAAGAACAGCATGGCATGCATGATGTCGATGACGACGGCCTCACCGCAAACAAGGCCTTCGGATTGCGTGCTTATCGCCTGGAAAATCCTGCGACCATCGGCCTCAGCATCCGCGAATTCATCGCTCGATTCCCGGAGTATCGTATCGTCGATGTCCATCGCAGCGATGAGTCGATAGGGGCCGATCCTGAAACCCGGCTGCAGGCGGGAGATGTGATTTCCCTTGGCAGTACGCGTACCGGCCTGACGTCCAACATCGGTCTGATCGGCCCGGAAGTCGATGACGCCAAGGCACTCGCCGTGCCACTGGACCACGCGGAAATCCTGGTGACCGAAAAAACCGTCATCGGCAAGCAGCTCAAGGAGTTCCGCGGTTTGGACCTGGCCGGGCAGCTTCAGTTGACGCGCCTCCAGCGCGGCGGTGTACCGCTACCGGTGGGGCCAGAGACCCGGTTGCAACGCCGCGACGTGCTTTTCGTCACCGGCCTGTCCGCCGCCGTGCAGCGTGCCGGCGAGCTGTTTGGCGTCATCGCCCGGCCAAGCAGCATGACCGATCTATTAACGCTGTTTGTCGGCATGACCCTGGGACTGCTGATCGGTCTGATCCAGTTTCCCGCCTTTGGCGCCTCTGTCGGCCTGGGTAGCGCTGGCGGCCTGATGGTGTCGGGCATCATCGTCTCTTCACTGTCTTCGCGCCTGCGCTTTTTCGGCAATACGCCGAATGCAGCGCGAAACATCCTTGAGGACGTGGGCCTGCTGGTGTTCGTTGCGATTGTCGGGATCAATGCCGGTGCCACCCTTCTGGCCCAATTGACGGGCTCGCTCGCCGTGCAGATATTCCTGCTGGGCTTCGTCGCCTGCATGCTGCCGCCTTTCGCCGTCTGGGTGGTTGGTTATCACTTGATGAAGATCAATCCAGCGGTGTTGATGGGCGGCATGGCCGGCGCCCGCAGTCATTCCGGCCCGTGCCAGGAAGCCGCGACAGAGATCGGCAGCAACGTGCCGTGGGTCGGTTTTCCCGTAGCCTTTGCCGTCTCGGGAGTCCTGCTGACGGTCTTCGGCTACTTCGCCATGACCCTCGCAGATTGATGCTGACCGGACAGCCAAGGTTTACGGATTAATGAGGACCGTTCGCTTCTGGCCGTTTTCTGCCTGTCGCAATGGGCAGGAAACGGCCAATTGCTGCCAGTCGCGGAAGGCTGCTTCCGACCCATAACTGCCGTTCGCAGAAGCTTGTGGGCAAGTAAATGTTGCCTGAGCAATAGGGGAAATAAGAGACGCTTCATAGAGAGTTACAGTGGGTTTAACCGCCACGAAATAACTGACTCAAACAACGTTATGTCTCTCTCAGATCAATGGTCGCGGATTGTCATGAAATGCTAAGGCATTGTCGCCTAATGAAAGGTCATCAATCCCCCCATCTATAAAATTTTGTCACGGTATGCGCGGCACGTCGATACGCTGGCGCAATGCCCAGTCGTACGAACTTCAGTCTCAAAAGAGAACAACGTGATGTGCGTAGAATGATGAACAAAAGAGTAAAAGTTGCGTTTGTATTCAGCCTGTTACTTTCTTCGGGAAGTGTTTTCGCTGGTTGTATAGGCTATACGGGGCCTGGAGGCCCTTGCTCCACGGGTCCCGGCGGAGGTCTCTCAACAGGTCCTGGCGGAGGACTCTATACAGGGCCTGGAGGCGGCCTCTCAACAGGACCTGGTGGAGGCCTTTCATTTGGTCCCGGTGGAGGTCTTTCGTCTGGTCCAGGCAATAATTGGCATCGTGTGCCCATGGGCTCTGATTACTAAAATTTCGTAGTCCTCTTATGATGACTGCTTATTTTTACTGATTGCTGTCGATAAAAAACGGTTCACAACCTAATCTCTAAGCAAAATGCTTGATGCTTGAGTTTAATTAACTTTCCAGCTGAAAAAGTTCAATTGAGAGCGGCGATATGTTACGCACAGCTGTTTCAATAGTCACCACTATGGCCTGTCTGATCCTGTCTGGTTGCGTTTCAATGGAAGATCGCGCAGCTCAAGCCTCAGCTCTCTATTCCTCTGGAATTGTTGAGTCCAATGCAGGGGATTTTGATAAGGCGCAACAGTTGTTTACGCAAGCGCGCTCTCAGTTGACCGTCGACGACAATCCTCCGAATGACTATTTTACGGATCGCTATTATTTAGGTGTGTCACAAGTTGATTCATCTAGAGCTTATGCATATTTCATTCAGTCATCAGAATTTTATAGTCAGGGAAAAGACTGGCATACGCCCATTTCTCAGAGTGATAAGTTATATCGGCAAGCCATTGAGGATTTACGAGAAGGCACGCAGCGCGAAGTAGAGATTCTCGAGTCAAAGGCAAAATGGAAGCAGACGGGGAGAGTTGTTGGCGCCACTGTACTCGGCATTATGGCTGCAATGGCTGATGCCAGCCAGACTCAAAGTAACATGTACAATGCGCAGGCGTCTGGTGCCGGCAGTTACGAAGTTTCAAATACAGCGACTGAAAATTACTTGGAATTTCTCAATTCAGCCCGTGAACAGGGTTTTTTTGATATGCCGGATATCGAACCAGTTCCGTTGGCATTAGGCGGATCTCCAGACAAGCACAGTGTGCGTTTTCCTGTAATGCCCAATCAAGGGTACTTCAAGTCTATTGGTAAACTGATAAATGAAACGGAAAGTGCGCAGTGCACTGCATTTATAGTTTCTAAAAGAATAGCTATCACGAATGCGCACTGTGTAAGTGAGGGTGGTACTCTTTATTGGAGCGAAGAGGAAGTGTCTAAGCTACCTAAACGACATGATGTACTGCTCTGGGCTACAGCCGATGGCGCTTTTAAAAAGCGCAATCTTAGTGCACTCCCAGGAAATGACTGGGCCGTAATAATATTAGACAAGTCAGCCTCCGACCTACCGTCCCTTACCATTTTGCCGGGCCATCTGAGCGAATACCCTGATAAAAGTTTCAGCCATGCTTTGCTTGCCGGATATAACGGCGACCTTAATAGCGGGTACTATCTGACTGCCCATTTTGGTTGTCAGATCAGTGGTGTTGTTAGTGGTTTTTCCTATACGCCCCTCCTGGGGAAAACGGCGACTGAAGGGGACGAAATTAAGCGATTTTTCGCACAGGACCTAGAACAGCTAAAAAAAGCAGTCGGCAAAGGCAAGAGTCCAGATCACGTTCCTTATTCTATTTCTCTTAATGGCGGACTCCTCCACAACTGTGATACCTATTTTGGGTCATCGGGCGCGCCAATTCTCATTTACTCTAGAGAGCACAAAGCCTATTTTGTGGCCGGAATAAACCAAGGGCAGTATAAAGATTTACCACAGAATGGCCCATTACGTAACCAACGAATTGGTGTTTCCGCATCCGCTTTTTACCCGACATTTGAAGTGGCAAAACATATCGTTGATGAAAATCAAATATAGTATGACTGCTTGATCACCCTAGGACGTTGTAGGCGCTTAAGGTCTACCGAAATAATCAACATTCCGGCAGTTACGCTTTGTCGCTCGCTGTCGGTCAAAACTAAGAGGTTTCGTTTTTCCCTCGAATTCAACTGCTTCACAGCATAAATGCAATGGGATGTTCAAGATCCAGATACTGTATTTTAAACAAAATGCTTTTTCCGTACGGAATAGGTCAGCGTGTATAGCTGTGATCGCAGCGTGACGAGTTTCAAAAAAAACCAGCGCTTGAGCCGGTTTTTTGTACCCATTTACAAGCCCTGTCATCGAGTGGGGGTTTTTCGTTATCGGCCCCATAGTCGCTCAGTTTGGTCCATCAATGCAGGCGATTGGAATAACGCTGGGGAGTACGGCAAGGTCCGCTTATGGCCGATATCAACCCTTCACGAAGGGCTGCATTGAGTAGTTTCTGCTTGTCACAGTCGACCGAAATCGGCCACTAGCAGTCGATCGCAGAACACCCAATCACTAATGCCCGAAGATGACCCAGGCAAATCGAGAGTCACTGGGCCTGATTCGACGGATAAAGACCGGCGAGCCGCGCTATCACAACGCCAACGTAGAAGACCCCTGAAAACTCTTCGACCATCACCAGTGAGCGGGCGTGATTGGTCAACGGGAGAACATCACCGAAACCTGTGGTCGTGAGCGTCGTGAGGCTAAAATAGATCAGCTTGAAGAAAGTGCCGGGCTGCCCGAAGTCGAAGTGGGCAGGGCCGAATGAGCCAGCGCTGGAGATCTCGACCAGGGCATAGACGAAGGACCAGACGAAGGCCAGCATGATGTACCCCGCAAGCGCGCCATGCAGTTTGTCGGCGGTAATTGGCCCGCGCTTGAGAATATAGCGAAGTACTCCGGTGAACGAGACGGCAAGAGACGCCGCATAAACGATCCCGGCAAAGAACAGAATCGCGGTACTTGCAGCCCACAACGCCGACCATTGTAGGCCAACCCCCAGCAACGCCAGACCCAGTTTGAGGATGAACCCCCGCCGCGTCTGCCGGGTGGAAAAAGCGCCCACGAGCAGCACGATTGAAAACAGAATGCCGAGCAGCGTGCGAGCAACGATACCTTCCTCAAGAAAGGGAAATAGCAGGATCAATCCCAGCAAAAGCAGCAATAGATGGGTGCAGGGCCCTCGCCCTATGACTATCTGACCTAAATCCTCGTCGGATTCGGCTTTATCTTGCGGATTTGTCATAGATGTTTCCCATAGACCGGAACAACGCTCGAGACCTGTCGCTGCACGGTTGAAAATCTGACCTGGCCGCTGAGGGCCCTGCTTGGTTGTCGTTTTAGCTGTGTTGAATTCCATACGGAAATGGGTGGCAGACTCTGACCACCACCCATGTTATGCATTAACGTTCCAGCCTTTGATTACTTGGCCATCGCTGCTCTCGCGGCCTCGATCTTGGCTTTTACCGAGTCGAGGTTGAAACTCGCACCTTTTTGCATCGGTGGGAACTCGATGGCCGTTTCAGCCAGTTTTGCAACCTCCTGCTGAACGAATACGAAGCGCCAGAACTGGAATTTAAACCAATCGAAGTACTGCATGGAGCCATTGGCCGCCTGGTTCTGCGGCCATCCGGCACGCTCGAACGGATCCAGACGCAAGTTGGTCAGAACAGGCACGTCGATACTGGTCTTGGCGCCGAGCCAGCCATCAGGCTGATCAATGAAACGATACTTGTAATCATCGATACGCACCGCGCCCAAATTGCTTTCGCCGAAATAGAAAATTTCATGACGGTTGGACGGACCTTTACCGGTGATCATCGGGGTTTGGTCGTAGCCGTCCAGGTGAACCTTGTACGTCGTGTCGCCCAGTTGCTTGCCTTTAAGCAGTTCGCTCGTGATATTGGGGTTGCCTGCTGCGGCAATGAAGGTCGGAAACCAGTCCATACCCGACATGATGCCGTTGGCGATCTGCCCCGCGGGTACCTTGTTCGGCCAGCGGATGATCGCTGGAACGCGGAAGCCACCTTCCATGACAGTCCCCTTGCCCATCGCAAACGGCGTCTGGCCGCCATCGGGCCAAGTGAAGTTTTCCGCGCCGTTGTCCGTGGTGAAGACCACGATCGTGTTTTGATCCAGGCCGTCTTTCTTCAACTTGGCCATGACGTCCCCGACGATGTCATCGAGCTGCGCCATGCCGGCTTCCTGTTCGGACCAGCCATTTTCTGCATTGCGCATGGCCTGGTACTTGTCGGAGAGGTGAGTGACGATGTGCATGCGTGTCGGATTGAGCCAGACGAAGAAGGGTTTGTTGTCCTGCTTGGCCTTGTCGATGAAATTGAATGCCTTGTCACGGATTTCGTCGTCGACAGTTTTCATACGGTCAGGGTAGAGGGTACCCGCGTCTTCGATCTTCTGTTTGCCCACTTTGCCCCAGCGCGGCATTACGGTTGCGTCATCAGTGGCACTCGCCCAACTGTGGACCATGTTGCGCGGGCCGACCTTGGGCAGCAGCGCTTGCGGGTAGTTGGGGTGGGCCGGATCCTCCATGGCATCGAGGTGATACAGGTAGCCGAAGAACTCGTCGAAGCCATGCACGGTGGGCAGGAACTCGTTCAGGTCGCCTAAATGGTTCTTGCCGAACTGACCGGTGGAGTAACCCATGGACTTGAGCACGGTGGCAATCGTCACCGCTTGGGAGGGAATGCCAATAGGTGAGCCGGCCTGGCCCACCGTAGTCATGCCGGTACGGATCGGCAGTTCACCGGTAATGAAGTTGGCACGGCCTGCCGTGCAACTGGCTTCGGCATAGTAGTCGGTGAAGCGCATGCCCTCGGAGGCAAGGGTGTCCAGATTGGGTGTTCTGCCGGCCATCATGCCCTGATTGTAGACACCGATGTTCGACCAGCCGATATCGTCGCCCATGATAACCAAAATGTTTGGCACCGTTTTATCGTCCGCCAGGGATAATCCAGGCAGTGCGATCGCCGACAGCAGCGCTGTGGCTCCGAACACCGCGGAGAAAATGTTGTGGTTCATTGCGAACTCCTTTGCATTTTCGAGAGTATTTCGAGAAATCCCCTCCAACTACCGTCCCGAAATACGGAAGTCCCCCGAAAATAGCGTAGGTATGAATGCCGTTCCTCCAGTGACGTATTTGAAATCGATGTAAAAACTGTTATTTCGATTCAGTATTTCATTTCAACAGCGCATACCGACGGGCCGCTTTCAAGCCGATCAAAGGCTGGTGTCAATAATCACTCGAAAGTAAATGAATCGCCGGCCAATCGCCGTGGGTTGAGGTCAAGCCGCGACAAGGAGCTGCGATAGGCAGAAACCGGCCATGAGCAGTCAGTGGACAGACCAGGTGTAACCAGATTGCCGCGTTGCGCTATCGTTGTTGACCAAGCGGACCGGGGGCAGTTGCACCATTTTACTCGGGCATAGGTGATGCCACCCGCTCGACAGAAGTCGCCATTCAATCCCGGGCAATCTTGTCATTTGCCAAGGCTTAGGGCAGGGTCGATACCACGGACATCTCTGCCAAACATCTCTGCCAAAGGAGTCACTCCATGTCAAAGTTGTATCCCAGCATCGATCCCGAGGGGCTGGTCGAGTACTCGGTGGTCTACACCGACCGCTCGCTCAACCACATGTCGCAGTCGTTTCAAGGCGTGATGAAAAACATTTCCAAGACCCTGAAACAGGTCTACAACGCCCAGGCTGTTGCGGTGGTGCCGGGCAGTGGCACATTCGGCATGGAAGCGGTGGCGCGACAGTTTGCGACCAACCAGCAATGCCTGGTGATACGCAACGGCTGGTTCAGTTATCGCTGGAGCCAGATCCTCGAGATGGGCAACATCCCGGCGGCCACCACGGTGCTGAAAGCCCGACCGGTCGACACGGGTCGCCAGGCGGCCTACGCCCCTCCCCCTCTGGACGAAGTGCTGGCAGCCATTGAGGCTTCGAGGCCGCAGATTGTCTTCGCCCCCCACGTTGAAACCTCGTCAGGGATTATCCTGCCCGACGACTACCTGCGGGCCGTCGGCGACGCCGTGCATGCGGTGGGTGGCCTGTTCGTGCTGGACTGCATCGCCTCGGGCACGCTTTGGGTGGACATGCACAAATGCGCCGTCGACCTGCTGATCAGCGCACCGCAGAAAGGCTGGAGCGCCTCCCCTTGCTGCGCCCTGGTGATGTTCAGTGCCCTGGCCCTCGAGCGCATCGAGCAGACGCAGAGCAGCAGCTTCGCCTGCGACCTGAAAAAGTGGCTGCAGATCATGCAGGCCTACGAACAGGGCGGACATGCCTACCATGCGACCATGCCCTGCGATTCCCTCGCGCGGTTCAACGACGTGATGAAAGAGACGCAAGCCTACGGTTTCGACAAGGTCCGCGACGAACAACAGGCGCTGGGCGATCGGGTGCGCGCCATGTTGACCGGCAAAGGCATCAAGAGCGTGGCCGCCGCCGGCTTTCAGGCCCCTGGCGTGGTGGTGAGCTACACCGATGATGCCGACATCAAGAGCGGCAAGAAATTTGTCGCCCACGGCCTGCAGATCGCCGCCGGAGTGCCGTTGCAATGCGACGAGCCGGCCGACTTCCAGACCTTCCGCATCGGTCTGTTCGGGCTCGAAAAGCTGCACAACATCGAGCGCACGGTCAGCACCCTCGAGCAGGCACTGGACGAGGTGATGGTTAACTAAGCCCTCATGCCGGCCCATGGCACTGAACTTCGACGGGCGCGTCCAAGCCACAGACGCGCCCGCCTACCTGTCCATTGCCAGGATCAGCCGCGCAATCGGAGTTACTGCCTCGTCCCCGGCAGCAGTTCAAAGTCCGGGGTGAACGGGGTCATCGCGGCCATCAGCTGGGCGAACGGTTTGCGATCGCCTTCAAAGGTAGCCTTGCCGTCCGTGACCAGCTGATCGAAGCTGACTTTCTTCGCCATCACGTCTTCAAGCGCCGAGCGATCGAGGGTGAGGGTCAGGTCGGCGTTTTTTGCCTGCTGGCCCTTGATGCTGGTCAGCGTTGAATTGCTCAGCTCCACCACGAATTGCTCACCATTGTCGGGGGTCTTGAGGTTGAGGACGAAATGCAGGTCCGCCACCTTGCTGCCATCCAGGCTGATGCCGAGATATTCGAGCCACAACTCTGTGCTCATGGCGCGGATCATGTCCGGTCCGGTTTTTGGCGCCCGGCCCTTGGGCATGCCGTGGCGCAATTCATAGGCGGCCGCGAGGAAGCTGTTGCGCACGCCGGCACTTTCCTTCTGATAGCCCACCTGCTCGTAGACGTCCGCCAGCAGGTCCTTGGCCTGGGTGTTTTGCGGCTCGGCGTACACCAGCTTATTGAGAATCTCATAGGCTTCGCGGTACTTGCCCTGGTCGAACAAGGTTTTTCCCTTGGCCATGATCTTTTCCGCACCGCCCATCATTTCGACGTACAGCGGTGCCGAATCCTTCGGTGACAGCGGCATCAGCGTGGCCGGGTTGGCATCCCAGTAACCCAGGTAGCGGTTGATGACCGCGCGGCTGTTGTGTTCTTCCGAGCCGTGATAGCTATGGGTCGCCCAGGTGTTCTTCAGGCTCTCGGGCAACTTGTAGACATTGTGGATCTCGTTGATGGTGACGCCCTGGTTCGCCGCGTGCAGGACGGCGTTGTTCAGGTTGGCATAGGCATCGCGTTGCGCGCGCATCACTTCCTGGATCCGTTCATTGCCCCAGCGTGGCCAGTTGTGTGCGGCGAGCATCACATCAGCCTTCTGGCCATAGAGGTACAGGGCGTTGTTGATGTTCTTCGACCACACCAGCGGATCACGCACCAGGGCACCGCGCAGGGTGTAGATATTGTGGATGGTGCCGGTGATGTTCTCGGCAGCCCAGAACGCCTTGAATTGCGGGAACCAGGTATTCATTTCCGACGGTGCTTCGGTGCCTGGGGTGTTCTGGAAGTCCATTTGTACGCCGTCGATGGTCAGGCTTTCGAAATCCTTTTCGATGTATCGATTAGGTTCGATCAGGCCCATGGTGCCGGACGCGGCGTTTTTGCCGATCGCCATGTCGACATGACCGTAGGGACTGTGCGGCAACAGCAGGCCGTATTGGAAGAACGCGCGGCGGTTCATGGCATTGCCGGCGTAGACGTTTTCCGCGACCGCATGCTCCATGAAACCCACGGGGGCGATCAGCGCGACCTTGCCGCTGCGCACGTCCGCTTCCTCGACGATGCCGCGGACACCGCCAAAGTGGTCCGCATGGGAGTGGGAAATCACCACGGCCACGACCGGGCGCTTGCCCAGTTTTTCATTGATGAATGCCAGCGCCGCCCTGGCGGTTTCCTTTGAGGTCAGGGTGTCGAAAACGATCCAGCCGGTGTCGCCCTTGATGAACGTGATATTGGCCAGGTCAAAGCCGCGGATCTGATAGATCCGGTCCGGCACCACCTCGTACAGACCATAGGCCATGTTGAGCACGGCCTGGCGCTGCAGCGAAGGATTGACCGTGTCGAAGTCCTTGCCGTCGAGCAGGAAATCGTAGCTGCCCATGTTCCAGGCGACGTTCCCGGCATCGCCCATGATCTTGTTGTAGGTCGGGGCTGCGATGAAGCCTTTTTTCGCTTCCTCGAAATCGCGCTTGTCGGCAAAAGGCAGCGTCTCGCGCACGCCCTTCTGATATTCGATGGTGTAGGTCGACGGCGACTTGCCCTTGTTATCGAAATGCTCAATCGCGGCCGGCACGGCAGTTGTCTGAGCAGCAAAAATGCTGGGGTTGAAGCCCGTGGACAGTGCGATGGCCAGCGCGCAACTGAGGGTCTTGTTGTTCATGAAATGTTCCTTCGCCAGAGTATCGATGCCTTTGATGGCGCGGGTTTGCTCTTGTTCGTCTTGACCCGCCCGGCAAGGAATAGCATATTCATTTGATTACGAAAAATTCCATTTTACTAAATATCGATAATATAAAGGTTATGACATGACCCCGCGCCGCCTACGCCAGTTTTTGGCGCTGATTGAACATGCACACTTTGGTCAGGCCGCCAAAGCGCTGGGCGTTTCGCAACCGGCGCTCAGTAAAAGTATCCAGCTGCTGGAGCAGGAGCTCGGCGTTACGCTGTTCGATCGACGCACCGAGGGCTTAACCCTGACGGCGTTCGGTCAGGTGCTGCAGGGCAAAAGCCAGCGCTTGTTGATGGCCGAAGAGGACCTTCGGCGGGACATCGCCCTGCTGGCGGTTGGCGACATCGGCACACTCAAGGTGGCCTTGGGGCCGTACCCCAGTGTGATCAGCGGCTATCGCGCCATTGCCCGGTTGCACACCCGCCATCCGAACCTCAAGGTGACGGCCCATGTCGCCGGTTGGCGAGAGGTTGCACAGCAGGTTGCCAGCGGTGTGGTGGACCTGGGGATCGCTGAAATCAGCGCCTTGCAAGGTGAAAAAGAATTCAATTGCGAGCTATTGGGTGAGCATCAGGGGCGCCTGTTTTGCCGGCCCGGCCATCCCCTTCTTGCGCAACGCTCCCTGAAGCGGGCGCAAGCACTCGATTACCCTTGGGTGGCGTCGCGCATTCCGTCCCGCCTGGCCGGCCTTCTGTCGCGCGCGACGTCAGGCTGCGCCGGCGCCTACGACACAGTGACCGGCGATTTCGTGCCAGCGATTGAAATTGACGTGCCCATGCAGATCGTTCAATTCGCGGCCAACAGCAATGCATTGGCCGTCGGCACGTTGACGACCTTTGAGCGGGAGTTGCTGGCGGGTGAAATCGTAGCGCTGCCCATCCACGATCAGGCGTCGCACACCCATTACGGTTTTATCTCCCTCAAGGAGCGCTCGTTGCCTCCCGCCGTAGAGGCCTACATGCGCGAAGTGCGGGCGGTGGAAGAGGAAGTTTCCCGGCGCGAACGGGAGCTGGCCGAGTTGATGATGAAGTAGCGAAAAATCAGTAGCTGAAGTCATGCCCCAACTCTTTTTGCATCCACTCCAGAAAACGCCTGACACGGGGAAAGTTCGAGTGGGCACGGGGAAACACCAGGTGATGCGCGGTGATCGGCGCGCTCAACGCCGGTGCCACCTCGACCAATGCACCGCGTGCCAGATAGTCCTGCGCCAGCAAGGTACTTTCGAGGGCAAAACCAAGCCCGTGACTGGCGGCTTCCAGGGTCATGTAGGAACGGTCGAAGCTGAGGGTGTAGGGTTTTTCCGGGCGTGAGACACCGTGCTGGGCGAACAACTGCGGCCACTTGATCAGCGTCGCCTCCGACAGGATCAACTGGCTGTCGAGCAAATCCGCAGCGGTGCGGATCGGGTGTTTTTCCAGCAACTTCGGGGACGCCATGACTGCAATCCGTTCATTGCGAATCGTGCGTACCTCGTAGCTCGGCCAATTGGGCATGCCATGGCGGATGTCGACGTCGATCTTGTCGCGACTGAAGTGCAGCGATTCATAAGAGCACGAAAGGTTGAGCTGGATATCCGGGTGGCTCTCGCGAAACTGCTCAAGGCGCGGCATCAGCCACAGCAGGCCGAAACTGGGCGATGAGTGCAGCCGCAGGCAATCGAGGCTGACGTCGCTGGTGGCACGTTCGGTGGCCACGGCGAGGCTGTGCAGGATGCCGGAAACCTCCGTCAGGTATTGCTCGCCGACCGGCGTCAGGGTCACGCCCCTGGCGGTTCGGAAAAACAACTGGCGCCCGATCATCGCCTCCAGCTTGGCCAGCTGGTGACTGACCGCCGAGGGTGTCAGGTCGAGCAATTCCGCGGCGCGAGCGACATTGCCGAAACGGGCTGTCTGCTCGAAGGCCTGAATGGCTTTCAGGGGTGGCAGTATCACAGGTGCATCGTCGGATGAGCGCATGATTGTGGTTATTCCGCTGCAAGTTACATAAACCGGGCGTTTCGCCATTCAATCATCCCGATACCTCGCTGGCGAGTGCTGAATTTTTTTCAGCACCCAGTGACGTTCGCGTTATTGCTCAAGGTTACGGTGGGGAACAAGCTGAGTCATCGATTCGATTTGGATCGAGCCAATAAAAACAATCTCAGAGGTACTCTTCCATGCTTCTTCAAGGCAAAGTCGCGATCATCACCGGTGCAGCTTCCGCACGTGGCATCGGCCGCGCTTCCGCGACCACGTTCGCGCAACAGGGCGCCAGCGTGGTGATTCTCGATCTGGACGAATCCGCCGCTCGTGATGCCGCGGCCTCCCTGGGCGAAGGTCATCTGGGCCTGGCCGCCAACGTCGCTGACGAATCCCAGGTACAGCAGGCGGTCGCGAAAATCATCGAGCACTTCGGCCGCATCGACATCCTGGTCAACAACGCCGGCATCACCCAACCCCTCAAGACCCTGGACATCCGCCCTTCGGACTACGACAAGGTGCTGGACGTCAGCCTGCGCGGTACGTTGCTGATGTCCCAGGCGGTGATCCCGGTCATGCGCCAGCAGTCCTCCGGCAGCATCGTGTGCATGTCGTCGGTTTCCGCTCAACGGGGCGGCGGCATTTTCGGCGGCCCGCACTACAGCGCCGCCAAAGCCGGCGTGCTGGGCCTGGCCAAAGCCATGGCGCGCGAGCTGGGCCCGGACAAGGTGCGCGTGAACTCCATTGCCCCCGGCCTGATCCATACCGATATCACCGGCGGCCTGATGCAGGACGAACGCCGCCACGCGATCATCGATGGCATCCCCCTCGGTCGCCTGGGTGAGGCGCAGGATGTGGCCAACGCGGCGCTGTTTCTGGCCAGCGACCTATCCTCTTACCTGACCGGCATCACCCTGGATGTGAACGGCGGCATGCTGATTCACTGATGACAGCTGACGGGCCTCGCGGCCCGTGCGGTTCTGGATCGACGACGCAGCCGGGCCACAAGCCTGGCGGTCAATAAAAACAAGAGATCAGACCATCATGACTACCCTGTCGCTCGAAGCGGTTTCGACCGTGCGCTCCAACGCCTACCGCAAGACTGCGTGGCGCCTGATGCCGTTCCTGATGCTGTGCTACCTGTGCGCCTATCTGGATCGGGTCAATGTCGGTTTTGCCAAGCTGCAAATGATGAACGACCTGGCGCTCAGCGAAACCGTGTACGGACTCGGCGCCGGCATGTTCTTCATCGGCTACTTCCTCTGTGAAGTGCCCAGCAACATCATCCTGCACAAGGTCGGCGCGCGGGTCTGGATCGCGCGCATCATGATCACCTGGGGCATCGTCTCCGCCCTGTTCGCCTTCGTCGAAACCGCCTGGCAGTTCTACGCCCTGCGCTTCCTCCTCGGCGTTGCCGAAGCCGGCCTGGCACCGGGTCTGCTGCTGTACCTGACCTACTGGTTTCCCTCCTACCGGCGTGCGCGCATGACCGTGTTGTGGTTCATCGCCATCCCGCTGTCGGGCATGGTCGGCGGCCCGCTCTCCGGCTGGATCATGAACCACTTCGCCGGCATGCACGGTTGGGCCGGATGGCAATGGATGTTTGTACTGGAAGCGGTGCCGACGGTGTTGATCGGACTGCTGGTGCTGAGCTATCTCAAGGACGGCGTGCATCAGGCCAGTTGGCTGGACGATGACGAAAAGGCACTGATCAGCCGCGAGCTGGCCGAGGACGACCAGCAGAAAGTCACCCATGCCTCGGTGGGTGAGTTCATCCGCGACCGTCGCCTGTGGTTGCTCGCCGGGATCTACTTCTGCGTGGTCATGGGCCAGTACGCCATCACCTTCTGGCTGCCGACCCTGGTGCGCAACGCGGGGGTTTCCGATCCGCTGCACATCGGTTTCCTGACCAGCCTGCCCTACCTCTGCGCAATCGTGGCCATGCTGTATGCCGGACGCAGCGGTGACAAACACCGTGAACGTCGCTGGCACCTCATTGTGCCGATGATCGCCGGTGCCATCGGCTTGAGCCTGGCGGCGCTGATGGGCGGGAATGTACTGCTCTCCATTCTCAGTCTGTGCCTGGCCGCTTCCGGAATCCTCTCCGCGACGTCGATGTTCTGGATGCTGCCCACCACGCTGCTCGGTGGCGTGTCCGCCGCCGCTGGCATCGCGGCGGTCAACAGCTTCGCCAACCTTGCCGGCTTCTGTTCGCCCTATCTGATCGGCTGGGTCACCACACAGACCGGCTCCAGCGCCATCGGCATGTACCTGATCACCGGCGTCCTGCTGTTCGGGGCCACGTTGGTACTGCGCATCCCCGCCGCCTCGGTCAATCGTTGATTCGTTGATTCATTGGAGTTTCACCATGACTGCTCATTCTGCATTCACGTCGTCCACGACGCTGGCGCAACGCGCCCACAACATTCGCCGCCACGCCCTGCGCATGGGTCAGGTTCAAGGCCAAGGCTACGTCGGTCAAGCCCTCGGCGCCGCCGACCTGCTGGCCGTGTCCTACTTCCACGCCCTGAGCTACCGGCCCGAAGACCCGGAATGGGAAGCCCGCGACCGCTTCTACCTGTCGATCGGGCACTACGCGATTGCCCTGTATGCGGCCCTGATCGAAGCCGAGATCATCCCGCAGGACGAACTGGAAACCTACGGCGCCGATGACAGCCGCCTGCCGATGTCGGGCATGGCCGCCTACACCCCGGGCATGGAGATCACCGGCGGTTCGCTCGGCCAGGGCCTGGGCATCGCCGTCGGTGCCTGCCTGGGGCTCAAGCGCAAAGGCTCACCCTCCTTCGTCTACAACCTGTTGTCGGACGGCGAGCTGAACGAAGGCTCGACCTGGGAAGCGGTGATGTCGGCGTCGCACTGGAAGCTCGACAACCTGATCGCCATCGTCGACGTCAACAACCAGCAGGCCGATGGTCATTCAAGCGAAATACTTTCCTTCGAGCCCATCGTCGATCGCTGGCAGGCTTTCGGCTGGTTCACCCAGCGCGTCGATGGCAATGATCTGGAGGCGTTGGTCACCGCCTTCGACACTGCCCGCAGCCATTCCGGCACCCAGCCACGGGTGATCATCTGCGACACCAAAATGGGCAAGGGCGTGCCCTTTCTCGAGACCCGCGAAAAGACCCACTTCATCCGCGTCGAAGAACACGAATGGGACCTGGCACTGAGCAACCTTGAAGAAGGAAACAACCAATGAGCAACGCAGCCAACACGCCGACTTCCACGGTTACGCCGGCCAAGAAACGCCTGACCACTTCGGCGATGATCGCCTCGATTGCCTCCGAGGGCCAAGCCACCCGATCGGCGCCGTTCGGTCATGCACTGGCTGCGCTGGCGGATCAGCGCAAAGATATCGTCGGCCTGTCCGCCGACCTGTCCAAGTACACCGACCTGCACATCTTCGCCAAGGCCCATCCCGATCGCTTTTATCAAATGGGCATGGCTGAACAGCTGCTGATGAGTGCGGCAGCGGGGATGGCCCGTGAAGGCTTCGTGCCCTTTGCCACCACCTACGCCGTGTTCGCTTCGCGCCGCGCCTACGACTTCATCTGCATGGCCATCGCCGAGGAGAACCTCAACGTCAAGATCGTCTGCGGCTTGCCCGGTCTCACTACCGGCTACGGCCCCAGCCACCAGGCCACGGACGACCTGGCAATCTTCCGCGCCATGCCCAACCTGATGATCGTCGACCCGTGCGACGCACTGGAAATTGAACAGGCCGTGCCCGCCATCGCGGCGCACCAGGGACCGGTCTACATGCGCCTGTTGCGCGGCAATGTGCCGCTGGTGCTGGACGAGTACGGCTACCAATTCGAGATCGGCAAAGCCAAGACCCTGCGCACCGGCAACGATGTGCTGATCATCTCCACCGGCCTGATGACCATGCGCGCACTGGAGGCTGCCAAAGCGCTGCAAGCGGACGGCGTCGATGTCGCCGTGCTGCACGTGCCGACGATCAAGCCGCTGGATGAGCAAACCATTCTGGCCGAAGCCCGCAAACCGGGTCGCCTGGTGGTCACCGCAGAGAACAGCTCGATCATTGGTGGGCTGGGCGAAGCCGTGGCCGGCGTGTTGCTGCGCAATGGCGTCACGCCCACCTTCAGGCAGATCGCCCTGCCCGATGCGTTCCTCGATGCCGGTGCGTTGCCGACACTCCACGATCGTTACGGCATTTCAACCCAAGCGGTTTGCACTCAAATCAAAGCCTGGCTTTAACTGAAGGGGCAAGGCACCTGGAAACGGGTGCCAGCCGGGGCATTGTTGCCGCGGCAACCGAGCCGGCATCAACCCCGGCTTGCACCAAACAGGACGGCTTGCTCTTGAGCCATCTCGAGCAAGGCATCGACGACCATTCTCACCTTCGGCTGCAGGTAACGCGTGCGCGGCCAGATGACGTGTATGGGCATGGTTGCGCCTGCGTGGTCGTCCAGGACCGTAACCAATGCGCCACTGCGCAAGTGTTCGGAAACCAGCCAGGTGGGCAACTGGCAAAGTCCGCAGCCATCCAGGGTCGCGCGCAGCATCATGTCACCGTCGCCAAACTCATGGCGCACTCGCACTTCCTGCTCTTGCACCTCGCCTTTGGCATTGCTCAGCAACCACGTCATGCGCAGCCCCCTGCGCCAGGCAATGATGCAATCGCGCTCCAGCAAATCGGACGGGTGCCGGATCGGCGGGCATTGGCTCAGATAGTCGGGCGCCGCACAGACCACCAGGTGCTGCTCACCGAGCCGGCGCGCCACCAGCTCCGGATCATCCTTGAGATCGCCGATTCTCACGGCCAGATCAATGCCATCGTTGATCATGTCGACCGTCCGCTCACCGAAGGTCAGGGTCAAGTCGAGCTGTGCGTATTGCCGCGCCAGGGCAATCAGCATCGGTGCGATATGCCGCCGTCCAAAGGCGGCCGGCAGATCAATCCGCAGACGTCCCTTCGGTTCGGCAACGCCGTTGAGAAAACTGCCCTCAACCCCCCGCAACTCGTCCATCACCCGCAAGCAACTGGCGAGGTAAATCTCCCCCTCGCTGGTCAAGCTCAGTTTGCGCGTGGTGCGATGCAGCAGCTTGGTGCCGAGGCGTTTTTCCAGCCGGGTCACGCTCTTGCCCACCGCCGAACTGGTCACGCCCAGTTGCAACGCCGCCGCCGTGAAACTCCCGCATTGCGCAGCCAGGATGAACTCGGGGATGCCATCGAATTGAAGGGAATCCATCACTGGCTCCACTGACATGAAAAATTGATTCTATCCCGAGAGGATCAACTGATCGTAATTTTCACGGATTAATGGAATTAGCAGACTGGATTAAGGTGGCCGCACTTTTGAACGACCTTCCCCTGGAGGCCACCCTGAACACCGACTTGAACCGATTGCTCACGCTGGAAGCGATCAGGAACCTGCGATTGCGCTACTGCCATCACCTCGACGCCAACCGGATGGATGCGCTCGCGCAGTTGTTTACCGAAGACGCCATTTGCCAGGTTGATCGCGCCGGCTGGCGGGGGCGTGACGCCATCGCGCAGGGCTTGTCTGAAGCATTCTCGGCATTCGATCAGCAACAACGTGGGGCGTATCCCTTCCTGCACGCGGTGTCGAATCACTGGATCGAGATCCTCGATGAAGACCGGGCCGAAGGCCGTTGCTATCTGATCGACTTCGCCACCCAGCGGGCGCCGGGCCAGAACCCTTTGCTGCTGCTTGGGCTGTACGCCGATGAGTATCGACGCGTGGACGGTCAATGGCTGATCAGCCGTACCCGCCTGGATGTGGTGTGGCCTGAACCCGATGTCGGCGGCGGCGATCCGGGCAACGGGTTGGTTCTGCCGTCCTGATTCATCCCCCCCTTCTCCCTCACTTGCAGAGTTCCTGATGAACCCATTATTCAATTCCTTTGATCTGGCCGGCACCCGGTTGGCCAACCGCGTGGTCATGGCCCCCATGACCCGGGCACGCGCCCTGAACGACATCCCGGATGAACACACGGTGCTCTACTACGCCCAGCGAGCCTCCGCCGGGCTGATCATCAGTGAAGGCATACCGATTTCCCGCGAGGGCTGTGGCTACCTGTTCAACCCCGGTCTCTATAGCGATGAACAGACCCAAGGCTGGCGCCGGGTCACTGATGCCGTCCACGCCAAAGGCGGGCGAATCTTCGCGCAGCTGTGGCATGTGGGGCGCGTGTCCCATGTCTCACTGCAGCCGGGAGGTGCCGCGCCGGTGTCGTCGGTCGCTACCGTTGCCGCCCACTCGAATGCCTATGCGTGGGTTGAAAAAGGCCAGCCAGGCCCCGTGCAGGCAAGCGTGCCGAGAGCATTGGGCACCCCTGAAGTCCAGCGGATCAGCGCTGACTTCGTGAGCGCCGCGCGCCGAGCGATAGAGGCGGGTTTTGACGGCATCGAATTGCATGGCGCCAACGGCTATCTCTTCGAGCAATTCCTCAACGGTGCATTGAACAATCGCCAGGACACCTACGGCGGTTCCATCGCCAATCGCCAACGCTTGCTGCTCGAAACCCTCGATGCCCTGGCCACGGAAATCGGCAGTGCCCGAGTTGGCGTGCGACTGTCGCCGTTTGGTCGCCTTTTCGACATGCACCCCTACGCCGAAGAAACCGAGACCTGGCTGAGCCTGGCTTCAGCACTCAATGACCGAGACCTGGCGTACGTGCATTTGAGTGATCAGCTGACGATTGGCGCAGAAGCGATTCCCGCGGGTTTCGCCAACCAGTTTCGCCAGGCGTACCAAGGCACGCTGATCGCTGCGGGAGGCTTCAACCGGGAGCTGGCGGAGGCTGCGCTGGAAGCCGGCGACCTGGACCTGATCGCGTTTGGCCGCCCCTTCATTTCCAACCCCGACCTTGTCCAACGGATGCAGAACGGCTGGCCGATCGCTGAAGGGGATCGGACGACTTTTTACGGCGTCAACGGCAGCCCAACCAAGGGCTACACCGACTATCCCGCCTATGGCGAGACGGTGGCGAATCAAGTAGCGTGAAAGTCAGGGGGGACTCGTCCCCCTGCGACTGTTGACTCTCGCAGCCAACAGTTATCGGCTGTGAATTTCTAGTTTTGGAAGAACTCCCGAATAACCAGCATCAAGGCAAGGCCGATCATGACCACGCCGGAAAATCTTCCTACCAGCCGTGCAACACCTGGCCGGGTTCGCAATGCCTTGTTCGCCCCGAACCCCACCATTGAATAGACCACCGAGCAGCTCGCCGTATACACCAGGCCGAGCGCCAGGAGTTGGGCGGGGATGCTCCAGGTCGCAGTCTCAGACGTCCACGGCGGCAAGAAGGCGAGGAAGAAGATGAACGCCTTGGGATTCAAGCCGCTGACAAGCGCACCCTGGCGGAACCAGGTCAGCCAGCTGCCCGCGTTTTCGGCGGCGCTATCAGTATGCGGAACCGGCGGGTTGCGCAGCATCCCATAGCCGAGCCATGCCAGGTACATGGCGCCCATTACGGTGAGGATGGCCATGAGAACCGGGTTACCGGCAATCAGTACGCCGACTCCCGCGGCAATCAGAATGCTCAGTACCACATACCCGGCCAGCAGCCCCAGAACGGAAGCACCAACGCCTCGGTTGCGAATCCCGGCCGAGATCGCATAGGCCCAGTCCGCGCCGGGTGTGAAGACAAAGAGCAGTGAAAAGGCCCAGAAAGCCGCCAGTGTTGATTCGCTCATGCTGGCTCCAGGGGACAGAAAGAAATCTGTGATGTGTGCATGTTTTTTTCCAGAAAAATCACCGCCCGTACCTGTCCTGCAAACCAGGTCTGAGGCGGGTATGAGCGTCCGGGAGTTACTTGTGCAGCGAGAGACCCTTGATGGCCTTGTCGACTGCTTTTTTGGAACCGCGAATGGCAATGCCGACGAAATCCATGTTGGCCGGATCCTCCTCGAGGAAGACCTTGCGGTTCGCCTCATCATGACCGGTAGAAAACATGGCAAACACATACGGCAGCAGGGTCAGCTCGCGCTCCAGGCCTACACGGTGGGCCTTCTGGATTTGCTCGAGACTGGCCTCGAAGATCAGCATTGGCTGGCCGGACATGCTTGCGTAGCAATGGCCATTGGCATCCACGTAGGGCTCTCCCATGACCTCAGGTGCTGCCGACGGGATACCGGTTGCGAGAAAGGCGACGACGTTCATCCGTTGCCACATGGCAAGGTCGTTGCGGACGATGATCGCTACTTTGGTGTCGAACATTGCGTACTCCTTCAAAACTGAAACGTGATGATGGAGTCGAGGGCTGGCGTCAGTCTGTTAGATTTGTGCACAGCCGCTGATAGGCTGCCGGGGTAAGGCGGTAGGCGCGGCGGAACCATACGCCCATGTGGCTCTGATCTGAAAAGCCCACTTCGGCGGCCACGTCGGCCGCGGGCTTGCCAGCGGCCAGCAACGCTCGAGCAGCCCGCAGCCTGAGCCTGATCAGATAGGCATGCGGCGCCTGGCCGTAGGTTCGCTTGAACTGCCGGGTAAGCCTGAAACGGTCGATGCCCGTGTAGTCGGCGAGCTCATCCAGGCTGACGTCCGTGGCCATCAGGACATGCAGGAAATCCCTGGCCCTTTCCATCACCGGTGCCGACTCGGCCTTGTCGGATGGCTGCGCTGGTCGCAGGTGCCTGGACAGTACCTGCATGAGGAGGTCCAGGCTTTCATCCCTGGCCAGCCGCCCTTCGTTCTGATGAATGGCCAGGAAGGCACGCTGTATCGCATCCCTGAGACCGACATCGTCGGTCAGGGTGTTGCGAAAGGCGGCACCGAGCGAGGATATGTCCCCCACGCCGAGGCGGTCGGTCATGCTCGATACCCAGCGCTGTGGGAGATAGAGCATGCCGTAGGTGAAGCCCTCGGGTTCGGGGGCGAAGCCATCATGCAGAGCGCCTGGCTCGATCAATATCGATCGGCCAGGCGTGCTGGTATGCGTCAGGCGATTGCAACTGAAGCGCTGCACGCCCTGGTGCGTCACGCCCACCAGCATCTCATCATGATCGTGGGGATCGTAGGCGTGGCCCTGGAAATGCGCATGCACGCTTTCGATCCCGGTTTCCTGATCGCGGCGAATGTTGATCCAGTCACTGGCGATTGGGTCATCGGACGGAAGAGTCATTTGGACACCTATGCTCGGGTCATCGATGCTGAGCTGGCATCGATGACGGCCATTCTACCCATACGAACTTGCTAGGCGTACTGAGCGCTGCCATTGCCGGCCCTATCGGGACGCAGTATCCATATAAGACTTCACAGCCGCGAGCCCCGGTTGACCTTCCACTGTCTGGACATCGAGCAACGTTTTATCCAGCCATTCGGGATGATCACCCAGCCATTTTTTTACCGCAGAGCGTGGGTCAAGCCCGCCATTGATCACGTAGTCCATCATGGTGTTTTCGGCATCGATGGAAAACTCCAGATTCTTCAGAAGCTGACCTACGTTGGGGCATTCGTCCAGGTATCCCGTGCGCACATCGGTACGCACCGACGACGCGCCGTAATTTGCTCCGTAGTACTTGTCGCCGCCTGACAAATATTCCAGTTCGATATTCTTGTTCATGGGGTGAGGTGCCCAGCCCAGAAACACGATCCAGTCGTTCTTTCTGATTTGCCTGGCCACCTGGGTCAGCATGCCCTTCTCACTGGACTCAACCAGGCTCCAGCTACCCAGGTTGTACGCGTTATCGGCGATGAGGTTCTGGATCGGTTTGTTTCCGCCCGGCTCTACGCCATAGATTTTCCCGCCAAATTTTGCCTTGTAAGTGTCCAGGTCTGCATAGCTTTTGACACCTTGCTCATAGACGTATCGCGGAACCGCCAAGGTGAACTTTGCGCCGGTGAGGTTCACTCGCACGGTCTGGATCGACTTGTTGTCGTAGTAAGGCTGAGCCGCCTCGATCAACGCCGGGTCCCATGTTCCGAGGAACACGTCGATGCTCTTGCCTTCCATCGCCTTGTAGGCGATTCCCGTCGATAGCGTGATGACTTTCGGGGTGTAGCCCAGTCCTTCCAATACGGCAGTGGTCAAGGACGTCGTCAACGTGATGTCGGTCCATCCAACCTCTGCGAATTGAGGCGCGCGACACGCCGCCGGCTCCGCGGCGCCGGCAATCCCCTGGAATGTCATCAACAGCACGGCACAACCGATAGCACTGCTTTTCATACCGAATCCCCTTGGATCTCTTGTTTTTAGGAGAACCAAGTGATAACTTTTTTTTCATTGAGTGTCCAATGAAAATAAAAGAGAAGCCCATGCCAAAGGTCGGAATGCAGGAAATCAGAAGAAAGCAGCTCGTCGAGGCAACGCTCGCCCTCATTGGCGAGCAAGGCATGGCGGGGACGAGCATGGCCCAGGTGAGCGCCCGCGCGGGGTTGGCCAACGGCATCGTCCATCACTATTTCTCGGACAAGAATGCGTTGCTCGAAGCCACCTTGAGAGAGCTGAACAAACGCATCAACGCCGAGATCTTTGCGCGCCTGCGACTGTCCACGACACCCGCTGAACGTGTTCTCGCGTTTGTGGACGGCAACGTCAGTGCCTTGAACCTGACGCGCGACAATGTCGCGGCCTGGCTCGCGTTCTGGGCCCAGGTACCGCAGTCCCCCAAATTGCAGCGGGTCCAGAACATCGTGGCGCGCAGGAGCCATTCCTTACTGTTCCATGCCCTGGCAAAAAGCATGGACAAGGCCACAGCCCATTCCAGGGCGCAGATGATCGCGATCTTCATCGACGGCTTATGGTTGCGGGCTGCGGTCGATTGCAACCCGGACACGATCGATGATTCGCGTCGCCTGGCTTACGAGTTCCTCAACAACGCACTTGGTTATGATCTGGAGGCGTAAAAATGACACCTGTAGAGTTCAAGAGTCTTGATGCCGTGGGCCTCGTTCAACGGTTGAAGTCCGGTGAAGTCACCGCGCTGGAGCTGGTCAACCTGGCCGCCAGGGAAATTGAAATCCAGGACCCGGCCCTGGGCGCGGTCGTTGCAATCGATATCGAAGGCGCGCAGCGCGCGGCGCTGGATCCCAAGGCAGGACCACTCTCAGGTGTACCGATCCTGATCAAGGACACCAATATCGATGTAAATGGCTTTGCAACCCGGCACGGTTCGCGAATGTACGAAGATGCCGCACCCGCCCAGGTCGACAGTGAGTTTGTCAGTCGATTGCGCAAGGCCGGGGCAATCATTCTCGGGAAAACCAAGACGCCCGAGTTTGCCGGAGACTTTGTCACAGAGCCTGAATGGCAAGGCCCTTGCCGAAATCCCAGGAACCCGCGGTACGCCTCTGGCGGATCAAGCGGAGGCTCGGCCTGTGCCGTGGGCGCAGGCATGGTGCCCGTTGCACATGGCACTGACTGTGGCGGGTCGATCCGGGTTCCGGCTGCCGTTTGTGGTGTGGTTGGACTCAAGCCAAGTCGGGGGCGCAATCCTGTAGGTCCGCATGTCGGCGAGTTTGTGGGTGGCCTTGATTGCGAGCATGTACTGACCAGGACCGTGCGCGATAGCGCATTGCTGCTGGATGTCCTGTCTGGGTATGAATCCGGCGCGCCTTATGCCGCTCCCCCCGCCCCGCCCTCCTGGCTCGAATGCCTGAAGACGAAGTCGCCACGACTGAAAATCGCCTTTGCCTGTGCCCGCCCGGATGGCTCGAGTATCGATGAGTCCATCCACAAAGCGATACTCAGTGCCGTGGATTTTTTAAGCAAAGACGGCCATGAATTACGCCCCTTCAATTGGCCCGACATGAGCTGCGCCGGGGCAGCTGCCGCATTATTCTGGCAGATGGAAATCGAGGCTTTGATGGAGCACAAGGCCCAAGCTCGCGGCTATCCAATCTCTGAAAAAGATGTCGAATGGATTACCTATGAGTTTTACAAATGCTCGACTCGAAGATCAGCATTGGATGTGCACCATGCACGTGCCACCCAGAACAAAGTAAGCCACGACATGGCGGATCGCTTCGCCAATATCGATGTCCTCATCACGCCCACAGTAGCGCTGGCTCCACCGTTGATTGGTGGTTTTGTCACAACGGGGGAAAGGCATCTGGAGGAGTGGTATAAAAACGCTTACGCATTCTCTCCCTTCACTGAAGTGTTCAACTTGACCGGACAGCCAGCCATCAGCATCCCCGTTGGGATCATGGAGGGCGGCCTTCCCATCGGGATGCAGATCGTTGGCAAATTTGGTGACGAGGAAACCATCCTGAGGCTCGCAGGTGAAATTGAAAAAAGTTTATTAGCGACGGCCTTGTTTTAACGGGTAGGCACTTTTGCTTTTCCTCAATGGGTGTTGTTGGTGTTAGCGGGACTGGCTGAATCGACCCACAACTTTATAGACACTGCCTACAGGCAGATATCTTGTTCCTGCCAACCATGATTGGCTGCTTCACGTCGTGGAGTATTCATGAGTGCCGGCTTTGGCCGTTTGCCGCCCGTCGTGAAAGGTGGCATTCGGCCAAAAGCAGTCATCGGTTCACGACCCTGATCCCACCGCGTTTAGGCTAGTTGCGCCTCCTGCTGTTAATCCGCTCGTCGAGTCTGATGACGAAAATTTGATGTGATAGCCATTTGCCGCTAAACATTAGGATTAGGACCAAAAATACAGGTTATGAAATGGCATCGCGATTTGTTGTCGTTCCAGCGATACCTACTGAGACGGGATCGATACGTAGTGGTACCCGCTTCTACTCCAACACGGTGCCTTCTGGCTTTAACATCTACGACAACAAGGAAAAGTGCCGCCTGCCACTTTCATTTTTAACGCGAGCGGAAGCAGAAACGGAGTGTGAAGTGAAAAATTCGGAGCAGTTATTCAGCTCAATGTATTGATCGCTCCGCATTCATCTGATTGTCCGCATTAATTCAACTAATGCCCTTTGCGACAGGCGCATCGGCCAAAAGCGGACACGTATCAAGACAGCTTCAACCCCGATCGATCAATTCCCATTCCCCGTTTACAGGGGGCATGCCCCCAGAGTTGGCTGTATTTCCCCATTAATTTAATTTGCCCGTGCTGATGACATTGCCAAAAAAATTCAGCTTGCTCCGTCTTAAGCATTGAAACGTTACGAACACTGGGTGGGTTGCCAACGCGACTAAACCCTGAGTTGTTGGCATAAAGAATGCTGGGACTTCATCAACAATTCTCTGAGTGATTCAAGCGGCTACAAATGGCCACGCAGCACGCACAGGACACTCCCATGCAACCAATACCAGATCATTTCAGACGTCAGCCTCGGGAAGCGGTCGACTCAATTGCGCCGACCAAACCAGCCAACCTCCTGCGGTGGTTTTCGATCATCAGCTTCATCCTGATCAGCGCGATAGCCATTGGGCTGGGTTTTGTGTCGACGCGCTTCCTGGTCATCGAAAGCCTGGAGCGCGACGCGCTGTTGTCAGCGCAATTTATTCAGACCATCGCCAAGGGAGAAATCCGTCACCACGGGTTGTCCGGGATGCGGATGGGTGACGTTTTGGCAGCCACCCAATATGGAATGCTGTCGGATGAAATGGCGCTGAATCGTCAACGGGCGCGTTCCGAGTTTCTCGACCACTTATCACACCTACCCGATTCACTTTTGATCAGCATCTACTCCCCGCTAAGGACGGTAATGTGGTCAACCAACCCGCAGTTGATTGGGCAAAAAATCGTCAACGACGAGGCACTTGAAGCAGCATTCAGTTCGAAAGACCGCGTTTCCACCAAGTACAGCAATGCAGATGAACTTCGTCCCGAACAGCAATTTTTGCTCGCTCCCAAAATGTTCTTCATCGAGAGCTACATCCCCCTTGTAGATGATCTGGGGAATACGCTGGCTGTGGTTGAGATTTACAAAGAACCAGCCGATCTGATTGAACGACTCAACCGGGGCCACTGGATCATCTGGCTGTCTACCGCGCTGGGCGGGCTGCTGCTTTATTTCGGACTGTATTGGATTGTTCGACGGGCATCGATTCAGCTAGCTTCACAGGAGGCGCAACTCGTCGCCAACAAGACGTACGTGGGCTTGGTCGAGATGTCCACCGCTGTCGCTCATAGCCTGCGCAACCCCCTGGCCTGCATTCGCTCCAGCGCAGAACTGGCTAACGAAATGGATTGCCAACCCGTCAAGAAGAACATCGACGATATTGTCAGCCAAGTGGATCGGATGTCGCAGTGGGTGCACGAACTGTTGCTATGCTTGCGGCCGATCCGTGGAGAGGCGGAATTGGTGGAGCCGATGATTGTGGTACAGGCCACGTTGGCCAGGCACAGCGCGCAGCTGGCTCAATCAAGAATCCAGGTCGAGTTCAACAACGAGCCCACCCCCCGGATCATCAGTAATCCACTGTTACTTTCTCAAGTTTTGAATAGCGTCATCGCCAATGCCGTCGAGGCGATGCCGGGTGGTGGAAAGCTAACAATCCAGGCGAGTGTCGATGACCCCCATCAATGGCTGCATCTTGTCATTGGTGATACCGGAGATGGAATGTCACGGCAACAGGAAATGATGGCTTTCAAGACTTTCTACACCACCAAGCAAGGCAAGCTGGGTATAGGGTTGATCATGGTGAAGCAGATCATGGAAAGTTTTGGAGGAGAAGCCACTCTGACCCACCACGAAGACAAGGGAACATCCGTACACCTAAGTTTCAGGGTTGTGGAAAGAAGAGCCAGTGGGTTGCACTAGTCTTCGCGCAACAGTTCCCCTATGAGGTCAATTATCAGGTCTTTTTTGCGTCGTCTTTGAATCTGATGGTTCTCCGATTCATGGGCATAGGCAAGCGCAGCCGCTCTGCTTCAATGCCCTTGTGGTGTCGGTCGCTGCCGCTGATGAGCGACTGCTATGGGGGTCGATTGCTGCCTCTCACGAAAGGCTGAAATCAACCAAAGGCTGCCAGTCAGAGCAACTACGGGCGTCTCCTTCACTGCAAAGTCTGCAGGTCGCACTGCTCGTTCACTTGAGTCAATACAGCCTCCCCCGCGAAATGCATCGCCAGATTATCGAACGCCAGATCCAGCATCGCCTGAACTGTCGCATCAGTAGTACTGGCCATATGCGGTGTCAGCACCACGCTGGGCAACTCCAGCAATGCCTGGGAAACGTGCGGCTCATCGCAAAACACATCGAGCCCCGCCGCGAGAATCCTGCGTTCGCGCAAGGCCTCGACAAGGGCCTGTTCGTCGACGATGGAGCCGCGCGCGATATTGATCAATACACCGCTGGGGCCAAGCGCCGTCAGTACGGCCGCGTTGATCATGCCGTGAGTGTCGGCGCCACCGCTCGCACACACCACCAGATAATCGACACTCGCTGCCAGTGCCTGCACATCGTTGCACCAGCGATAGGGCACGTCAGCCTTTGGCGTGCGTCCCGTATAGGCAATGCTCATACCGAACGCCTGGGCCCGTAACGCCACTGCCCTGCCAATGCGGCCCAGACCGACGATGCCGATTCGCCCGCCGAACACCCTCGCCGTCATCGGATAGCGGCCGGCGGGCCATTCACCTCGTCGCACAAACCGGTCGGCGCTCAGCACCTGGCGGGTGGCGCACAGCAAGAGCGCGATGGCGAAATCCGCAATGTCGTCGGTGGACAGTCCAGGGGTATGGGTGACACAGACGTTGTGTTCGCGCGCGGCTTCAAGATCGATGCCGTCGTAACCGACACCCAGCACCGAGATGATTTCGAGCGCGGGCAGTCGGGCGATCAATGCACGGGGCACGCGGGATTCGGCCGTTGCCACAATACCTCGCACAGTGGGCGCCAGCTCCCTGAGCCGCGTTTCGTCGAGAAGCGAATAGGCGTGGCAGTCGAATTGCTCACGCAGGTGGATGATGAAACTGTCGGGCAAGCGGGAAAGCAGTAGCAAGGTGGGCTTCATCGCGTGGTCATGTCTCGGCAAGGTTCGAAGTACCGGCGGCATGGACGTCGGCCATGCCGCCGCGCCTGGTGAGGGAGGCTTACTCAAGAACGCCTGGATCACGCCGGATTTCCTCGCGAGCCATGGCTTCCCACAGGAATGGAAAGCCATTGGCATCGGTGCGCGCTCCGGTGGCGAGCGCCACGCTGGCGGGCAAGGGTGAGCCGCCGCCGAGGGTTTCGACATGCCAGGCCAGGCGGCTGCGCCACTCCAGGGTGATGGCGCGCAAATGCGCCTGGCGGATGCCGTTGGCCACCACCAACACGCCGTGGTTGGCGAGCAACGCCCATTTTTGCGCACCGAGCGCGTCCACGACGGCGCGGCCTCGTTCGGTGTCTTCAACGGTGCCCTGATACTCGTCGTAGAGCACCGGGTCAGTGTCAACCAGGGCAGAAGTCTGGTCATAGATCGGTGGAACACGCCCGGCCGCCGACCACACCGAACCCCACTGCGGATGGTTGTGGATCACCACGCCGACATCATGCCGGGCGGTGTGTACATCGATGTGCAGGTTGATGGCCGGGGTAATGTTCCACTGCCCTTCGATCACCTTGCCTTGCTGGTCGAGGCGCACGATATCCGAGGCGGTCACTTCACCCCAGGTCAGTTCCCAGGGGTTGGCCAGGTAGGTGCCATCGTCCTGGCGAACGGTGATGTGGCCGGCGATGTGGTCGTTATAGCCCTCGCGATACAACACCCGACACAGCAACGCCACGCTCTGCCGGGGTGATAATTCGGGCAGCAGCGCATGGCGACCTGGCTTGGGCGCGAAGCGGGCCAGCAAATCCTTGTTCAGCGTATCCATCAACATGACTGTTTCCTCTTGAGCGACTGGCAATGAATTACCCGTGGAAAGACCCGCGAGCGAATACCGAAGTGCGCTGCATGCGCCGTTGGTGCGGTTGATAATCAAGGATGGCGTTGTGGAGCACGCTGCGGTTGTCCCAGAGCACCATGTCGCCGACGCGCCAGCGATGGCGGAAACCGAATTGCACGTGTTGGCAATGCGCATGCAGGTAGGCAAGGATGGCGTCGCCCTCAGGGACCGCCAGGCCGTCGATATGGGTGGTGTAGGTGGGGCTCAGGTACAGCGCGTTGCGACCTGTCAGCGGGTGTTGGATGACCAGTGGATGCAGGTGCCGTCGGTTCGCCTTGACGACCTCGATATAACGTTCGTGCGTGACCACGTTCTGGCGCAGTGCGGTCGTCATGGGTCCGTTCATGTCATGCCAGGCACTGAGGCCTTCGAGGTAGTGCTTCATGCGCTCGGACAGCGCGTCGTAGGCCGTGGTCATGCTGATCCAGCAGGTGTCGCCGCCGCAGGGCGGCAGGATCTGCGCGTGGGTCATGGTGACGATCGGCGGGCTGGGCAGGAAGCTCTCGTCGTGGTGCCACATATCCGCTCGATCGCCCAACTTGGAGTCGATCACGGTGATCTGTTCAAAGCCCTCACCCAGGTTGGGGTAGAAGGTGTGCACTTCCGGCTCACCGAAATACCGTGCAATCGCCAGATGTTGCTCAGGTCTCAGCCCTGGGACGTGCAGTACCAAGGTTTCATGTTTGATGAGTGCCGCCTCGAGCGCCGCCAGCGTTTCTGGCAAAACGACTGAAGCCGGATCCAGGTCAAGCACTTCGGCACCCAGGCTGGGGCCAAGGGGCCGGACGGTGAAAGATGAAGACATGGGCAATCTCCCGGTAGGGTTTGAACAGGGCGCATCACTACGCGTTTGGACGATGTCTGATCGACGAAAACGATCATACTCAGGTCGCGACAGCCGGAATATTCGCATTCCAAAAGCGCCGAAAGTCTCTATTAACCAATTGATTTAATTGATAAATATTGAGTTTTCAGTGCCGCTAGAAATGCCACACTCGGATTCCCATGAACAAGAAAGGCGTTGAAACCAGGATGGCCCCAAAGTCTTCGCCGGAGCAGCTTCCCGCGTTGCGCAAGCGTCCGACCCAGTCACGCTCTCGCGCACTGGTCGAAGCCGTGGAGCAGGCGTGCCTGCGGATTCTGGACGAGGCCGGCGAGCAGGCGCTGACCGTCGCCCGCATCGCGGAAATATCTGGAGTTGCCGTTGGCTCGATCTACCAGTATTTCCCCAACAAGGACGCGATCGTCGCCTTGCTCTACGAGCGTGTTCTCGACGAGGAATCGGAGGAGCTGCTGAGGGTGCGCGAACGGTTGGTGGGCGTGCCCTTGAAATCGGCACTGCGCGAGATCCTGGCCAACATCATTCGTGTCGAAACACGCCTGTTCAAATTGAACAAGGCCTTTCACTTGCGTTACCACTGCGCCCTTCACCTGGGAATGTGGCGCGGCCCTTACCGCACGACAGGTGAATTCATCGAAGCGACCTGGCTGCCGCTCCTGCATCTGTACGAACATGAGATCACCACGCAGCACCCCGCCTTGGCGGCTTACTTGCTCGGGCAGGGATTGCGCAGTGTCATCCGCTCGGTATTGGAGGATATGCCGGCACAACTGGAGGAGACGGCCTTGCTCGACGGCCTGGTTGCCATGGCTATCGGTTGCCTGCGTCCGTGCGCATTGGACTGACAGGTGGCCCACAATCAGTCTCGATGGAGATGGCGCGAGCGGCCTGATTCAAACCCTGAGGGTATCGGGCATCGACGCCAGCGGGATCAATGCACCGGGGTGCTGGATGACCGTCGCTGCCAATAGATGTCCCCAGGCGGCCGACTGGTCGGGCGCGCCTCCTTGCAGGCGGCACGCAAGATAACCCGCACTGAAGGCATCACCGGCGGCGGTCGTGTCGACCACGGTTGTGACCTGTTGCGCAGGCACTTCCAGGCGCCCCGCGGCACACTGGATCAAGCAGGACCGGGCACCGCGCTTGATCACCACCTCGTGCACGCCGATGTCCGCATAGGCTGCAAACAACGCCTCGGTGTCCGCATACCCGAACAACTGCACATCATCTTCCCAGGTCACGATGGCCAGGTCGGTCAATTTGAGCATCGCCAGATGAGCGCTGCGCGCCATATCAGGATGAGCCCACAGCAGAGGTCGATAGTTGTTGTCGAAGACCACGCGCAAGCCGTTTGCGCGCGCCTGCTCCAGTCGTTGCAGCAGGCGCTGGCGGCCGTTGTTGGAAAGAATCGCCAGGGTGACACCGCTGACATACACACTGTCGAAGCTGTCCAGCGCCGATAACAGTGGCTCGGCTTGCGGGCCATCGAACATGCGGCGTGCCGCCGATTGTCCGCGCCAGTAGAGGAAGCGGCGCTCGCCACGGTCATCGGTCTGGATGAAGTACAGCCCCGGCAGCGCATCCGCAATCACCTGGACATGGCGATCACCCAGTTGTTCGTCACGCCATGACTGGCGCATCGCACCGCTGAAAGCATCGGCTCCGATCGCCGTCATGTAATCCACGGTTACCCGGTCTCGCGGACACGTTCGCGCGAGGTAAACCGCCGTATTGAGCGTATCGCCACCAAAGGTCTGGGTGATGGTTTCGCGCCCACCCATTTCAATCATGCATTCGCCGACCAACGCAATGCGGCGTGGACGGGACAATGCGGGGTACAACTCATCGCCGACTGTTCTTGTCATTTTATGCAAAGAGCTCTTACTTGACTTTAACGATTAAGTCACTACCCATTGAAAAACCGCGAGAGTCTTGACCCTCTTTCCAATGAGTAGTGAGCTTCACAGGGGGTTACAGCACGCCGTATTTTTCGTAGACATCGCGCAGGAATTTGCCTTCGCGCAGTTCGTCTCGGGTGTTGTTTTCGCTGTTGACCTTGATACGCGCCAGTTCGATGACCTCAGCCGCACGTTCCTGCGGAATGATCACCACACCGTCGATGTCACCAAAAATGATATCGCCCGAACGCACCTTGACGCCGCCGCACTCAACCGGCGTATCCATCTCCGTCATGCGTGCGCGACCACGGCTGTCCAGTGGGCCGATACCACCATGGAACACCGGAAATTGCAGCGCCTTGATGTGGCGCACATCCCGCACCAGGCCATCGGTGACGCAACCCACCGCGCCACGGGCTTTAGAAGCCGTGGTCAACAATTCACCCCAGGGCGCGATGCGGTTGGTCGGCCCGTTGCAGGCCAGCACTGGCACCTCGCCCGGCTTCAGGTCGTCCAGCAGGGCGATTTCCACGGCATAAGGGTTTTCGCCCTCGCGCACCGAATAGGTGTCGACGAACAGCCCGGTGCGCACGCGCCCCATCATCACCAGTTGATCGTCCACCGGACGCACGAACGGACGCATGGCCTGGCTGGTCAGCCCCAGATCATCCATGACATCGGAGAGCACGGCCGAATACAGTTCTTTGGAGAGTTGCTTGAAGTCAAACATGGTTATTTCCCGACTGATTTTTTTTGTTGAGGTTTGGTTCATCGTTTCACTGCCTAGATCCAGCCGCCGTCGACGACGAAGGTCTGTTTGGAGCACATCCGGCTGTCGTCCGCCGCCAGCCACAAGGCCATGCGCGCGATGTCCGGCGAATACAGCAGGCTCTTGAGTGCCTGGCGGTCGTGAATCTGCTGGCGGCCCTTGTCGTCCAGCCACAGCGATACCTGCCGCTCGGTCATGACCCAACCCGGGGCGATGGCGTTGACGCGAATGTTGTCCACGCCCAGTTCGGTGGCCAGGGCGCGGGTCAGGCCCACCACCGCGGATTTCGCGGTGACGTAGCACACGCAGTCGCCATCGGCGACAGTCCAGGTGATGGAACTGAAGTTGATGATCGTGCCGCCACCGACCGCCTTCATCTGCGGCGCCACCGCCTTGGCCGCGAACAGTTGGTGCTTGAGGTTGACCGAGAGGCGGTCATCGAAATATTGCGAAGTCACATCCTGCAGTGGATGACGGTCATCGTTGCCGGCGTTGTTGACCAGCGCGGTGATCGGACCGAGCGTCTGGCCGACCCTGGCGATGATCGACTCCAACTGTTCTACGTCGCGCAGGTCGCAGGCTTCGAAATGCGGTTTGTAGCCGCCCTTCCCGCCCAGTTCCTCAGCCAGGTCGCGGCCGGCGGCCTCGCTGATGTCGACGAACGCCACCTTGCAACCCTGGTCGTGAAAGTGCTCCACCAGGCTGCGACCGATGCCCGAGGCACCACCGGTAATGAACACCACTTTGTCCTGCAGGCTCGGGTAACGAGCGCCGTTTTTCATGATTTCACGTTCCACTACTACATCCTCCACAATCGTTATCGATAGCGTTTCATGTGTGCTGAAGACTCAGCGTTTGGCCTTGGAAAATTGACGCGTCAGCATCCGCAGGCCTTTTGATTTGGCAATCTGATAGCCAAGTTTCTGCCCGATCCCGGTCTCCATCAGGCTGTCGGCAAAGGTCTTGCCGCCGGCCCGGGTGCGCACCTGGCGCACGTCGTGCTCACCGCGCAGGTCGGCCATGATCCGCATCGCGGCATTGTGTCCTGGCGCACCCGTGACGCCACCGCCCGGATGAGTACCGGCGCCGCACAGGTAGTAATGCTCGACCGGCGTGCGGTAGTGCCCCGCGTCAAACATCGGGCGGGCGTCCATCAGTTGATCCAGACCGACCATGGAGGCCTGGAAGATATTGCCCCCGGTGAGGTTGTATTCGCGCTCAAGATCCAGCGGCGTGATCACATGGCGACCGATAATGTGCCCGGCGAGGTTTGGCGCGTATTTGAGCAACGTCTTGACCACCCCATCGGCCCAGGCTTCCTTGTGGTCGTCCCAGGTGCCGTTGGCCAGGTGGTACGGCAACTGCTGCACGCCCAGGGTCAAGGTGTGTTGCCCGGTGCGGGCCACGCTGGCATCGGTGACCGAATGGATCAGCAACTCGATGACGTATTCATCGGCGAACTCACCCTTGCGCTGTGCTTCGAAGGCCTTCTCATACCGCTCTTCCGTGGCGCCGAGAATGGTGTGCGCCATGTGCTCGGGACCCGGTTCGGCGCTGTTGAACCCCACGTACTTGGGCAGTTCGTCGATGAGCAGGTGGATACGCCCCATGGAGCCGCGCTGATCAATATTCTCAGCCGCCTTGAAGTGTTTTTCCGGCAGCACTTTGCGGTCGAGAAAACGCGTCAGCGAGCGTTTCGGATCGGCATTGGACACCACGGTGTCGGCTTCGAAGACTTCACCATTTACCAGCGCCACACCCACGGCCTGACCGCCGCGCACGATGACGTTGGCAACCGGCACGCCCGTGCGGATCACCGCGCCATGGGCACGCGCCCCGGCTGCCAGCGCCTGGGTAATCGCACCCATGCCGCCGACCGGAATGCCCCAGCGACCGATGATGCCGTCGAACTCGCCCTGGGCGTGGTAGCCATACACATACGCAGTGCCGGGCGTCGAAGGACCACCCCATGTCGAGACCATGCCGAGGAACATCAGGTAAGCCTGCAAGCGTTCGGACTTGACGTATTTGCGCGTCAGATCGCCCGCCGAGGAGAAGACGAAATCCTTGAGCAATTCCTGCTCGTTCTCGTCTTCGAACAGCTTGAGAAACTCGGAGCGGCTCGGAGGCTCTGACAGCAACACGTCACGGGTCACATCGCCGAAGCGCTTCATGCGCGACGCAAATCTCAGGAAGTTCTCGCCATCGCCCTTGCTGTGTTTTTCGATCGAGGCGATGGTCTTGTCCAGGTCCTTGGACAGGAACAGGTGATCGCCGTCTTCCCACAAGGCAAAGCCCTGTACATCGGGTGACCTGGACACCAGGCCGTACTTGGCCAGTTCAAGATCTTCGATGATCTCCGGGCGCAACATGCCCTGGATGAACGCGCAGGAAGACCACTGTGCCCCTTCGATCAGCTCTTCACTGACACAGGCGCCGCCGACCACGTCCCGGGCTTCGAGCACCACCACCTTGAGACCGGCGCGGGCCAGGTAGTTGGCGCACACCAGGCCGTTGTGCCCGGCGCCGATGATCGCCACGTCAAATTTTTCTGCTTGAGCCATGACTCAGATCTCCCGGGCAAAAAACTGGATTTCCATTTCGTGGCAGTAGGTTTCGCCCGGCGCCAGACGTGTGGTCGGGAAGTGGGCGAAGTTCGGCGAATCCGGGAATTTCTGCGTTTCGAAGGTCAGGCCGGCATAGGTGCAATAAGGCTTGTTGCCCTTGCCTATGACCGCTGCGCTCAGGTAACCGCCGGTGTAGATCTGCACGCCAGGCTCGGTGGATTTCAGGTGAATACCGCGACCAGACACCGGGTCCCACAAGGTGGCCACCGGGTGCAACGCCGGGCTGGCACCACGCAGTACCCAGTTGTGGTCGTAACCGCCACCCAGTTCGCTGACGGTCAAGTGCCCCACCCCGCCATTGGCGACATTGCCGATGTCCTGGCCGATCAACTTGGCGCTGCGAAAATCGAACGGGGTTCCCGCCACCGAGAGCACTTCACCGGTGGCCAGCAACTGATCGCCGACCGGGGTATAGAAGTCGCCTTCGACGGTGAGCATCTGCTCGACCACGGTGCCGGTGTCATGCCCAGCGACGTTCCAGTACGAGTGATGAACCATGTTCAGGATAGTGGTTTCATCGGTGATGCCGGACATGGTGATCAGCAGGCGGTTGTCTTCGGTCAGCGTGTATTTGGCCTTGAGCAGCAGCTCACCGGGAAAACCGGCATCGTCTTTTTTCGACACGTGACTGAAGGTCACCGAGTTTTGCGCCTCGTCGACCGAGGCATCCCACACGTACTTGTCCAGGCCCTTTTCGCCACCATGCAGGTGATTCGGCGCTTCGTTGCACGCCACCTGGATCGCCTGGCCATCCAGCTCGAACTGGCCATTCTTGATGCGGTTGCCATAGCGGCCGCAGGTCGCACCAAAGTAGGTGTCGGTGGTGAGATAAGGCTCAAGGGTATCGAACCCCAGGACGATGTCGGCGAGCTTGCCGTTCTTGTCCGGCGCGTGCATTTCCACCAGACGGGCACCGAAGCTGATCAGCCGAGCCCGGCAACCGTTGCCGTTGGTCAGGGTGTAGGCCGTCACTTGCTGCTCGTGATGAAGGCCAAAAGGTGCTTGTGTAATTGCCATGTTCGACAGTCCTGATTAAGAGTGGCTGGTGCTTCGGGCATGCGAAGCGTTGATGAGTTTTTGCGCGACGATCACTGCCGCCAGCGAGATCACGCCGATGCAGGTGAAGATGGCGTTCACCGAAGGGGTGAAGCCGAAACGGGTCTGGTTCCACACGTACACCGGCAGGGTCGGTTCGGTCCCGCTTAGGAACAGCGACACCACAACCTCATCCACCGACAAGGTGAAGCCGAGCAATGCGCCACCGATAATGGCGCCGCGAATCATTGGCAGTTGGATCTTCCAGAATGTCACCAGGCGCCCTGCCCCAAGATCCCGGGAAGCCAGGGCGAAGCTTGGGTCGACGCGACGCAGTCGGGCGGTCACGACCAGCAGGATCACCGGCATGACGAACACCAGGTGACCGACAATCAGGCGCCCCATGCCCGGTGCGATACCGATGGACGAAGCGGTCATCACCATGGAGATCCCCAGTACCACGCCGGGTACCGCCAGCGGAAAGGCGATGAGGTTCTCCAGCAATGCTGCGCCGCGGCCTTGCCAGGAGGCGAACACAAAGGCAAAGCCCGTGCCCACGACCACGCCGACCAGGGTGGTGATCAACGCCAGCTCGACACTGCGCCACAGTGCCGACAGCAACGCCGTGTTGGCCAACAGCTCGCTGTACCACTTCATCGTGAAGCCCTTGAGCGGCAAGGCCTGCACCGACGAGTCGTTGAACGAGAACATCATGATCACCAGCAACGGTGCATAGAGCAGCAGGTAAGGCAGCACGAAGAGCACCTTCTTCACAACGCGCGACGCTTTTTGCCCGCTGCTCAACCGCGACCATTCGCTGATCTGTGGCGCAGCCCCGACGTCGACTTCCGTCAACACGCCACGGGTGCGGGTCAGCATGAACAACCCGCCCAGCAACAGCGTTACCAGCAGCATCAGGTACACCGCCATCGCGGCACCCAGCGGCCAGTTGCCCGCCATGCCGAACTGCGAGGAGATGGCCATGCCGATCATGGTGCCGTTGATTCCGCCGACCATGGAGGGCGTCACGTAGTCGCCGATGGACATCAAGAACGCCAGCGCAATGCCGATGCCGGTGCCCTGACGCGTCAGCGGCCAGATCAGTGAGGTGAAGGTGCGAAACTTCGACGCACCGTTATCCCTGGCCGCCTCCACCAGGCTGAACGGCACGCGTTCGATGGCAGCGTATGCCGCGACGAACACCAGCGGGATGGCCATGGTGGTAAAGGTCAGCACCACCGAAAACGGCGTGTACAGGAACAGCGAGCTGGGCTTGGCAATAATGCCCAGGTCCAGCAGCACCGTATTGAGAATGCCTTTCTCCCCCAGAATCACCCGCCAGGCGAACACCCGCATCAGCAGGCTGATCCACAGGGGGATGATGACCATCAAGGCCGCCACGGTCTTGCCGCGCACCAGGTTCCGGCTGATGTAGAACGCCAATGGGTAGGCGATCACCGTGGCCAGCAACGTCGAAACCAGCGCCACTGCAATCGTCTTGAAGATCAGCGTCTGAACGGTCATCGATCCGACGATCGACTGGTAGTTGGCCAACGTCGGGGAGTAGACAATCGCGCCCCCTGACGAGGACATGAAGCTGGTGATCAACAGCAACGCATTGGGAATGATCACCAGCGCCACCAGCCATGCGTAGATGGGCAAGCGCAAGCGCTGAGGGCCCTTCAACAGGCCCGACAGCCAGGAAGGCACGGCGGGCTTGAAGCCCGCGTTTGCAGTCATCTCATTCATGGAGCACCACCAGGTCTGCCGGGTCGAAACAGCAGTAGACAGCGTCATCGGTTGCCAGCGTCCGTACCCGTTGCGCAGGGATGCTGGCGAGCAGTTCGATGCCCTCGCCCTTCAGGCAGACTTCAAGGCAGTTACCCAGGAACAACACGTTGCTGACCCGTGCCGGCAGGCAAACCCGACCATCATTGACCGGTGTGCGCGAGACGGTGATGCTCTCGCAGCGAATGGCCAGCTTGACGTTGCCAGGGGTTGCCGGTTGCTGCAGCTCGACGGTCTGGCCGGCGAACTTGGCCAGCGACAGGGCACCGCTGGTGACGATTTGCGCGTCCAGCAGGTTGGACTTGCCGACAAAACCCGCGACGAATTTGTTCTTCGGTGTGTAGTACAGATCCTCGGGAGTGCCGATCTGCTCGATACGCCCGTTGTTCATGATCGCCACACGATCGGACATCGACAGCGCCTCGCCCTGATCATGGGTCACGTAGACGAAGGTGATGCCCAGGCGCTCCTGGATGGTGGTCAACACGTGCTGCATCTGTTGCCGCAGACGCAGGTCCAGCGCACCCAGCGGTTCGTCGAGCAACAACACTTTCGGGTTGCCGACCAGCGCACGGGCCAGGGCAATCCGCTGGCGCTGACCGCCGGACAATTGATGCGGCAGGCGGCTCTCGAAGCCGAGCATTTCCACCAGCTCCAGGGCCTGTTTGACCCGAGTCTTGATCTCGGCGTCCTTGACCTTTTTCATCTGCAGTGGATAGGCGACGTTCTGCTCGATGGTCAGGTGCGGGAACAGCGCATAGTTCTGGAACACCGTGTTGACGTCCCGGCTCTCAGGTGGCAACTGAGTCACGTCCTTGCCACCGAGCATCACCGTGCCGGCGTCCGGGGTTTCGAAGCCGGCGATCAGCCGCAACGTGGTGGTCTTGCCCGAACCGCTAGGGCCGAGGATGGAAAAGAACTCGCCCGGCTGAACCGACAGCGTCATCGGATGAAGGGCCGGCGCCGTAGCCCCGGCATAGGATTTGGTGACCGCGCCAAGCTCGATTATCGGCTCGACGCTGGCCTGTGCGACCGGCAGCGGCCGGGTATCGACGCTGTGCATGGCGATCGCAGAAACGGAGTTGGATTTCATCGTCTTGAACCCTTCTTGTTAGAGTGTGCCGGCCTTGAACGCATTCCAGATTTCGAGGCGGCGATCAATGTTTTCGGGGTTCTGCGAGAACGCCATCTTGTCCCAGAAGCCGGGCTCCTCTTCCGCAAGAATGTTGGTCCTGGCCAACACGTCCTTGGTCATGCCTGCCTTGAGCGCCACACTTGAGTCGATCACGCCGTTGTTCAACGAACGACCGATAAAACGCGATTGCCACTGCGGGGACAGGTTGTCGTTGATGAAGTCGTACACCACTTTTCTACCAGTACCGCGCGGGGTGAGAATCGCGCAATCGATCCAGGCCGGTGTGCCTTCGTCGGGAAAAGCAAAATCGAATTTCTTGCCTTGTCCCTGGAGCTGGAACACCGACGAAATGTTCTGGCAATAGCCAAGGTCCGCATCGCCACTGGCGTAGATGGTGGTGGCGTCATCAACACCGCGAGCGATGGTGCGCAACTGCGGGCGCAAGTCGCGAAGGGCCTGCGCGCACTGCTCGAACTCCGCATCGGTCAGGTTGAACGGGTCTTTGGCCTTGATGCTCAGGGCGATCATCTGGAAGGTGATATAGGCATCGTCCGGCAGGTTGACCCGGCCTTCGTATTGCTTGTCCCACAGCACTTTCCAGGTGGCCGGTTTTGGCTTGACCACGTCGGCGTTGAACATCAGCGGCTGCGTGCCCCAGTTGTACGGAACGCCCCAGACCTTGCCCTGGATGGTGCAGCGTTCCTGCCACTTGAGGCCGCTGGCAATGTTGGACGCGGCGGTGATTTTCGACGGGTCAATCGGCGCGATCACGTTGCCGGCGATCAGGCGTGGCATCGAGCCCACGTCCAGGTAAACCAGATCGGCCTCCACAGCGCCCGAACGCAGCTTGGCGTACATTTCGTCCACCGAGCCGGTGTAAATCACGTTGACCTTGACGCCGGTCTGCGCGGTCCATTGCGCGATCCAGTCGTCATCGTGGTAGGTCTCCCAGGTGAATATGGTGATTTCCTCACCCGCGCCGTAGGCCAGGGGAACCAGGTCGCCCAGCAGTGCCACGGCCCCCACCGTTGCACTCGCCTTGAGCAAGTTTCGGCGTGAGATGGGTAAGGAATCCTTGAAGTCTTTCATTGTTATACCTCATACGTTCGCTGGGCTCTGAGAGCTCGCAGGCAAGACACTAAGCCATGGCAGCCATCAACTTTAACGAGCGGGCCGCAAGGCCCGATCGGGGTCTGGTGTTGTTGTTTTTGTACCTGTTCTGGAACTTCGCGATCTGACGTCGGGTGTTTCTTTATTGTTTTTCAAGCGCGCTTCATCTTCCGATGACCACGCTGTCGGTCCTCAATGGTTGTTCCTGGGAATGCCTTTGGTGCGGTTGATCTGCTGGAATTTCAGGGCCGGGATCAGCACCATTCCTTCATCCAGTTGAGACACCATGGTGCGCTGGATTTCCTGCCACGGCGTCTGGCTTTCGGGAAACGCATAGCCTCCGGCGGCAGCCAGTTCATCGGCACGGCGTTGTAATTCATCGTCCTTGAGCAAGACGTCTGCCGTGCCGTTATTCAGGTCGATACGAATCCGGTCGCCGGACCGCACCAGCGCCAGGGTGCCCCCCACCGCTGCTTCAGGCGAAGCGTTGAGGATCGACGGCGAACCCGAGGTGCCGGACTGGCGACCGTCACCCAGGCACGGCAGCGTATGAATGCCGCGCTTCAACAGGTAGGCCGGTGGCTGCATGTTCACCACCTCGGCCGCGCCGGGGTAACCAATCGGGCCGGCGCCGCGCATGATCAGGATGGTCGATTCGTTGAGGCCCAGGGCCGGGTTGTCGATGCGTGCGTGATAGTCCTCGGGGCCATCGAACACTTCGGCGGTGCCTTCGAACGCATTCGGGTCCAGCGGGTTGGACAGGTAGCGCTCACGGAACTCAGGGGAAATGCCGCTGGTTTTCATGATCGCGCTGTTGAACAGGTTGCCGCGCAGATTGATAAAACCGGACTTGCTCTTGAGCGGGTTGTCGAACGAACGGATCACGTCCGGGCTGAAGTTCTCCGCTGCCCTGCAGTTCTCGCCGATGCTCAGGCCGTTGGCCGTCAATGCATCCGGGTGCGGCAGGCGCCCCGCCCGCAGCAACTCGGCGATCACTGCCGGCACACCGCCGGCGCGGAAATAATCCTCGCCCAGGTACTCGCCCACCGGTTGCAGGTTGACCAATAGCGGGACGTCGTAGCCGATGCGCTGCCAGTCGTCGTTGGTCAGGCTGACACCGACGTGACGGGCAATGGCGTTCAAGTGAATGGGGGCGTTGGTCGAACCGCCGATGGCCGAGTTGACCACAATGGCATTCTCGAACGCTTCGCGCGTCATGATCTGCGAAGGCTTGAGATCCTCCTTGACCATGTCGACGATACGCTTGCCGGTTTCAAAGGCGTTTTGGCCGCGCTCTCTATAGGCAGCCGGGATGGCGGCGCCACCAGGCAATTCCATGCCAAGCACTTCCGCCAGGGAGTTCATGGTGGTGGCGGTGCCCATGGTGTTGCACACACCCGGCGAGGTGGCCGAAGACTCCACGGCCTGCATGAACTGCTCGTAGTTGATCTCCCCCGCGGCAAGTCGCTCGCGGGACTTCCAGACGATGGTGCCGGAACCGGTGCGTTCGCCGCGATGCCAGCCATTGAGCATAGGCCCGACCGACAAGGCGATGGCGGGAATGTCGACCGTCGCCGCGCCCATCAGCATGGCAGGCGTGGTCTTGTCACAGCCGATGGTCAACACCACCCCATCGATTGGGTAGCCGTAGAGCAACTCTACCAACCCCAGGTACGCCAGGTTGCGATCCAGTGCAGCGCCGGGGCGTTTGCCGGTTTCCTGAATCGGATGCACCGGAAACTCGAATGGAATGCCGCCCGCCGCGATGATGCCGTCGCGCACCCGCTTGGCCAGCTCGATGTGATGGCGGTTGCACGGCGAAAGGTCGGAACCCGATTGCGCAATGCCGATGATCGGCTTGCCCGATTGCAGCTCCGAGCGTGTCAGGCCGTAGTTCAGGTATCGCTCCAGGTAGATGGCGGTCATTCCCGGATCATCCGGGTTATCGAACCATTCCTGGGAACGGAGTCTTTTGGGTGAGCTGTTCGAATTATTGTTCATTATCACTCAACTTTAACGATTAAGTCTAACTCTGTTAAAACGCGCTGAATCCGCTCTACAACACCGCTTTGCGCTGTATTTCATCCCCTTTTGCAGACTTTCGAATCAACGGCTTGGCCCGTCGTTCGTCGATCTGCCGTGGGTTGCGAGCTGATTTCCTTTAACGTATAAGTTCATCTACGAAAAAAAACAGCGGGTCGCTGATGGCCCTAGTTTTACGCTCAAGGTTTTGCAGCGTCAAGAGGAAAAAATGAAGAACACACGAACGATGATTTCGTCGAAAAGACCCTCGCTCCGTGACGTTGCCAAGCTGGCCGGTGTTTCCGCAGCCGCGGTTTCATACGTGGTGAACGGGCGCAAGGGCGAGGTGGGAACCCAGGCTACCGAGCGTATCGAGGCCGCCATCAAGCAGCTCAAATACCAGCCGCAACGGCGTGGCCTGAGCCTCAAGCTCAATCGCGAATTCGCCATCGGCCTGGTGATTGTCGATCCAGACCCTAACTTTCTGGCCGACCCGTTCACCACTCAAGTCGCTACGGGCCTGAGCACCGCACTGGTCGAGCCTGGCTACGGCCTGACCGTCACCGGCTGCCGCGAGTTGCGCGACCTGGAGAAACTGCTCAAGCGTCCGATTGGGGTCGATGCCTTCGTGGTGATTGCCTCGGGGCCTGTCGAGATGCGCGAGAAGGTGTACTCCATGCTCAGCGACAGCAACCTGCCGGTGATCGTGATTCAGGAGTCGCTCAAGGATTCGGACGAAGACATCTGCTCGGTGTTCCAGGACGACTTCGACGGCGGCCATCGCCTGACCAGGCACTTGATCGATGGCGGAGCGCGCAGCTTCCTGTTCGTCTCCCCTTCCCGGGATTGGCCGGCCATCGAGCGCCGTGAAAAAGGCATCCATTCGGCGCTGACCGATGCCTGCACGCTGACCAAAGTGTTGTGTGACGAACAGGATCTGTTCGGCACCATGGCGGTTGTCACGCGTTACCTCGCCAGCTCGCCATTGCCCGACGCGATCATCGGCGCGAACGATCAAATCGCGGTCGCGGTGTTGCGCGCGCTGGATGATCTGGGCGTCAGTGTGCCCAACCAGATCCAGGTCACCGGCTACAACGATTTTTCGTTCAGGAATTACGTCACGCCACTGCTCACCACTGTGACCTCCAACGCCAACGCCATCGGTCGCAGCGCAGCGCTGGCGATCCTCAGCCGCTTGGAGTCAGGCCTGTTCGAAAACCAGACCATCCAGTTGCCGGTCGTGCTCAACCCGGGAAAGACCACGCGGTACAACATGCCATGACCTCGTGATTCGAGGCCGTTGTACCGGCGACGTCCACTGCATGAAAACCATGCGCCCCCTCACAAACCTCTATTGGGAAAGGAACGCGATATGAAGCTTTCAACACCGTTGTGCCTGGCAGCCGTGGGCGATCGATGCGGCGAGGGTGCGGTCTGGTCCGCGACGGAAAACGCGATTTACTGGGTCGATATCAATCGATTCCTGATTCACCGGCTGGATTATCCGTCGCTGAAACTCAAGACCTGGACGTTTACCGAGCCGGTTACCGCACTGGCGCTGACCACCGACGAAAACCGCCTGATGGTCTCGCTGGCCTCTCGCCTGATCTGGTGGTGGCCGCAAACCGATGAGCGCGCCGAGCATGGTTTTCATTTGCCGGAATCGCCCGCTGCCCGATTCAACGACGGACGCGCCGACCCGCAAGGCAATTTCTGGGTAGGCTCCATGTTCAACAATGTGGATGCCGAGGGCGCCAGCAAGCCGGGAGGCGGCTCTCCAGGCGTGCTTTACCGCGTAGACCCTGAAGGTGTGGCGCAGGCGAAACTGCGGGACATCGAAATTTCCAACACCTTGTGCTGGAGCCCGGATGCCAGCTTGTTCTACTTTGCCGACACCCTGAAAAACGAGATCCGCGCCTACGAATACGACTCGGCCAGCGGCGACATCACCGGCACCAGCCGCAGCTTTTTTGCCGGGTTCGAACGTGGCCTGCCCGACGGCTCTGCGATCGACCGCGATGGCTATATCTGGAACTGTCGTTATGGCGGCCATGGCATCGCCCGTATCGCGCCGAACGGGCAACTGGATCGATTCATTGAACTGCCAACCGCCAATCCCACCACCTGTGCGTTCGGCGGCCCGGACTTGAGCACCTTGTTCATCACCTCGGCAGGCTATGACACCGTGCCGGGTGATCGGCTCGCCGGCTCGCTGTGGTCCATCGAAACGGACACCTGCGGCTTGCCGGAAAACAAAGTCCGGATATGAGCCCATCCAGGGGCCTGGGCGATGAACTCATCCTCCATGCCCCTGCCCTGCCAGTAAAAAGATGATTTCACAGCGACCCGCAAACGCTACGAAGACCGGTAATCAACCTGATGCCGCGCAATACGTGAGTTCCCCAACTCCCCTTTCACCCGCAGATGCTCGGGATGAGAAGCGTAGGCGTCCAGGGCTTCCCGGGAAGCGAATTCACTGTAGAGCACCACATCGCACGCATAGTCGATACGGCTGAAATCCACACCCACCTCGATTTTCAGAAGCCCGGGGATCAGCCCGGCAAGTCCTTCGAAACGCTCCTTGAGGAACAGGCAGGCCTGCTTGTGTTCCTCGGCCGTCTTGCCCTCCACTTTCCACATTACGATGTGCTTGATCATCGCGCTCCCCTTGCAGTGTCGGTCATGCCTGCCATTTCAAACCTTGCTCTTCTGATAAACATCCACAAATACCGCCGCCAGCAACACGGCGCCCTTGATCATCTGCTGATAGTCGATACCGATGCCCATGATCGACATGCCGTTGTTGAGTACACCCATGATGAAGGCGCCGATCACCACGCCGACGACCTTGCCAACCCCGCCAGACGCCGAGGCGCCGCCGATGAACACCGCCGCAATCACATCCAGTTCGAAGCCGGAGCCCCCGCGTGGTGTAGCGCTGTTGAGCCGGGCAACGAAAATCAGACCCGCCACCGCTGCAAGCACGCCCATGTTGACGAAGGCAAAGAAGGTCACCCGCGACGTGTTGATCCCAGACAACTTGGCGGCTTTCAGATTGCCACCCACGGCGTAGATCCAGCGACCGATCACGGTACGGTTCATGATGAAGGTGTACACGCCGATCAATACGCTCATGATCACCAGCACCGTGGGGATGCCGCGATACGTCGAGAGCAGGTAGCAGAAGTACACGATGAGTGCCGTGATCACGCCATTTTTCAGCGCGAACAGGGCCATGGGGGCGACGTTGCCACCGCTCTTGAGCGTGCGTCTGCGACTACGGTATTCGACGACCCAGAACGCGGCGGCGACGGCGATGCCCACTAGCAGGGAGGTAATGCGCAGGTGTTCATGGGCGAAGATGTCCGGGATGAAACCCGAGCTGATCGCTGAAAAGGCCGGAGGGAACGGACCGATCGACTGCCCCTGGGAGATCGCGATGGTCGCGCCACGAAAGATCAGCATGCCCGCCAGGGTGACGATGAAAGACGGCATGCCCCAGACCGCGACCCAATAGCCCTGCGCCGCGCCAATCAGCGCGCCGGTGGCCAGGCAGATGATCGTGACGGTGAAGAAGTCCATTCGATACTGGACCATCAGCACGGCGGCAATCGCCCCGATCACCCCGACCACCGAACCGACCGACAGATCGATGTGACCGCAGACGATCACCATCAACATGCCCAGCGCCATGACCACGATGTAGCTGTTCTGCAACAACAGGTTGGTCAGGTTGAGCGGCTGCATCAGCGCCCCGCCGGTGGCCACCTGGAAGAACACCATGATGACGATCAACGAGGCCAGAAGACCGTATTCCCGAGCGCCACGCTTGATTGACGTGAGCGCCGTTGGTTTGGATGTGAGAGGTACGCTGACTTCGCTCACTGGATCACCTCATTTTTCATGATTGCGTGCATGATTTTTTCCTGCGATGCCTGTGCGATCGGAAACTCGCCGACAAAGCGCCCTTCGTTCATCACATAAATCCGGTCGCAGGTCCCCAGCAGCTCGGGCATTTCCGAGGAGATCATCACGACCCCCCTGCCCTCGCTGACGACTTGATTGACCACGCCGTAAATCTCGTACTTGGCCCCCACATCGATGCCGCGGGTGGGCTCGTCGAGAATCAACACCTTGGGATCGGAAAACAGCCACTTGCCCAGCACGACCTTCTGCTGGTTGCCGCCCGACAGCTTGTCCACCGACTGCAATACATCCGGGGTGCGAATGCGCAGGCGCGCCTGGTAGTCGACGGCCACTTTGGTCTCGGCCAGTTCGTTCATCACCCAGCGTTTGGACACGGCAGCCAGGTTGGCCATGCTGGTGTTGCGCGTGATGCTCTCGCCCAACACCAGGCCTGCACCCTTGCGATCTTCGGTGGCGTACGCCAGGCCTTGATCGATGGCCTTGCGCACCGTGCCGAGGTCGACTTCCCGCCCTTCCAGGCGAGCCTTGCCGCGAATGTTGGTGCCGTAGGTGCGGCCAAACACACTCATGGCGAATTCGGTACGGCCCGAGCCCATCAACCCCGCGATGCCGACCACCTCGCCACGCCGCACATGGAAATTGATATTGCGAATGCGGTCGCGACCAGGACGCTCGGGGTCGCCCACCGACCAGCCCTCGACCTCGAACAGCGTGTCGCCGATCTCGCTGACGCGGGCCGGGTAGCGATCCGACAACTCGCGACCGACCATGGAGCGGATGACCCGAGCTTCATCGATGGGCTCGGCGCGGCAGTCGATGACGTCGACGGTGCTGCCGTCGCGAATCACCGTGATCTCGTCGGCCACGCGGCCAATCTCGTTGAGCTTGTGCGAAATGATGATCGAGGTAATGCCACGCCCCTTGAGTTCAAGCATCAGCTTGAGCAAGGTGTCGCTGTCTTTTTCGTTGAGGCTGGCGGTGGGCTCGTCAAGGATCAGCAGTCGCACGTCCTTGGCCAGCGCCTTGGCGATTTCCACCATCTGCTGCTGGCCGATGCCGAGTTTGCCCACCAGTGTCTGGGGGCTTGCATCAAGGCCAACACGAGCGAGCAAATCACGGGCCCGCCGGTGCGCCTGGTTCCAGTCGATTACGCCATGCCGGGCGATCTCATTGCCGAGAAACAGGTTCTCGGTGATCGACAGCATCGGCACCAGAGCCAGCTCCTGGTGAATGATGCAAATGCCCAGCGCCTCACTGTCGCGCAATCCCTGGAAGGTTCTCGGCGAGCCATCGAAGACAATTTCACCGGCGTAGCTGCCATGGGGATAGACGCCGCTGAGGATCTTCATCAGGGTCGATTTACCGGCACCGTTTTCACCGCAGATCGCATGGATTTCACCATCGCCGACCTTGAGGTTGACCCGGCTGAGCGCCTTCACAGGGCCGAAGCTCTTCTGGATATCACGCATATCGAGAATGGTTTTTGTCATTTTCTCTCTCCTGCCAGCACGCACCCATCACGGTTCGCCTTAGCGCAACTGCTCCGAGGTGTAGAACTTGGTGTCGTCCACCAGGACTTTCTGCCAGTTGTTGCCATCGACCAGTTGTGGCGTGAGCAGTTGAGTCGGCACGACCATCACGCCGTTGTCGTAGGACGTGGAGTCATTGACCACCACTGTCTTGCCGCTCAAGCTGGCGTCCATCATCTGCGCAGCGGCCTCGGCGAGGGCGCGGGTGTCCTTGAAGATGGTCGAGGATTGATCGCCGCGAATGATCGACTTGATGCTGGCCACCTCGGCGTCCTGCCCGGTGACGATCGGCATCGCTGCCTTGCCCGTGCCGTAACCCACGCCGCGCAATGAAGACACCACGCCGGTTGCGATCTGGTCGTTCATCGCCAGCACGGCGTCCAGATGGGCGGTGCCGTAGAAGGCGCTGAGCAGGTTATCCATGCGCGCCTGGGCCTGGGCGCCATCCCAGTTGGGCGTCGCCACTTTTTCCATGGCCTGCTGGCCGCTGCGAATCACCAGTTTGCCGCTGTCGATGTAGGGCTTGAGCTGAGACATCACCCCCGCGTACACCACGTGGGCATTGTTGTCGTCGGTGGAGCCGGCGAAGATTTCCAGGTTGAACGGGCCCTTGCCCTGCTGGAGTTGCAACTTGTCGACGATTGACTGGCCTTGCAGCACACCGGTGCGGTAGTTGTCGAAGGTGACGTAGTAGTCGAAGTCCTTGGTGTTGCGGATCAGCCGGTCATAGGAAATGACCTTGATGCCTTTTTCCTTGGCCTGCTTGAGCACATCGGCCATGGTCGTGCCGTCGATCGGCGCGACGATCAGCCCCGTGATGCCCTTGACCATCATGTTTTCGATTTGCGACAGCTGGGTCGGTGCTTCGTACTGGGCGTACTGCAGGTCGGTGTCGTAGCCGAGCTTCTTCAACGAGTCGACGATGCTGCTGCCGTCCGACACCCAGCGTGCTTCGGTTTTCGAGGGCATGGCCACGCCAATGGTGCCCTTGGTGCTGGTAGCGCTTTTATCGCAGGCACTGACGGTCAGTCCCAACAGTATTGCGCCGGCAATCTTGATGATCGTGTGCATGGTGACCTCTTTTTCTTGTTGTGGGCATTTCTCGGGATGCAGGTCCCCTTCCGACCCTGAAAACAGAGTCGGCTGGGGGTGTTTGCCTACGGGACTGCGTGTAGCCGATTACCTGGCCAGGATGACTTCCTGGCCGTTCAATTCAGCGGACTCGAACAGCGCTTCGAGAATCACGTTGATGTTGTGCGCCTGGGTGGCGGGCACGGTCGAAGGGCTGCCGGTACGCAACGACTGGACGAAGGCTGCGGCTTCGCGATCGAAATACACCGGGTTGCCGATCTCGGCGATCTCCGGGGAATAAACCGTTTTGCGCACCGCCCAGATCTCTGGAAAGCTGTTCTCGTTCCAGTGGGTCCAGCCTTGCTGATGGCCGTTCTTGCCATCGTGATACAGCTTGTACGACGCTGGCATCGGCGTGGAGTGCATCACCCCGTGGGTGCCGTAGGCCGTGATGTCCCAGCTCTCGGTCCAGGGCATCGGATCCCAGGACATGAAGTCGATGGTGATCAACTTGTCATCGTAGTTGAGGACCGCGCCCACTGCGTCTTCGCGCGCCGAATCGCTCATCTGCCCGGCGAATTTGGTGATCCGCGCATTGACCGACTTGGGCATGCCGAAGTGCAGCAACAAACGGTCGATGGTGTGGCAGCCAATCACGTAGAAGGCACCACCGCGGTCGCCCGGTTGCTTCATGTGGTTGGTGTCGGCCTCATCGTGGGAGCAGCCGGCATGCGCACGAACTTGCAGGACCTTGCCGATCTCACCGCTCTGCAGCACTTGCTGCATCTTTTCCACCGACGGCGCGTAGCGCCAGCAGTAGCCCACCTGGAACAACCCGCCGGTGCGCTCGACGGCTTCGACGATACGGGTGGTATCGATCGTGCCACGGCCTGCCGGCTTCTCGCAGAGTACGGCTTTGCCGGCTTCCAGGGCTTCGATGGCCCAGTCGGCCATCAGGTAGCTTTTTGGGTGTACCAGTACGACGTGCACGTTCGGGTCGGCGAGGATTTCTTCCTTGCTGCGCGCCTGCAAACCCAGTGCATCGCAGAAGGGTTCAAGCAACGGACTGTCGTCGTAGGCACCCAGGAACTGCGCGCCCGGTATGCGCTTGAACGCTTTGACGCGGCCCGACGTGTGTGGGTGGGTGATCCCCAGGCAGGCCACACCGATGGTGGCGCCACTCTCAAGCTGATAGGACATGTTGTTCTCCCGATGTTCTTGTCCGAAGTAGCGAGTAACGTTCGGCTCAGAGCCGGACCGCGCGCCCGGTCTTGACCGATTCGACGGCCGCATCCGCCAGTTTCAGCGCCTTGAGGCCGTCCTGTACGGTGGTCGGCATTGGGCTGCCTTTGACCAGCGCATCGATGTACGCATCCAGTTCGGCCTTGTAGGCTTGCTGGTAGCGCTCGAGGAAGAAGTTCAGCAACGGCTCGCGAGCGTCGGTGACATCCTGGCTCCAGCGACGGATGGTGGTCGGGCGCAGGTTGTCCATTTGCAGCATGCCTTTGGAGCCGAACACCTCGATGCGCTGGTCGTAGCCATAGACCGCCTGGCGGCAATTGTTGATGTGGCACTGTTTGCCCGATGCAGTCTGCATCTGCACCATCGCGGTGTCGTAGTCGTCGTACTTTTCCATCATCTGCGGGTCGATCAGGCGGCTGCCGATGGCGGTCAGCTCCACCGGTTCCTCGCCCAGCAGCCAACGGCCGATGTCCAGGTCATGGATGGTCATGTCGCGGAAGATGCCACCGGAATGTTCAATATAGTCCTCAGGCGCCAGGCCCGGGTCGCGACTGCTGATGATCACCTGGCGCACCTCACCGATATCGCCGGCTTCAATCGCCGCGCGCATTTCTGCGAAGGTGGTCTCGAAGCGGCGGTTGAACGCCAGCATCACCCGGCCGTTGAGGCGTTCCACTTCTTCGACGGCGGCCAGGCTCTTGGCCATGTCCAGATCGATCGGCTTCTCGCACAGCACCGCCTTGCCCTGGCGCACAGCGCGCAGCATCAGGCTGATATGGGTGTGGGTCGGGGTGCCGATGACGATGGCCTGGACGTCGTCGCGATCGATCGCCGCTTCGCAGTCGGTCATGGCCTCAGCGCCGAGCGCACCGGCCAATTGTTCGGCGGCGTTGCCGAACGGGTCGGCTACCACCACCAGTTTTGCGAACGGGCTGGCCGCGACGTTGGCTGCGTGAATCTTGCCGATACGGCCGGCGCCGAGAACTGCGATACCTACCATTGTCTTTCTCCTGAAAACTCTATTGTTCGTTGTTGTGTACGAGCAAAATTTGCGTGTTTATCCGGTGCATCAGTTCGGGAACTTGATCCCTTCGAACTGCGCGATGGTTGTTTCAAAGGCTCGCTTGGCCGCGACTTCCAGCGGCAGCTTGCGCAACTCGGCGGAGATCAGTTCGACGCCCCAGGGCCCGTCGTAGCCGACGTTGACCACTTGCTGGATGAAGTCCGGCACGTCCAGCTGGCCTTCGCCGCACAATTTGCGGTGGTGCGTGGAGTCGTTGAACAGGGTTTCGACGATGGCGTGGTTGGCGTCATCCAGCTCGATGGACTTGATCAACTCCAGCGGGATCTTGGCGATCTCATCGAAGCTCATGCCGCCGCGGGCCACATGCCAAGTGTCGACCAGGAGGCCGCCGTTGGGACGTACGCCTTCGGCCACGGCAATCGCGAGATCGATGGTGCGCACGCTGGAAAACGGCAGGAACTCGATCACCACGTTGACGCCGTAGGGTTGGGCGCGGTCGCACAACAGGCCAAAGGTTTCACGCATGCGCGGTACATCGGGCAAGCCGTCTTCGAACAGGCCGCCGGCGACCTTGAGGCTGCGCGCACCGAGTTCACCGGCGACTTCCAGCAGTTCGTCGCGGATCTTGTCCGATGCCGCGCGGCGCTCTCCGTCCAGGTGCCAGTCGGTCAGGAACTCCACTTCCAGGTGCTTGATGCCGTTGTCCTGGAAGATGTTACGCATGGTGGAGATGCCCAGTTTCTCAACGTTGTGCAGGATGTCGGCATGCACCAGGCCCATGCCGCGCCAGCCGGCTTTCGACGCCGCTTCGGCACGCGCTTGCAGGGAGAACGGACTGATCTCGCTGGGGGCGCCGGGGTATGTGTCGCCAGCGAGGGTCCAGTAGGCGGCAAGCAGTTCAATACTTTTATTTGGCATGACGATCACTTTTGAGTGAGTGGTTTCAGGACGGTCGCTAACAGTTTTTTGTTCAGGCCGGGGTCAGGACAAAGTCCCAATTCACCGCCAGGAACGGCACCTGCAAGTCATAGCGCTGCGCGACGTGCGGGTCGGTTTGGGTGGTGAACTCGGCGATCAGTTCTTTCTTCACGCCGAACACGGTGTCCTCGTGCAAGTACGGGCAATCGGGTGTGAAGATGTGCGTGATGACCTGGTCGTAACCTTCGGCGGTCACGATGAAATGCAAATGCGCGGCGCGGTTGGGGTGGCGACCCAGATCACCCAGCAACTTGCCCACGGGGCCATCGGCGGGAATCGGGTAATGGCGCGGCTTGACCGTGCGGAATGCGTAGTAGCCGTCGGCATCGGTGGTGAACAGGCCGCGCAGGTTGTAATCCGGTTGTACGCCTTTTTGCTGCACGTCGTAGAAACCGTCATCGTTGGTTTGCCAGATGTCCAGGGTTGCACCGGCAATCGGCCGCCCGGCGGTGTCGAGCACCCGACCGCTGACCAGCGTCGGTTCGCCCTTGCCATCCAGGCAGATGTTCGCGCCATTCTCGTAGCGCGGCGCATCGGCCACGTAGAAAGGACCGAGGATCGTGTTGGGCGTGGCGCCCTTGGGCCGGCGATGGTTGATCGCATCCACCAGCATGGTCGCGCCCAGCACGTCCGACAGCAGGATGTATTCCTGGCGCCAGTCGGTGCACATCTGCCCGGTCTGGGTCAGGAACTCGATGGCCTTGAACCACTCATCGTGCGTCGGCTCGATTTCCTTGATGGCCGCGTGCAGATGCCGGGTGAGTACCGACATGACCTCGACCAGCCGTGGATTGGCGTCGGCCGAGTTGCGGGCATTGACGATCTCGGCGGAGTGTTCCTCTTCGAAAAGGCCGCCGATGGCGATGTCGGTATCCAGATGAGCAGTCATGACGTGAGGTCCTTGTTTCATTGTTCTTGAAGGCCGGCAGGCTGTTCAGGTTTGACTGCCGGCAAGCGCTGGTCGTTCTCAATAGGCCTGGGCGTCGGCAGCACGCCATTTACGACCGTTGAAGCGTTGCTTCATCTGCTGCTCGATCTCTTCCAGGGTCAGCCCTTTGGTTTCCGGCAACCACAGCGTGCAGAAGACGATCGAGCCGATGTTCACCACCGCAAAGAGGAAGAAGGTCATACCGCCCATCACGCTCAGCAGCACCGGGAAAACGAAGGCGACGATGGCGTTGAAAATCCAGAATACGCTCACTGAAATGCCATTCATCAAGCCACGGGCGTGGGTCGGGAACAGTTCCGACATCAGCAGCCAGTAGACCGGGCCGATGCACATCTGCATGAAGAACAGGAACACCAGCACACCGGACAGCGCCAGGTAGCTTTGCACCAGCGAGTGCGGCATGAAGTTGAGCACCACACCGAGGAAGATCTGCGCCAGCACCACCACGGTCAGCCCCAACAACAGCATCGAACGCCGGCCCATGCGGTTGATCACCCACATGCCGATCAGGGTGGCGATCACCGAGATCACGCCGTTGCCAATGGTGGCGATCAGCGCGGCATTGATGCCCATCCCCGTCTCCTTGAGGATCATCGGCGTGTAATACATGAACGCATTGACACCGGTGAACTGGATCACGAAACCAAGGCCGATACCAATGGCGAGCAACTTGAGCAGCCAGGGTTCATTGAGCGTGGCGAGCACACTGGAATGGCGCTGTTCGACCTTGCACTGGGAGATGATTTCCTTCAGTTCGCGGTCTGCCTCACGCTGTGTGTCACGAATACCGGCCAGGACCGTCTTGGCCTCGGCAACACGGCCTTTGCTGACCAGCCAGCGTGGCGAAGTGGGGACGAAATGCATGCCAACGTACAGCAGCGCCGCGGGTATCAAGGCGATCGCCAGCATGTAGCGCCAGATGGTCGGGCTATCGAACAGGTGCGCCAATCCGGCACTGGCGATGTAGGCCAGGCACTGACCGGAGACGATCATCAATTCGCTCTGGCAAACCAGCCGTCCGCGATGCTTGGGCGCCGCCAGCTCGGCGATCAGCACCGGCACGGTGGACGATGCACCGCCGACGGCGATACCGAGAATGAAGCGGGTGACGACCATGGACCACATGTCCGGTGCCAGCGCGGTGCCCAGGGCACCCAATGCAAACAACAGGGCCAGGGCCTTGAGTACGCCGAGACGACCATAACGGTCGGACAACTGACCGGCGAACAGTGCACCCACTGCGCCGCCAAATATCAGGGAAGACGCCACCAGACCTTCCGAGACCGGGGTCAGGCCCAGGCCGCCCTGGCTGGCATCCAGCGACATGAAGGGCAATGCACCGGAGATGACACCGGTGTCGTAACCGAATCCCAATGACCCCATGGTGGTGATGGCTGCGATACGCCAGAGAATTTTCGACGAAGCACTGCTGGCAGTTCGACTGTTGGACATGAGGTCAACCTTTATTGAAGTTATGTGTGCACTCAGTGGGAATGAGACTACTGCCATTGAATCGGAAGAAAAACGTTCATATGGCAAATGTGTTTTCCGGCTGGTGGAAAACTGCGGCTAGCGCGTCCAGTAGCGCTCATATTCATGCTCGGCAAAATCGGCGAGCAGGAAGTCGATGAACACCCGCAGCTTGGTCGGCATGTAGCGCCGGCTCTGGAACGCCATGTTGATCGTCAAGCGAGGCAGGTCCCACTCATCCAGCACCGGGATCAAGCGCCCCGCCACCAGGTCGGCGTTGATGATGTACTTGGGCTGCACCAGGATGCCGCCATGCGCCAGCGCCGCTGCCCGAACGATCTGCCCGTCGTTGGTTTCCAGAATGGGATCGACCTTGATCGCGACTTCTTCATCGCCTTTGGTGAAACGCATGACCCTGGGCTGGTTGGCATGGCTGTAGATCAACAGGTCATGGTTGACCAAGTCTTCAATGGTCTTGGGCGTGCCCTTGCGCTGCAAGTAGCCGGGTGATGCCGCCAGGACCCTGCGGGTTTCCGCGAGCCGGCGGATGGTGATGTTGGAGTCTGGCTCGTATTCCTTGGTGCGGATCGCCAGGTCGATTTCACTATCGATGATGTCGTAATAGCGGTTTTCGCCCAGCACCTTGACGGTGATATGCGGGTACTTCTTGCGAAACGCCGGGATCAGCGGCGCGATATGCAGCATGCAGAACGAGATCGACGAGGTGATGGTCAGGGTGCCAACCGGCTGTACCAGCGATTCGGTCAGTGAAGCCTCGGCTTCCTTGAGCTCGCCGAGCAAGCTCTTGCAACTCGTATAGAACTGGTGGCCCGAATGGGTCAGCGCCAGCCGGCGAGTGTTGCGATCGATCAACCTCACGTTCAGTCGTTGCTCCAGCGCCACCAAGTGTCGACTCGCCGCCGCATTGGACAAGCCGAGGAATTCGGCAGCCTTGCTCAAGGTGCCCAACTCGGCCGTCGTTACAAAAAGCTCCAGTTCGGTTAGCCGATCCATCGCGTGCTCCGTCTTTTAGTTTTTCATATATGAAATAAAGAATTTCTTTATCGGACTTTTTTTGCGCTGTTTGGAACTATAACGTGCAGTGCCATGGCCTGAACAGATCGGTTGGCGGTGTAGCCGCGGGTGCCGGCAGGGCGTGAAAAAATCTGAAAAATTCTGGAGTCACGATGCGCAATCTGGACGAAGCCTCCATCACCCAAGCCGTATTGGCGCGTAACAGTGGTGCCACGGACGCGCGCTTGTGTGAAGTCATGACCAGCCTCGTGCAGCACCTGCATGCCTTTGCTCGTGACATCAAACTGACGGAAAAAGAGTGGCAACAAGGGATGGCGTTTCTGGCCCAGGCGGGCAAGGTCAGCTCTGCGGATCGGCAGGAATTCGTGCTGCTTTCCCACACCTTGGGGCTGTCGACCCTGGTGCTGGCACAGAACGACAGGAAGCCCGCCGGCTGCACCGAAGCCACAACCCTCCCTGTGCTGGAGGCGCCGGCCGCGACGATCCACGATCTGGGCGCCGATATAAACACCGGACACGTCGGGCCCAGGCTGCATGTGCGCGGGGTGATTCGTGACGTCAAGGGCAATCCCGTTCCCGGCGCCACGCTGCGGATCTCTACTGCGGTCGGCGACGCCGAGGGCGGCGGCCAGGCCTTGATTCAAGCCGGTCAGGCCGGGGACTACCATTTCTGGACCGTCGTGCCGCAGGGCCAGCCCATCCTTGACGACGGGCCTGTCGGTCACATGCTGACATCGCTCAATCGCCATGCATGGCGCCCGGCCCACTTGCAGTTCGACATCAGCGCCCCAGGTTTCCAGCGCTTGAACACCCAGGTATTTCGCGAAGGCGATCCGTATCTGGATTCGGACGCGGTATTTGGCGTACGCCCTTCATTGATCGCGCAATGGCTCCGGCAAGAACCCGGCCAGGCCCCGGACGGCACGTTGATCAGCGAAGCGTTCCATACCTTGGCGTTCGACTTTGTCCTGACCGAAGTTCGAGGGGCCCATGAATAACGACAGCACTGTCATCAAGGAACTTGAGGCGCAACGTTACCTGGCCATGCGCCAAGGTGACTTGCCAGCCTTTAAAAGGCTGTCCCACCCGCAGTTGACCTACATCCACTCCAACGGCGTCCAGGACAGTTTGAGCAGTTACCTGAGCAAATGCCGAGACGGTCTCTACGTCTATCACCGCATCGACCACCTGATTCATCAAGTTCGGTGCTCAGGCGATACCGCCCTCGTCTTTGGAGAAATGTCAGCCGACATCACGTCCCATGGCGTCGCCAAAACCATTCACAACCGCACGCTGACGGTCTGGGTGAAGGCCGGCCTGCAATGGCAGTTTTTCGCTTATCAACCCACGCCCATGGCCAAACCTTCAGCGCTCTAACTGCCCCCGGAGAACCGCCCCATGTCCACCCTACCCTTCATCTATAACGGCCAACCGTCGCGCGTCATTTTCGGCAAGGGCTCGCTGCAACAACTGGAAGCGGAAATCGATCGGTTGGGCGCCAAACGGGCGCTGGTACTGTGCACCCCGGAACAACGTTCCCAGGCTGAGCACATCGCGCAATTGCTGGGCAGTCGTGCCGCCGATATTTTCGACAAGGCCGTCATGCATGTACCCATCGAAACCGCCCGCGAGGCTCGCGAAGTCGCACGCAAACTGGGTGCCGATTGTGCGGTAGCCATTGGCGGTGGCTCGACCACAGGCTTGGGCAAGGCCATCGCCATGGACTCGGGCCTGCCGATCCTGGCGATCCCGACCACCTACGCCGGCTCCGAAATGACACCGGTATTCGGCCTGACCGAAAACGGCCTCAAGCGCACCGGCAAGGACCCGCGCGTGCTGCCAAAAACCGTGATCTACGACCCTGAGCTCAGCGTCAGCCTGCCCCTGGACATGTCCATCACCAGCGGCATGAACGCCATCGCCCACGCCGCCGAAGGTTTGTATGCCCAGGATGGCAACCCGGTCATGTCGCTGATGGCCGAGGAAGGCATCCGTGCACTGGCCGAAGGCATGAAAAAAATCCATCAGAGCCCATCTGACCTCGATGCCCGCGGCGATTGCCTGTATGGCGCCTGGCTATGCGGCACGGTGCTGGGCAATGTCGGCATGGCGCTGCACCACAAGCTGTGCCACACCCTGGGCGGCAGCTTCAATTTGCCCCATGCACAAACCCACACCATCGTGCTGCCCCACGCCATCGCCTACAACCAGCCCGCTGCGCCAGCACTGTCGCGCATCAGCCGGGCGCTGAACGTGGAGGATTGCAGCCCCGCCGCTGCGCTGTTCGATCTTTCCAGTTCGCTGGGTGCACCGACCCGACTCAAGGACCTGGGCCTGACCGAGGCGGATCTGGACCGCGCCACTGACATCGCACTGTCCAACCCATACTGGAATCCGCGGCCTATCGAAGCAACGGCGATCCGTCAGTTACTGCAAGATGCTTTTGACGGCGTTCGCCCGCAGTGACCTGAGGAAAGAACGCAGAGGGGCATAATCACTTTAGGTTGTTGGCTGCAGGTGTATGTTTGGAATGGGTGTATATCCATTCCTGCGGCAACGGCCACCTAGGGTTTCGCCCTTACGGCGAGTCACTTGGAAAAACGGAACGCCGCCCGGCCCTAAGTAACCAAGGGCTCTTGCCCCTGGCGTTCGGTGGCTCGCTAAGGCTCGCCATGCCCTCGCTCCGGTCCTGCTCCGTGGGCCCGCCGCGATGGGGCAAGAAAATCAAAAGCCAGATCAAGATCAAACGCGAAAGCGAGGTGGCCTTAAAGCCGACCTAATTGGGAACCGTACGCGTTTCCCCTGTAGGAGCCAGGCTTGCCGGCGAAGAACGATAACGCGGTACAACAGACACACCGCAGCGCCTGGTTCGCCGGCAAGCCTGGCTCCTACAGGGATTGGGGGTATCTGCAAGATCCGGTCGGCTTTAAGGCCGCCTCGCTTTGGCTTTTGATCTGGGTGCCCCGTTAACCACGCTGGCCGAACGCAGGCATTGCGCAGTGGGTAAACCGGCAGGACGCCGGTTTAGCCGCGCTGGGCCATGGATGGCCCATCGCGGCGACCCACGGAGCAATGCC